>JBJXGC010000208.1:0-23176 GCA_046154545.1 Dehalococcoidia bacterium | reverse complement strand
GTGCTCGAATTGGGTTGCGGCACGGGGCGGGTAACGTTGCCCATGGCCGAGGCTGGCTTCGAGGTTGTGGGGCTGGACCTCTCAGCCGGCATGCTCGCGGAGGCGGAGCGGAAACTCGCGGACATGGACGAGGATGTCCGCCGGCGAGTCCAGTTCATCCAGGGCGATATGGCCGACTTCGACCTCGGCCGCCTGTTTGCGCTTGTCGTCATCCCGTTCCGGGCCTTCCAGCTGCTCCTCACAACGGACGACGAGCGCCGCTGCCTCGACTGTGTCCGGCGTCACCTGCGCCCGGGTGGCCGCCTGGTCATTGCCATCTTCGACCCGCTCCTCAGTGCCCTGGCGCCCGGGACAACCTCGCCGGACGACGACGGTTGGGAGGGCGTCCACCCCGTAACCAGCAACCGGGTGACGGTCGGCGTGGTGAGCCGGACGAATCATACGGTCGAACAGCTACTGGAAGAGAGCTGGCGTTTCAGGGAGTTCGCGCCCTCGGGTGCGCTCCTGCGTGAGGAAGAGGAACGGCTGCGGATGCGCTGGATCTACCGCTATGAGATGCGCTATCTGCTTGAGCTTTCCGGCTTCGAGATTGAAGCGGAGTACTCGGATTTCCGAGGCTCACCGCCGGCCTACGCCGGGGAGCAGGTGTGGGTTGTACGCCGTCCGGGTGACTGAGGTCCAGGCTTTCGTCCAGGGTCACAGCGCGGACCAGCCCGGGCCACCCGCGGCCACGGAGGGCCGCGACTCCTTGGATCCGGCTAGGCCGGGCGGGCGGCGCGGCGGGCGCGGCGGCGGCGGCTGGCCAGCGAAGCGCGGAAACCGCACTGCAGGCAGCAGTACTCCCGGAACCAGCCGTCATCTTCGACGACGAGCGAACCACGGCATTTGACGCATCCCCCGACGAGTACCATCTCAATCCCTCCGTGTTTTTCGCTGCCTCTCCGCAGCAAAGCCACAGTAGCGAAAGGGGACAAAGGGCGATATGAAGCACTTCACACAACGGAGGTAAAGATCCGGGGACTAACCAGAACGCTTGTTCTATACTCATTCGTCCATGGACGTTGCCTGCCTGGTGGTGCCGGACTTTCAGATCGCCCTTGCCCGGCGCGAGAACCCTGAGTTGCGGGGACGGGCCGTCGTGATCGGCGGCTCGCCTGAGGAGCATGCCCGGGTAACGGCCTGTTCGCCGGAAGCCGCCGAGGCAGGGGTGACGGTGGGCACGACCCTGCGGAAGGCGCTCGCGCTCTGCCCGGGGGCGGTCTTCCTGCCCCTGCAGGAGGCGTTCATTACGGGCGAAGCCGGGCGTATTCGCGACCTCCTGGAGGTCTACAGCCCGGTGGTCGAGACGATCAGCCCGGGGCACGCCCACTTCGAAGTGCGGGGCCTCGCCCGCCTGGCCGGGTTGAGCGAGGAGGAGTGGCTGGCCGACCTGCAAGGGGCGGCGCGGGAGAGCACGGGGCTGCCCGTACGGCTGGCGGCGGCGGAGACGATCTTCGCCGCCCACGCGGCCGCCATGATCTATGACCTGAAGGGGGCCGCCCCGCCCCTACCCCGGCCACCCATCGCCCTGCCCTATTCGAGGACGACGCTGCGAGACGGCAGCATCGCGCCAGCCAGCCCGCCAGCCCGCGAAGCGGAGGGCGGGGACGGCCCGCGCCTGATCACCCCTGAGGTGGCCCGGCGCTTCCTCTCCGCCCTCCCGATCGAGGTCCTCCCCGTCTCCCCGCTCATGCAGCAGCGGCTGCGGCTCTTCGGGCTGGAGCGGCTGGGGCAGCTGGCGGAGCTCACGTTCTCCGCCATCCAGGCGCAGTTTGGGCGGGAGGGCGCGCGGGCCTGGGAGCTCGCCAACGGCAAGGACGGCTCCCGGATCATCCCCGCGCGGGACGAGCCGCGGGTCGTGGAAGAGACCGACCTGCCGGCGCCAACGGCCCTCAGTGAGCCGCTGGTCGTGGGCACACGCGCCCTCTTGCAACGCGCCCTTGGCCGGAAAGAGCTGCAGGGCCGGTCCGTGCGGCGGCTGGACTGGCGCCTCGGCCTGGAAAGCGGCGAGCAGCTGAGCCGCCGCTTCGTCTTTCGCGAACCGACGGACGACGCCGGGCGCATGCTCTTCGTGGTCCGGGGGCGGATCGAACGGCTCCAACTGCCGGCTGCGGCGACTTCGCTGGCGATCACCCTCTCCGGCTTCTGCAGCGAATACGCCCACCAGTCGAACCTCTGGGCCCTCGGCCCGCGCCGTTGGAAGGAGCTGTGCGAATCGATCGAGCAGCTGACGGCACGGGTGGGCGAGGCCCAGGTCTATCGCATTGTCGAGGTGCAACCATGGTCGAGAATCCCCGAGCGGCAGCTCGCGCTCGTGGCCTTCCAGCAGTAGCGGGCGAGGCCGCGACCCATCGCTTCCGGCAGCTGAACGAGCCGGCGCCGCTGGCCGTAGAGGCCACCGCCCGCGGCCTGCCGAAAGCGGTCCTCTGGCGCGGCGCCTTCCTGCCCGTGACCGCCATCCATGACAGCTGGCGGATCGACGACGAATGGTGGCGGGAGGAGATCGCGCGGCGCTACTTCATCGTGGAGCTGGAGGGCGGGAGGCGGGTGACGGCCTACCACGACCTCGCCCGCGACCTCTGGTACGCACAGACGTATGAGGGGCCGCGGGCTGTGAGGGACCGGAGCGCGTGACGCCAAGTATATGTGCACATATACTTGGATCGAAAAGGAGAGAGCCAATGCCTCAGCTCACGATCTACCTGGACGAAGAGACCGCGCGGAAGCTCGACAGAGCGGCGGAACGTGAGAAGGTGAGCCGGTCGGCATTCGCCGCCAACGCTATCCGCGACGCAACAGCGAAAAGCGCATGGGATGGGATGTTGGCCGTGTTGGGGACGTGGGAGGACGACCGGACCGTGGAGGAGATCCTCGCCGACATTGACGCTGGTTATGCGCCCGACCGCGAACACCCGGTTCTCGAGTAATGTCCCTACGAGCGCTCGACACCGACATCTGTATCTACGCACTAAACGGACGCCCACCCGAGGTGGGTGCACGGCTCAGTGCGCTGGAAGCGGAACCGATCGGCGTGCCAACCGCGGTCATCGCAGAACTGCGCTACGCGGCACTGAACTCGGCCAGAGTAGCACTGAACATGGAACGCCACCGGGCTTTTCTTGGAGCCTTCGAGGCGCTGCCGTTTGACGAGGCGGCAGCTCACTACTTTGGGGAACTGAAACATGCGCTGGCCACGACCGGCCAGCTCATCGGCTTGATGGACATGGTGATCGCGGCGACAGCGCTGGCCCACGACGCGACGCTGGTGACGAACAACATGCGCGAGTTCTCGCGGGTGCCGGGGCTGCGGCTGGAGAACTGGACCGAGCCTCGCGGCTGATGGTGCTCTCGCCGTACCGTATGCTTACGTCCCGCCCGCTTCGCGATGTCAACGGACCTGGAGTGGTTCGCTGAAGGGCGAAGGACCAGCAAGAGGAGGCCGCAATGGAAGCACCCAAGCAGATCACCCCGACGAAACTCGCTGACTACCTCGAGATCCTGACGAAGACGGCGTTCGAGCCGGGCCTCAACTGGCAGGTCATCGAGCGGAAGTGGCCGGGCTTCCAGGCGGCCTTCCACGGCTTCGACCCGGAACGCGTCGCCAACCTCTCCCCGGACGAAGTCGATGCGCTGACGAGCGACGAACGGATCGTCCGCAGCCGCAAGAAGATCGAGGCGACCGTCCACAACGCCCAGGCGATGATTGCGGCGGAAAAGGAGTTCGGCACCTTCAAGCGCTACCTGGAGGGAAAGGGCGAGTTCGAGACGCTCGTCAAGGACATGCGGAAGCGGTTCAAGTTCGTGGGCGACTTCGGCGCCTACTACTTCCTCTATGTCGTTGGCGAACCGGTGCCGGAACAGCACGAATACCGGGCAAAGCTGCTGGAGGGCGCACAGAAGCCGAAGGGGTAAGTTAAGCGCCTCCCGGCCGCGCTCGCCGGCGCGGGTCTGGGAGGGTTTAGACGCAAGGATCAAAGGGTTCAAAGAAGTCCGGTACGAGCGACCCGTGGAATACCGCAATCGTGTTGAGCGGCCTTCCGGCCGCGCTCGGCAAGGTCCCCGGGACCACTCGGACATCCAGACCTGGACGAACGGAACGAGGCGGCCAAATGGCCGCCTCGTTTTGGTTCATGGCCAGGGACGAGTTACTTGCGGCGGCCGCGGACGAGGAGCATGAGCCCGGCGGCGGTCGCTCCGAGGCCAGCGGCGAGCATCGAGAGGCCGGAGCCCCTTGGCCGGGAGGTGTCTGCGAGCAGACGGGTGGGCGTTTCTTCGACACCCGGCAGCTCGGGTTCAGGGGCAGCCCGGCTGGCGATGTGGTCTGTCACCTGGACCGTGGCGTATGCCGGGCGGCGGCGGCGGGACGAACCCCAGAGGGCGAAGCCGCTGCTGAAGACCACGAGCGCCAGGGCGATGAGGGCCATGTTGAAGGTCATCGCGTCGCCGGTGAAGAGGCCAGCCCCGGCCGCAGGCGGAGGTGGCGTCGGTGGGATGACGGGCGGGAGCGTCGGCGTCGGCGGGGCCGGCACGAACGGGGTGGCGGTCGGACGGGCCGTGGGCACGGGGGTGGGCGGCGTCTCGCGGTAGAAGAAGTGGGCGCCGGTGCTGTTGCAGGGGGGCGCGGTCGCGAAGACGTTCACGTAATCGCCAGGGAAGGAGGGCATCGTAAAGATGACGTAGGCCCGGCCTTCGACATCGGTGCGGCCAATACCCACAACGGGGTCGCCAGTGACGCGCAGAATGACGGTCACGTCGGTATCGGGCGGGTAGTGGCGGATATTGACGCTGACGACCGTGCCAGGCGTCCCGGAGGGCGGGGTGAGGGTGATTTCTGGCCCGCAGGCGGCGCGGGGCGTCTCATCTGCGAAGGCCGGGAGCGGAATAGCCAGGGCCGCGACAACGGCGAGGGCCAGGAGAAGGCGGCTGCGCATGCGCATGTTGAGGATCGCTCCGTAAGAGGTAGAAAGGTGACTTTACGCCCCATGCAGATCATCCGCCAATCGGGAAACCCCCGAGGGGACGGTCCGGGGGCGAACCGGCACAAATACGACAGTGGCAAACCAAGAACGTTTGTTCTAAACTCTGGGCTATGGCCGCGTATGCCGAACTCCATGCCCACTCCTGCTGGTCTCTCCGCGAAGGCGCCAGCAGCACCGACGAGATGGTCGGCCGTGCGGCGGAACTCGGCTATGCCGCGCTCGCCATCACTGACCACGACAACCTCTACGGGGCGATGGAGTACGCAAAGGCCGCGCACGAACGCGGCCTGAAGCCGATCACGGGCTGCGAACTGACCATCGCCAGCAAAGAGCAAAGAGCAAAGAGCGAAGCACTGCCGTCTCCCGCTCAGGTCGGGGAATCGCCAAGGCGCCAAGGCCGCCAAGAGCCCGCCAGGAGCGATCGCATGACCATTGCCAGCAAAGAGCAAACTGCAGAGCGCGAAGTGCCGCCGTCTCCCGCTCTCCAGCGCAGCCAGGAGATGGGTGAGGGCCACCTGACGGTCCTCGCCGAGACGATCGACGGCTACCGCAACCTCTGCCGGCTGCTCGGGTTGGCCTACAAAACCTACGGCAAGGACACGCCGATGGTTGAAAAAGAGTGGCTCTTCGAACACCACGCCGGCCTGATCGTCCTCTCCGGATGCAAAGACAGCGAAATCGCACGAGGCGCCGGGGCACACGGCACACAGCAATCAGCACTCAGCACTGCCTCCGAATACCGAGACGCGCTCGGCGCTGACCATTTCTTCGTCGAACTCCAGCATCACGATGTCTACGGCGATAGCCAGCGGGTCGCCGCTCTCGCTGACCTGGCGGGACGGGCTGGGCTGGATGTTGTGGCCACAAACAACGCGCACTACCACATCCGGGCACGGCACCGCCTGAACGACGTGCTCGTGGCCGTGCGCCACCGCCTGACGCTCGATAGTTCTCACCGCGAACGGCGGCCGAATTCCGAATTCTTCCTGAAGCGCCCGGAAGAGATGGCCCGCCGATTCGAGCGCTATCCCTCAGCTATCTCAAACACGCTGGCCATCGCTGAACGGTGCCGGTTCGACCTGACGCGGGACCTGCCCTACCGGCTACCCGACTATCCCGTGCCGGAGGGGGCGACGCTCGATAGCTTCCTCCGGGGCATCTGCGAGCGGGCCTTCCAGCGCAAGTACGGGCCGTTCGAACCGGGATTCCGGGGGGATGCGCGTGAGCGCCTGGAGCGTGAACTTGCCCTGATCGAGAAGCACGGGCTGGCGGGCTTTTTTCTCGTCTACTGGGACATCATGGAGCTGGTCGGGGAGATCGCCCACGAGTTGCACGGCCGGCCGAAGCACCTGCCGCCGGACGAGCGGCCGGTGGGCCGCGGGCGAGGGTCCTCCGTGAGTTCGATCGTCTGCTACCTCATCGGCCTCTCCCACATCGACCCGGTGAAGAACAACCTCTACCTCGACCGCTTCCTGAACGAGGAGCTGCACAGCCTGCCGGATATCGATATCGATTTCCCGCGCGACATCCGCGATGAGCTGCTGCAGCGCATCTACGACCGCTACGGGCCGGAACACGCGGCGATCGTGGCCGCCTTCCCCACCTACCAGTTCAAGAACGCCGTGATCGATATCGGAAAGGTGCTGGGGTTACCGGCGCCCACGCTCGCCAAGCTGAACAAGCTGAGCGGCAACTTCGCCAGCGCCCACGAGATCGGCGAGGAGATGCAGCTCATCCCCGAGCTGAAATCGCTCGCCGGCGCCCCGATCTGGAGCGACCTCGTGAGCCTCGCGCACGAGGTGGCGGGCTTCCCCCGGCACATCGGCCAGCATGTCGGGGGTGTGGTCATCTCGGCGGAGCCGCTCTCATCCGTGGTACCGGTCGAACCGGCGCGGATGCCGGGGCGGTTCGTCTGCCAGTGGGACAAGGATTCCGTGGATGACGCGCGCTTTGTGAAGATCGATTTCCTCGCCCTCGGGATGCTCTCGGCGGTGGACGACTGCCTGGACATGATCGAGGAGGTGAACGGCGTCAAGGTCGACCTCGGCCGGATCCCCCACGACAGCGAGGAGATCTTCGCCTCCATCCAGGCGGGCGACACGGTTGGCACCTTCCAGATCGAAAGCCGGGCCCAGATCCAGTCGCTCCCGCATACGCGGCCGAGCGACATCGACGACCTCGCTGTGCAGGTGGCGATCATCCGCCCGGGCCCGATCATGGCAGGGGCCTTTCACCCCTACATGGAGTACCGCAAGAAGCTGGCGCGGGGGGAGCCGGTCGATATCGACTACGGCCACCCGGAACTCGCGCCGCTGCTGGCGCCGTTCATGGCGGAGACGCTGGGGCATGTGCTCTACCAGGACCAGGTGCTCCAGATCTCGTGCGCGGTCGCCGGGTTCACGCCCGGCCAGGCCGACCGCCTGCGCCGGGCGATGAGCCGCAAGCGTTCGGCCGAGGCGATGGCGGCGCTGGCCGAGGAGTTCTTCGCCGGGGCGGCCAGGCAGGGCGTCTGCCGGGAAGCGGCGGAGGTCGCGTTCAAGCGGATGGCCGCCTTCGCGGCCTTCGGCTTCCCCAAGAGCCACGCTGTCGCCTTCGCCTTGCTCGCCTATGAGTCGTGCTGGCTGCGTTACTACTACCCGGCGGCCTACTACTGCTCGCTCTTCAACGCCCAACCGATGGGCTTCTACTCGGTCGAAGTGCTGACGGGCGACGCGAACCGGCACGGGCTCGAGGTGCGGGCGCCGGCGATCAACCTCAGCCGGGCGGGGTCCTGGCCCGAGGACGACGGCATCCGGCTTGGCCTCACCCAGGTGAACGGCATCGGCGGCGGCTGGACGGACGAGCGCGTGTTGCGGGGAAAGGCGCGCGAACAGCGCCTTCAGCCGGCGTCCAAGGCCACGGGCTCTGTGGACGGCCCGGGCGTAAGCGCAGGCGGCCTCGCCATCACCACCTCCCGGCTCATCGTCGCCGAGCGCGAGGCACATGGCCCCTACCGGACCATCTACGACCTGATGACGCGCACGGGGATCGACCACGGAGAGTGTGAGGCGCTGATCCGCGCGGGCACCCTCGACGAATTCGGACTGGCGCGGCGGGAGCTGTTGTGGCAGCTCGGATTGCTGACGAAGGGGACGGCCGTCGAGGCGACGGAGACGGGAGGGAAGCGGAAGGCGGGGTACCAGGCGGCGCTGCCACTGCCCGTCGAGCAGGATATGGTCACGCTGCCGCGGCCCGGCCCCTGGCAGGAGCTGGCCTGGGACTACGAGGCGCTGGGGATGTCGGCCCGGCCCCACCCGATGGCCCAGGTGCGGCACCTGCTGCACGAGGGGATCATCTCCAGCAAGCAGCTTGGGGGGCCAGGCAACGCCAACCGCATGCCCCAGGGTGCGAGGGTGGAGATCGCCGGCATGGTGGTCACCCGCCAGCGGCCACAGACGGCGAGCGGGGTGATGTTCATGCTCCTCGAAGACGAGTTCGGGCTTTCGAACGTGGTCGTCTACACGCCCCTGCAGGAGCGCCAGCGCGAACTGGTGCGGGCGACGCCGTTCGTCATCATCCGGGGGCGCATCGACAACGAGAAGAGCGGCTTCCCGAACGTGATCGCGGAGCGCTTCTTCCCCTGCCCGATGCCGGGGTTGATCGCGGCGCCCGACGGGCACGATTGGGGGTAGTCAAATCCGTGTAAGATCCGTAATCTTACATTTATGGCTACGACCGTCCTCTCCACCCGGCTCGACGACGACGTCATCGCCGAACTTAACCTGGCCGTACGCCGGCTCAAGATGACGAAGAAGCAGTTCCTTGAAGAGGCCATTCGGATGCGGGCGGAACAACCGATCGCGGAGAACGAGTTTCTGCGCGTCCTCCGCGAGACGGCGGGCGCATGGGTGAGGGACGAAACCCCTGAAGAGACCGTTGAGGCCATGCGCCAGGCGTCTGCGGTAGCATGGGATCGACGTCGCGCCTACTTCGATAGCCTGGTGTTGGATGACCAGCCGTGAGGGCCTACCTGGACGCCGACATCCTTATCTGGCACTTGCGAAACCATCCTTCGGCCGTAGCCCTGATCGCCTCGCTCCATGCGACCCGTACCGAGCTGTGGATTGCGGCCGCCCAGCGAATGGAGATCCTGGCCTACATGCGACCGTCCGAAGAGACGAAGACCCTCCAGCTCCTGGGCTTGCTAAATACTCAGCCGATCACAGAGGCCATTGTTGACCTCGGCGCCGCCTTGTTTCGGCGGTTCAGCCCGAGCCACGGAGTGGACAAGAACGATGCCCTCCTCGCCGCCGCGGCGATCCTGACGGACGGCCGGGTGATCACGCTGAACGTGAAGCACTTCCCGATGCCGGGCCTCGTGGTGGAGCGCGGCTGGTTGGAGTGATGGGGCTCAACGACACTGGACAGTGGAAGCGGCTACACGGCTGGTAACTCGGATTGATGCGCTCAAGCAGCCTTGGGAAGATTCGTACAGCTGGGGCCGCTACTCCGACGGGCCGTCGCTGCTCGTCCCCGGCACGATTGCTCGCGGGCTCAAACCGTCGGAGGCGGCTTTCACGGCCGTGACCTGGAGCATGTAGGTCTTGCCGCCGCCCCAGAGCGGTTCGATCAGGATGGTGCCGGTCGAAGTGCCAGCGGCCATGTCCGCGGGCGAAAGGGTCACGATGAGCTGGCTCACGTAGCCGGCCTGGGCGAGCCGCGGGCGCGTCGTTGTCGGCGCCTGGGTGACCACCTGGACATCGGCGCCGACCGCGACACCGCCATCGAGCGTCCGGCCAGCGGCGTCGCCGGGGTGGCGGACGACAAGCCAGCGGGCGGAGCTCTTCACGCGGAAGGGCGCGATCATCGTGCCCTTGTTCCGGACCTGGATGGTGATCGACTTTGCGCCCGGCCCGGAGGTAACGAGTTCGGCGGTGAGCGGACCTTCGACCTCGAGCACAGGCTTACCGAGGACCGTAGCGGCGAGGCCAACATCGACCGGTGCCGTCCCATCGCGGTGGGTCGTTATCGGGACGAACGTCCCCGGCGTTGGTGTCTCTGAACCGGGAGTGCCGGTGGCCGATGCTGTGGCTGAGGCGCCGGGTGTGGTGGCGGCGGCGGCGGACGCGTCCGGGGGCTCGGGATCCTCGAGGAAGGCCGTGGGGAAGTCCATATCGGGACAGCCGCCGCTGAAGCCGCGGTCCTCGCAAACGCTGAAGTGCTCCGGGTCGAAGGCTTTCGCGACGGCCTCGAACTCGAAGTGCGGCATCTCGAACTCCTGGGCCGGCCAGAGGCGCTTCCCGCCCTTCACGGGCGGGTACTTCATGCAGCCGTAGACCCGTTCGCTGTAGGTGTAGTCGCCGTATCCGTACTTCAGGGCACCACCGCTGGTCTGGTAGCTCGGGGCGGCGGGGTCAGAGCAGTGGTAGATGGGGCTCGTGTCCGTGCCGCCGCCGCGGAGGGGGTCGCGGTTGGGGTTGAGCGGGTGGTTGCTGAAGGCGAAGCCGTTATAGCTCCAGATGGCGAAGTACCAGTCCTCGATGGCAGCCGGGTCACCGGTGCCGGCGACGGGGCGGAAGCGCGGCGCGCTGTTCCACTTATCGGCCATGATGCGGGCGCCCTCGGCGAGGTTGAAGACAAAGTGTGTGCCGATGAGCGCCTGCCGGGCGGCGGGCACGCCGGTCGCGTTGGACATGCCACTCGTAATCTGGCCGAGCCCATAGCCGCAGTCGAACGAGCGGATAACGGGCCCGACGCCGCCGTAGGGCACGGCCGTGGCGGCGTTGCTCCAGCTCGATTCGATCCAGGCGACGGACTTCAGAATCGTGGGCGGGATGGCGGCGGTGGGGTCCAGGGTTGTGGTGCGGGCGCCGCGCGGCCCGGTGGCAAGGCCCTGGTAGCGGAGGTCAACGACTTCACCGTTATCGGCCACGGAAAAGGTGGAGGTGACCGCCTTGCCAGCAGCGGCCAATTCGATTGTGCGGTTGTAGACCGTGAGGTAGTCCTCGGCCTCGAGGGTATCGAAGTCGTAGGGGCCGGCGGGGCCACAGGCGTGGACACGCTGATCGGCACGGGAGGCCACCGCTGCGCTGAGGACGCAGGCGGTAACGAGCACGACGCCCAGGCGGGCTAGCGGGCCGCCCAACCGTAAAACCTCGACGCCGGGATGGCGACCCGGCCAGATGGGCCGACCAGGGTGATCTCCATGGAGCCTGCCTCTTCGAAGGACGACCCGGACCAGGCCTGGACGGCGAGCAGGCGGCCGTCGGGCGAGTAGCCGAGGGGCACGTCGAAACCGGCGGCCCGTTGTTCGCGGCCGGCGTTAGGCGCGGCGTGCGCGGGTTCCAGTCCGTACGTCGGTTCGGCGGACCCCGGCCGCCAGGCGACGCCCAGGGCCTGGCCAGCGGGGCCCTCTGCCTGCTCACGGGAGACACCGGCTGCTACCGGTGCGAGGCGCTGGATGTAGCGCAGGCCGCCGCTGCTGTCCGCTTCGATGAACGCGATCGCTTTGCCATCGGGGCTGAGGCGCCAGTCGCGCGTGATGTTGGGGGCAAGGTTGCGGAGGTCCTGCCCGGCGCGCACGAGAGTTGAGCCACGTCCGTCGATGACGACCCAGAGCGGCGCACCGCCGCCGTCGAACCCAACGGGGTAGGCGCCCAGGACGCGGGAGGCTTCGCCGGCAACGGACTCGGGACCGCCCGCGGAGGGCACCGAGAGCACCTGGACATCGACCAGGGGGCCTTCGCCAGTCGTGCGGGTGACCATGACGGCTGTCCCGTCAGGCTTCCAGACGGGGGGTTGCAGGTAATCGATCCCGGTAGCCACGAGCCGCGACCCCGATGCTCGCAAGTCAACAAGCAGCAGCGCGGCGAGGGGCCGGGACGGGGTGCCACTGTCGGCCGTGACCAGGGCGAGAAGCGAACCGTCCGGAGAGACGGCCCCGGAGGAGGTGAGCCCAACGAGATGCGGGACACGGGCGATCTCGCGCACGTCGGACTCGTCATCAGCGGCGATGGCGAGGAGGCGGTCTTCGGTCTCGCCGCCCTGAGCGACGACCGCATAGAGGCCCTGGGGAGCGCTGGCGAAGGCGTGGCCGACGGCCGCCTGGCCCGGGCCACCCTGCATAATCGCCGCGAAGATCGGCAGCACAGCCAACAGGGCCGCGGCGACGCTGGCAGCGATCAGCCAGTAGGGGATATGTCCGCGCCGGGGCGCGAATCGCATCGGACCGATCAAACGCTAGACTCCATCACTCCCGGCCACACGGCGATGTTACGCAGATTGTCAAGCAAGAGCATACCCTGGCCGGGCGCGAGCTTTACCCGGGGTAGTCCGCATAACCGCTGGCGGCGCCACCACAAGGACGAGCCGAGCACCCCGCGGCGGCTATCGGGCGGCGGCTTCCCGAGCGGCTGTTCGCGCCGCAGGATGCCCCACAAGGCGGCCCGGGGGGCTGTGTTACGATGAGAAACAGATGCTCTTCACTGTCTTCGACCAGTTCCAGGATAACCCCCCCGCACTTATTGCTTACCTCGCCGCCTTTGCCGTGGCGATGGTCACGGGACTGGCGTTTCACGAGTTCTGCCACGCCTGGTCGGCCTACCAGCTGGGGGACCCGACGGCCGCGAACCAGGGCCGGCTGACGCTGAACCCACTGAAACACCTCGACCCGATGGGGACGATCCTGATGCTCGTGGTCGGTTTCGGGTTCGCCAAACCGACGCCGGTCAACACCCACCGGTTACGTCACGGTCCCGTCCGTGGGGGCGCCCTCGTATCGGTCGCCGGACCGCTTTCGAATTTCTTCGTGGCGGCGGTGGCAGCCCTCCCCCTGAAGTTCGGACTGATCGACACGGTTGCCAGCTTTAACGACGTCGGGGCTGCCTCGGGCGAGGAGATCGTCGGCCTCTTCCTTGTCTTCATCGTCTTCTTCAACGTCCTCCTGGGGGTCTTCAACCTCATCCCGATACCGCCCCTGGACGGCTTCGACGTCATCCAGGTGGTGCTGCCGCGCGAGGTGCGCCGCCAGCTCGCGGGCGTCCGCCAGTGGGGAGTCGGGATCCTGATGGGGCTCTTCCTTATCAGCTTCGCGACGGGCGGGGCGATTAACCCGATCGGGTCCGTCGTGGGCGGCATCTCCAATGGCATTTTTCCGCTCATAACATGATGAGCCACCGCCTCCGCCAGTTCCGGGAGGCATCGCTGCCGCCGTCCCCGGAGGACGTGGTGCTCGGGCAGGACTATCTCGAAGGAGCGCTTCGCGCGCTGTTCGAGGGGCAGCATCCGCGGGACATCCGGCACAGCGCGGCGACGGCGCGCTGGCTGCTCGACCGGGGCCATTCCGACCGCGACCTGATCCTTGCGGCCCTGCTCCACGATGTCGCGAAGGGCGCCCAACGGCGCGGCGACCGGGTGGTCCACGTCGTCGCCGGGGCGGCGGGCGCTGGCGCCCTCCTCGCGAACCAGCGGTCCCGCTTCGAGATGCGGCGGGCGCTCCACCGGAGCCTTCACCATGCGGAGGCGGGCGCGCGGCTGCTGGACGCGGCCGGCGCGCCGGCACGCGCCGCGATGCTGACCCGCCTCCACCACTCGCCCGCAGGGGACGATCCTGTGCTAGCCTTATTGATTGAGGCAGACGCCGCTAATTGACGTCCGCGGGCGAGGATTCCATGAGCCGCTCACGTATCACCATCGTTGGCACCGGGCTTATCGGCGCTTCAGTCGGGCTCGGACTTATGTCCCGTAAAGACCGTCAGTACGAGGTCATCGGCATCGACCGGGACCGCGACCACGCGCGCACAGCGAAGAAGGCCGGGGCCGTGGACCGGGAGGTCCCGTCCCTCGAAGAGGCCTTCGAAGGGGCCGGGCTCGTGATCCTCGCTGTGCCAGTCCAGGGGGCGCGAAAGGTCCTGGAAGATGGCAGCCGGTACCTGGCCGAAGGCGCGATCGTGACCGATACGTGCAGCACGAAGGCTGACATGATGCGCTGGGCCGCGGAGTTTCTCCCTGAGACCGTCCACTTCGTGGGCGGCCATCCGATGGCGGGCAAGGAGCAGAGCGGGCCGGAGTCGGCCGCGGCGGACATGTTCAAAGACGCGACCTGGGCGATCACGCCGTCGCCGCGCGCCCATGAAGGGGCAGTGAGCACGGTCCTCGGGATGGTCGAATCGCTCGGGGCAAACCCGCTTTACATCGATGCAGCCGAGCACGACACCTACGCGGCGGCCGTGAGCCACCTGCCGATCCTCCTTTCCGTCGCGCTTTTCCGGATGGTGCGCGACAGCAAGGGCTGGGAAGACGCCTCGCTCCTCGCGGGGCCCGCCTTCCGCGACCTCACGCGGCTGGCCAGCGGCGACCCAACCATGTCGCGGGACATCATGGCGACCAACCGCGAGGCGGTGTTGCACTGGCTCACCCGCTTCCAGGACGAACTGGCGACGGCGCGGAAAGCGCTCGAAGAGGGCGGTCAGACCGTGACCGACATGTTCGCCAGCACCCAGCTCGACCGGGAGAACTACATCACCAACCCGCCGGTGCGCCGGCGCCCCGATGGCCCCGAAGCGCCCTCGTCACAGGACGCGCTCGGGCGGCTGTTTGTGGGCGGTCTGTACGACAAGCTCAAGGAGGCGGGCCAACGGGCCGCCACGCTGCGCCCGGACGACGGCTCGCTGCGGCGCAAGCTAGAAGGGGACAAGTCGGACCGCGATGGCGAGCGTTAGCCCCGTTGGCCAGATTCGGACCGAGGTCTGGGTCCCACCGGACAAGTCGATCTCCCATCGCGCCTTCATCTTCAACGCTATCGCGACGGGGCGGGCGGTCATCGAATCGCCATTGGATTCGGCGGACGTCCGCTCAACGGTGAACTGTCTCCGGGCGTTGGGGGCGGAGATCGCCTGGCCTGAGGGAACGGCCGAAGCGACCGTCGATGGGCACGGACTTCACGGGCTCGAAGAAGCCGAGGATGTCCTCGATTGCGGCAACAGCGGCACGACCATGCGCCTTCTGGCGGGGCTCCTTGCCGCCCAACCGATGCTCAGCATCCTGACCGGCGACGAGTCCCTCCGGAGCCGCGACATGTCGCGCATCGTCAGCCCTCTCCGTCAGCTCGGTGCCGCCATCCAGGCCCGCAAGGGCGACACGCGGGCGCCACTGGTGATCCGGGGCGGCGGCCTGCAGGGCATGACGTATGAGACGCCGATGGCCAGCGCCCAGGTGAAGTCGGCGCTCTTACTGGCGGGCCTCTATGCGCCCGGGGGCATGGCCGTGCGCGAGCCAAACCGTTCCCGCGACCACACCGAACGGATGCTGGCAGCGATGGGGGCGACGGTCCGGACAGCGGGGACCATGGTGGCGGTCGAGCCCTGCGCGAAGCTCAGCGCGCTCTCCCTGCGGGTGCCCGGCGACATTTCGAGCGCCGCCCCCTGGCTCGTGCTCGGGGCCTGCCACCCGGACGCCGAGATCGTGATCCGGGGGGTGAACGTCAACCCGACGCGGACCGGCCTCCTCGACATCCTCGAGAGCATGGGCGGCCGCTTCGAACTCCTGGAGGAACGGGACGTCGGAGGCGAGCCGGTGGCCGACATCGCCGTCCGTTCGTCAGCCCTCCATGCCACCACGGTGAGCGGGGCGCTGATCCCGCGGGCGATCGACGAACTACCCCTCGTCGCCCTGTTGGGCTGCTTCGCAGAGGGCGAGACGGTGGTGCGGGACGCGGCCGAACTCGTGGTGAAGGAGACCAACCGGGTAGCGGCGGTAGCCCGGGTCCTCGGCCGCTTCGGCGCGACGGTCTCGCCGCGCGATGACGGCTTCGTGGTGAGGGGCAGACAGGCCCTCCATGGTGCGAACGCCGATGCCGGGGGTGACCACCGCATCGGCATGCTCGCCGGCATCGCCGGATTGCTGGCGACCGGGGGCGAGACGCGAGTGAGTAACGACGCGGTGGACGTGTCGTACCCGTCGTTCTGGGAGGACGTGCGGCTGGCCGCCGGCCAACGCGGCACGTGACCCGGGCGGAGCGCCGCGAGATCGAACAGGCATTCCCGGGCCTCCGGGACACGGATTGGGAGATTACGAGTCCCTCAGACTTTCGCTACAACTGCCTCGCGTGGGCGGTGGGCAGCACCACCGTGGTTTGGAGTCCGGCGTCCAACGAGTACCACTGGCCCGCAACCGTGCCGCGAGAGAACACGATTCACGCCTACGAGGCTCTCTTCTCCGAACTCGGCTTTGAACCGACGCATGATGAACCGTCGTCGACCGATGTGGGAATCGCGGTATTCGGCGTGGATCAACCGCGCCACGTCGCCCGGCATCTCGGCAACGGCAGATGGACGTCGAAACTGGGACGCAGCTACGACGTGTCGCATCCGCTTCGCGCCCTCGAAGGGACTGAGTACGGGTCAGTGCTCCTCATGATGGTGCGGAGCCGGCGACCAATCTCGGCCACCGACTGAGACGGTCGCCCTTGTGCTAGGATCAAGCGATGGCCACCATAACCGCTGTTGACCCGGCGACGAGCCGCAGGTTCGAACAGCTCGCCCGAAAGTGGGCGCGGGACACCAGGTTTATGTCCGACATCGACGCGATCGTCCGCCATCCTGCATATCTCGAAGTCATGCGGCTCGGCCCCCAGGTGGTCCCGCTCATCCTCCATCGTCTAGAACAGGAACCGGACCACTGGTTTCACGCACTGCGGGAACTCACGGGACACGAGCCGCAACATGTCGCGGCCGGAGACATGGACTCGCTGGTCGCCGCCTGGCTCGCCTGGGGAAGATCCCGCGGGCTCATGGGCGATGGCCGAGCTGCAGAGCCGCAGGTTCGGCCCCTCGTTATCGTCCTCCACGGGCCCTCCGGCGTGGGGAAGGACAGCGTGATCGACGCGCTCCGGGCGCGGACGGGCATCCACCGCGCGACGAGCAGTACGAGCCGGCTGCGCCGCACGGACGAAGAGGACGGCAACCACTACCACTTCCTCACCCGCGAGGAGTTCGAAGGTAAACGGGAGGCCGGCGACTTCGTGGAGTCCGCGCTGGTCTACGGCGATTGGAAGGGACTTGAGCGGGCTGAGATCCTCGGCCCCCTGGCCGAAGGCCGTGACGTGATCATCCGGACGGACGTCCAGGGGGCACGGACGTGGCGCGAGAAGATCGAGGGGGCCGTCTTCATCTTCCTCACGGCCGAGGACCGCGATGCGCTGCGGGCGCGGCTCGTCGGCCGTGGCAGCGAGGACGAGACCTCGGTCGCCCGCCGCATAGCGGAACTGGAAGACGAGCTGGCGGACATCGACAACAACGACTACGTCGTGGTCAACCATCACCTGGGCCTCGACCAGACCGTCTCCGAGGTCGAGGAGATCATCGAGCGCGAACGGCACAACCCGGAGCGCCCGCTGCCCCGCCTCCGAGGCTGACCGCCTTAATCAGCTCGCCTACTTGACGGGAACCAGGAGCACCGGGACTGGTGCGCGGCTGACGACACCGAGCGCGACTGACCCGGCGACCAGGTGGCGCAGAGCGCTGTGGCCGTGCGTGGCCATAACGATGAGGCTGGCGCCGATCGTCGCGGCTTCGGCGATGATCGCTGTGTCGATGCCGGCGCCGGGCGGCACCTCCCGCACTTCGATCGCGACCGGGGCGGCGAGGCCGTCGCGGACGCGCTCCAGGGCGGCGCGCGCATCGGCGGCCTCGCCGGTGGCCGCAACGTGGGCCAGGGTCACGGCCAGGCCCGGCCGCGCGGCGAGGTCCTTCAGCAGCGGAAAGACCGCGCCCGCACCGGCGGAGAGGTCCGTCGTCGCGAGGACGTTGTAGCCGTCGCCGGTGGGAGGGGAAGTCGCTTCGGGGCCGGTCACCATCACCGGCAGCTTCGCGTGGCCGAGGACGCGCATGGCAACGCTGCCAAAGAGGGCGTGGCGGACCGCACCCGCCCCGCGCGTCTCCATCGCAAGGATGTCAAAGCCGTGCCCGGCGATCATCCGTTCGAGACAACCCGCCGTGTCTTCGCCGTGGACGTGCGTCCAAATGGCGACCTCTGCCTCCAACCCGCGAGCGGCGGCGGCGGCGGCGAGTTCCTCGCGCCAGCGGTTGGAGACCCGTTCAATGGCGGCATCGAGCTTAACGGCGAGCTCACCGCCGCAGTCGATCAGGGGGTCGAGCGCGCGGGCGAGGGTGACGCTTGCACCCGTTGCCTTCGCAAAGCGGGCGGCGTGAGGGAAGACGCGGAAGGATCGTTCAGAGCCGTCGGTGGTCACAAGCAGTTGCATACCACGATGGTGCCACTAACCGGGTAGCGGGCGCCATGGGCTGGGGGCCCGAGATCGCGGGGCGATCGGCCGCAAGAGCGCGTGTGCCGGGAGCCCTGCTACGATGCCCGTCCACACCTGCCAGGAGCGACCCACTTGGACGCTGCGTTTGCTGACCTTTTCAAACTCGACGGGAAGACCGCGCTCGTCACCGGCGCCTCAAGCGGTATCGGGGTCGCCCTCGCCCGCGGGCTCGCCCGGGCCGGCGCCGACGTCGTGGTGACCGCCCGCCGGCAGGAGATGATCGACCAGACGGCGGCGATGGCGCGCGAATACGGCGTCCGGGCGTCGGCCATCGCGGCCGACATCACGGACGAGGCCCAGTTCGAGGCGATGGTCGCGCAGGTGGTGGCCGAATACGGCCATCTCGACATCATGGTGAACAACGCTGGCTTCACCGACCGGACGGCGCTCCGGCACGACCAGAACGCGATGAAGCGGTTCCGCGCGATTGTCGAGTTGGACCTGCTGGCGACGATGAACGGCTGCCGCCTGGCGGCCAAGCAGATGCTCATCCAGGACCCGCCGGGGGGCGTGATCATTAACATCAGCTCGATCCTGGGGGCGACGGCGAGTGAGTTCCGGGCGTCGGCCTATCACGCGGCGAAGGCGGGAGTCGATGGCCTGACCCGGGTCCTGGCCTACGAATACGCCCGTGAAGGGATCCGCGTGAACGCCATCGCCCCTTCCTACTTCGAAGGCACGGAGATGATGGACAAGGTGTTCGATGCCGCCCCGGTGACGAAAGTGCACACGATCGAGCGGACGCCGATGGGCCGCCTCGGGCGCCCCGAGGACCTGGAGGGCGTAATCGCCTTCCTCTGCTCCGACGCGAGCCGCTTCGTCACCGGGCACATCCTCTACGTGGACGGCGGCTGGACGACGGGTGGCGGCTTCCACCAGAAGCCCGCCCTCTGGGAGAGCGAACTCGGACGCCAGGACATGAACTGGGGCCGTTGAACGCCGAGCGAGGCTCCGCGACGGGCGGTTGAGCGGCCTCCCGGCCGCGCTCGGATGGTCCGGCGTGTCCCCCACGGATCGAGACTCAGCGACGCGGGGGGAGCCTCGGAGCAGGCGACGCGGAGTTCAGTCCGCGAGGTCGGCGAGCGCGTCGAGGGTGTGGGGGTCGCCGCCCGGCCATTCGGGGCGGGCCTGGAGGAAGCGCTCCTCACCGTAAAAGCGGTCGCGGAACTCCTCGGGGATGCGGGCGAAGATGCTGTTCTCGCCGAACTGGCTGCGGTGCATGCCCGCCGCCGCCCGCTTTAGATCGACCAGGTCGCGCGTGTCGTGGACGAGGCTGATCGGCGGGTCGGGCTCGTCCATCGCCTTGAGGAAGCGCTCGCGGCGCTCCTCTGGGATCGGCTCCGGCAGGAGGCCGCGCTTCTCGAGTTCGAGGAAGACGCTGGCAAACCGTTTCATCGTGAAGGCGCCCCAGTAGAGGCGCGAGGGCTGCCAGGCGGCGCCCGCCTCGGCGAACTGAGAGCCGTCCCCCGCCGCCTCGAAGGCCGCGAGCGTGTGGCGATGGATGGCGATGTGGTCCGGGTGGCCGTAGCCACCGGTGGGGTCCCAGGTGAAGACGGCGTGGGGGCGCGTCTCCCGGATGACGGCCACGAGGTGGGCGACGACCGTCTCGGCGGGGGCCTGGTGGAGGCAGCGCGGGTCGTCGTTCTCGGGCGTGCCGGCCATGCCGCTATCCCGGAATGGGAGCAGGCGCACGTCTCGCAGGCCGATCTGGGCCATGGCCGCCCGGAGCTCGAGTTCGCGGACGTAGCCGAGGGTCTCCTGGGTGGCGAACTGGGCGTCGCTGATCTCCCCGACTTCGCCGCGGGTGCCACAGACGAGGGTGACCTGGGAGCCGTGTCGGATGAACCGGGCGAGCGTGCCCGTCACCTGGCCTTCGTCGTCGGGGTGTCCGTAGGCGGCGAGGATTCGAACGTTCTTCATGCGCCGATCGTAGCCGAATCGAACCCAGTGCACAGCATGGCGGGAGGGATTCACGACCCGGACGAACCGGGGCCCCAGAGGGCGCTGAGGCGGTCACGAAGGACCGGTGTGCTCGGCTTAGCCCGTGGCACTGGCGGGCCAGGCTGCTCACTACCGTTCGCGGTTCCGACGTGCGGCCCGCTCAACGGCAGCACTGGCCGGGTTGCTGGCCGCGTGGCCAGTTTTCTAGCCACCGGTTCCGTATACTCCCCGAAACGGCGCCGGAGGGACGACATGACCGCATCAACCGCTCTGCGAAAGAGGTTCGACCGGGCTCCCTCGGAACGGGTGGCGCTGATCGCGGCTGAGATCGCCGCCGGCGGCGACGAAGCCCAGCAGCTCCGCCAGATCCCCGCCTGGTGCGCCGACAAGCTGCACGAACAGGGGCTCTTCAACTTCACCCTGCCCGAGAATTGCGGCGGCGAAGACGCGAGCGTGCGCGAGACGATCGCCGTCCTCGAAAAGGTCTCGGCGATCGATGGGTCGGTCGGCTGGAACGTGATGATCGGCTCGGAGATCAACGCGATGGTGGCCGGGGGACTCCCGGATGAGCTGGTCAGAGAGGTCTTCCTCGACAACCCGAAGGCGGTCTGCTGCGGTGGCGGCGGCCCCGGCACCACGCCTTCGCGGGCCGTGAAACATGAGGGCGGCTGGAAGGTCTACGCCCAGTCCACCTTCATGAGCGGCTGCCACAACTCGACCTGGGCGATCCAGACGGCCGCGCTCTACGACGGCGACACGCCGATCCTGGACCAGCGAGGGAACCCGACGATCCGCAGCTTCTTCCTCCACCGGGATGACTGGGAGATCATCGACACCTGGGACGTGGCGTCGCTACGTGGGTCGGGCAGCCACGACGTGAAGTCCGACGGCGCCTGGGTGTCGCCGAAGTGGGAGCCAGTGCAGCTCATGCTGCCGGCCCGCCATTCGACGAACCCGGTGTTCCGGATGCCGGTGAACGTGCGGTTGTCCTTCAACAAGGCAGGCGTCGCAATCGGCATCGCGCGCGGCGCGATCGACACGATCATTGACCTTGCCCAGAACAAGACACCGTGGCTCTCCGCGACCACGCTCCGCGACCGGCCCCTGGCCCAGTACCGGGTCGGCGAAGCGGAGGCGACGCTGCGGGCGGCAAAGGCGTTCCTCCTGGAGGCGATGGACGGCGTCGCGGAGTCGCTGAACGACGGCGCGACCGAGCCGTCCTGGGATTCGCTGAAGCTGGCCCGCCTGGCCTGCCTGCACGCGGCCCAATCGTCGATGCGCGTCGTCGATCTCATGCACAACACGGGGGGGACGAGCGCGATCCGGATGGACAACCCGCTCGAACGCAAACTCCGCGACGCGCACGGGGCGGCCAGCCACCGCTGGGTGGGCCCGCAGCTCTACGAGGAGCTGGGCAAGGTGTTCCTGGGGCACGCACCGGGCATGGGGCTCCAGTAGGGGTCCCAGGTGTTCTACGGGGTGAACCCGGCGTGGCGGACCCATCGGTCCGGGAGGGCAGCCCCGGATGGGAGTTACGGCATTCAACTATTGACAGGGCCACCATGGGCGCAAAGACTGGGCAGCCGTTTACCAGACGGTAAGAAGCGCACGAACAACCCGTGGAGGTACTCGAAATGAGACGGACTCGCATCGTCAGCAGCTTTGCGGCACTCGCCCTGGCAGGCCTGGCAGTGACCCGCGCCGTGGGAGTCAGCTCTGGCGACCACCAGGCCAATGACCCCCAGGTAGAGGGCGTCCCGGGTTCAGATAGCACGGCCGTTTTCCCGACGAACAAGCAGAACGAGCCGACCATTGCGGTGAACCCCTTGAACTCCAGCTACCTGATCGCGGGGGCGAACGACGAACAACGGCAGCCGCCCTGCGGCCCCGGACCTGTCCGCGGAGCCAGCGTCCCGGCGAACGACTGCTCGTTCTTCCCGGGCGTCGGGACATCGGGCGTCTACACCTCTTCCGACGGCGGCCAAACGTGGACGAACCGCGGTTTGCTGGATGATCAGCCATCCTGGATTAGCAGCCCCTGGGTCTCAGACGGCGACCCGGTGATCGTGTACGGTCCGAAACCGGGGCCGGGCGGCTTTAGCTATGCCAATGGCGCACGCGCCTACTACGCAAGTCTCGGTTCGTATAAGGCAGGCCAATCGCCCTACCCGCCCACGCAGGCACCGGAGTTCATCATCGTCGCCACTTCCGACGACAACGGCCTCACGTGGAGCGCCCCAGTCCTGGCCTCGGTGAAGCACAACCCCAACATATTCAACGATAAGGAAGCGATGGCCGTGGACGGCAACCCTGCGAGCCCGTATTTCGGGCGAGTCTACGTCTCCTGGACCCGCTTCAACACCGTCGGGACAGCCGAGCCCATCGTGGTCGCCGTCTCAATCGATGGCGGTGGAAGCTTCTCCCACGGCAAGCAGCTCTCCCCTGCTTTCAACAACAACGCCGTCGGTGGGAGGCAGGGTTCGTCGATCGCCGCCGGTCCTGATGGAAGCGTCTACGTCGGCTTCGAACAGGGCAACAAGCAGGTGGTGTCGGTCTCGCGTGACGGTGGTAGCACCTGGTCGCGGCCGATCACGATCGGGACCGCGGCCGACATTCATGATCCAATCCCCGGTTCGAACTTCCGGACCAACAGCTTCCCAACGATCGCCGCCGACCCGCGAAGCGGCAGCTCCACGCTCTATGCGGCGTGGGCGAACCGGACAGCCGACGGCGGCCGGATCGTCGTGAGTACATCGACGGACAAGGGGCGGACGTGGAGCGCGCCGGTGACCGTGAGCGGCGCCGAGGGTTACGCCTTCTACCAGGGGCTCGGCGTGGCGCCGAACGGCCGTGTTGATCTCGGCTACCAGGCGCAGACCGCCGTCAACGCAAGCGTGTTTGGGACGGGCAACGC
>JBJXGC010000180.1:0-16388 GCA_046154545.1 Dehalococcoidia bacterium | reverse complement strand
TGACGAAGCCGGCCGCCCGCACGCGCTGCGTCTCCTGTCCGCGCACCGCGAACGCCACCGCGATCAGCGCGAGCGCGAGGAGTGGAACGAATCGAGTCATACGCATGGTCTTCACTCCGGCAGCAACCCCGCAACGACGCGCCGCACGTAGATGGCATCGCGCACATCAACGCTCGTATCGAAGTTCGCGTCCGCCGGGCAATTCGGGGTCGCGAGCTGCGCAATGGCAAGCATCACCGCCAGCGCGTCGGTGGACTCGACGAAACCGGAACAGTTCACATCCGCCGCCGGCGCGATGGTCACGCGGAACGGCACCCTGTTCGAGCCTTCATCGCCCGGGGGAGGGTTCTGAGCTGGCGGGTTCACGACCTGGATCGAGGCGGGGCCTGGACTCGCGAGCCGTTCCGAAGGAACCGCAACCTGGATCTCCTGCGAACCAATTGGCGTCCCGCCGAGGACAATGCCATTCCACGTGACATACGAGTCGAGGGTGAAGTTGTTCCCGCGCACAATGAGCTGGAGACCGTCGGTGCCCGAGGCCACGGAGTTGACATTGAGCGATTCAATCACGGGCGAAGTCTCAGAGGTGATGTTCACGCAGTTCGAAAACTCCGAGGAGATCGCGTTGATCGCGGTGTCGCCGGTCCGGAGTACTGCGGACATCGAGTATCCCGGGACGTTGAACCCGGGCGTCAGCACGGCGACGAACGGGACGACGCCGTCATCGTCCGTCTGCACTGGCATGGATTCGAACCAGCTTCCCTGGCCGCGGTCGGCAGGGCCGCAGCCATTGGGCGTCGCGTAGAAATCCAGGAACCCCGCCAGGTTGGCACTCGTGGCGACGGTCCCGTACACGAGCAGCGCGGAACCATCAACGGTGAGCCTGGCCTCGGAGAGCAGCGGAGAGTTGAGCAGGCCGTTCGGCCCCTCGTCGCTGTCAAGATCGTCATTCGGCGTCACGCCGTCGTAGCCAAGGTCAATCGAAAGCCCGCCGTTGCGGCTGAAAACGTTTTGGTCGATGGCGCTCTCCAGCGGCCCGAAGACGGTGATGCCCGGGCCACCGTTCTCTTCGAAAGAGCTGCTCCGAACCCTGTTTAGCGCCGTTCCAGGTTCGGTGGCCCCAAGCGAGATCCCGGCGCCGGTGTTCCTGGAAGCGATGGTGTCGCTGAGCAGCAGGGCACCTGTGTTGAGCGCGCGAATCCCTGCCCCCGCGTTGCCGATGATCAAACTCACCTGGATTGAGATTCCGGACCCGCCGTCGATCGAGATACCGACCGGCTGCGTCGAGAACGCGGGCTCCAGCGAAGCGTTCGGCCCCACGCGCACGCCGTTGATGCTGACCTGGCTGCTGTTGACGATGCGGATGCCGCCGAGCGAGTTCGCGGAGATGATGTCCCCGGGGCCTATCGCAATGGGGCCGTTGGCGCCGCTGTTCAGCACCTTGATGCCGAAGCCATTTGGCCCGGCGATGCCCATCCCATCGATGCCGATCCAGTTATTCAGGATCCGCACGTGCCCGGCGTTCGAAAGCTGAATCCCGGAATCCGCCGCGTTGAGGATCGTGTTCCCGCTGATCTCAACCTCCGTCACACCGGAGGAGCCCCCGAGCGGGGCGCCCTGCACGACGATACCGGTGCCGGCGCCCTGAGCACCGGGGCATGCGAACAGGTTGCTCTGGATTCTGCGCACCCCGGGCCGTTCCGTTTGGTCGTCTAATTGGCCTTCTAAGATGACAACACCGACCGCGCACGTGGCGAAGACATTACCGCCAATGCCAGGGAGCCCAATCGTCAGTCCGCCCGGATCGGCAGCGAAAACACCCCATTGAGTTGTCTCGAACTGGCTGAGGGAGATCACTGTCCCGGAATGGTCTCCTCGCAAGTCAACCCCGACTTGGGATGCAAAGACCGATTCCCGGACCTGGACTTGCCCGGCTTCCTGGCCCCAGAGCTGCACGCCATAGGTGACAGAATGGGTGAAGCGATTCGCCCGCAGATCGAGATCGTTCTGGTTCGCGGCCACCGAGCGAACCCCGAACCCGTAGATGCCGAATTCGTTATCCCTGATCGTCGTTCGCTCTGTAGCCGCGAAAAATTCGATTCCGACGGTTGCGAAATTGAAGAAAGGCACCAGGTCCGCGTCTCCCGCCTGCCGCCCGATGCGGTTGAACGAGATCTGGGTATCGATGACTTCGCCCAGCGAAATGCCGGTGCCGCCGCCGATGATGTTCGCCTGAATAGCACTGCCGCCGATGGTCGCGTTCGCGCTCTCCACGCTTATGCCAACCGTCCCGCTCTGCGTCGTTCCCGAGGCGTCGACGCCGAGGTTGCTGCACTCGACGCGGTGGCCGCCGCCGCCGCCGAGGACGATATTCTGTCCGAACCCGTGGATCGCGATCCCGCGCACGATGCTACTGGAGCTGCCAATCGACAGCCCAACGTCTCCTGCGTTCGCTCCCGGGAGAATCGCGATCGCGATCTCACGTACGGCCGGGCATTCGTCGTCGTCCACCTGGGTGGTGCCACGCAACTCCACCTCATCCGTGATCGCCGGAAGGTCGGTCGCCACCGTGATCGTGTGCACACCCAGCCCGGAAATTAGGAAGCGAATCACGTCTGGCCCGGGGTTCGCGTTGGCAGCCGTTATCGCTTCACGTAACGTGCAGCCAGGCGGCTCGACGGTGCACGACCCGTTGCCGGGATCGGCGTCACTGTTGACGACGTATGTAACCACCGCCAACACCGGGCGCGCGCCGGCAAACAGGCAGACACTCAACACCGCACAGAAAAACACAGCCCAACGCACGACCGACAACCCCCGAATGCAGTTCGCACTTTGGGCCATCCGGGTTAGCGAATCAACCGTGGTTCGATTACGAATTCATTGCCAGGCGCAGGCACCTGGTCCGTCGCCCGTTGCCAGCGTCAGCATGACCTTCCAGTCGCTCGTACGGAAAATGTGCACGGAATCGTGGTCATTGCTCACGATCCCGAGAAATCGCCCGGAAGGGCTGAGGCACAGGCCATCGGGCCGCCCGGCGACCTTCAATTCGCGCACGACCTCGCCCGTCGCCAGGTCGATAATCGCGACCTGCCCTGCTTCGTTCTGGGCCACGGCGACCGTCTGCGCATTAATCGTGACCACGCGCACCGGGACGCCGCCGAGTTCGACACCGCCCGCCAGTTTCAGCTCCTTCGTAAACCAGTAAACTCGCCCGCTCGCCGCATCGGCGACGACGACGTGGTCCCCGGCGATCGTCACGCTTTCCGGCATAATGCCCGCGGGCGTCGTCTGCGATTCGCCGGTTGCGAGGTCGATTCGCCGCAGCGCGCGGTCTCGTGCATCGACAACGAATGCCAGGTCGCCGGAGATCGCCACCCCGTGCGGCGTCGAACCCGTGGGCCATGATGCCGTGCGTTCGAATCCGGAGAGGGCGAGGCGTACCAGCTCGTTCCCGGTGTCCGTCGTCGCGAAGAGCGTGCGACCGTCGGGAGCCGTGGTCAGCCCGTGTGGTTGGCCGGCGATGGTGAGCGTCCGCAGGATTCCCGGTGCCCGCGGGTCAATCTCGATGACGCTCTCCTCGCGCGGCAGGCTGGCATAGAGTCGCCCGTTCGCCAATGCCAGTTCGTGTGGCGCGCCGCCGAGGAGCAGCGTGATCGGCGCCGCCAGCGAAGCCAGCGGGTGAATCGTCAGCGATTCATCCCGCAGGTTCGCGACCATGAGCGTGCCTTCGGTCGGCGCCTCGGGCGGTTCGCGCTTTGCGCTGCTCCCGCGCGTACCGGCCATGATTACGACGACCATGAGGGGCAGGATGGCCAGCGTCGCCATCCGGTTGACCTTCTTCGAATCCAGCATGAAGCGCTGAAGCATGCCTGCCCCGTGACTGCCCGCTTAGCGGATGATGTTGACCAGGTCCTGGAGCATCTGGTCGCTGGCGGTGATGACGCGGGAGGAGGACTGGAACCCGCGCTGGGCGATGATGACGTTGGTGAACTGCTGGGCGAGGTCGACGTTGGAGGTCTCGAGGGTGCCCGTGTTGACAGTGCCGCGGCCGTTGGTGTTGGGCGTGCCGACGATGGCGTCGCCCGAGTTGGCACTCGGCGTCCAGAGGTTTTGGCCAGAGCGCTGAAGGCCGCCGGGGTTGACGAAGCTGGCGAGGGCGAGCTGCCCGATCACCCGGTTCGAACCGTTCGAGTAGATGCCGGAGACCTCACCCGAGCTGCCGACGGTGAAGCTGACGAGGGCACCGGCCGGGAACCCGTCCTGGTTCGTGAGGTTCACCTGGCTCTGGCCGGCGAACTGGGTGAACCTCGTGATGTCGAGTGTCACGGTCTGGGGCGAGGCGGCGCCCCCGCTCGTGGTGAGCGTCGCTGTGGGCATGACGTTCGTGGAGACGAACTGGCCGGCGCTGTCGAAGACCACCGGCGCGGTGGTGCTGTCGATCGTGACGCTGGCTGTGCCCGCGGCCATTACGGTGGGGCCTGTGATGGTGAGCCCGGGAATGAGCGTGGTGTTCGTGCCACCTGCCGCGATGGTGCCCACGACGGCGGGTTCCGGCGGCCCGGCGGCCCAGGTGGCCGGCGGGGTGAAGGTCTGCGGCGTAAAGATCGCCGTCAGGTTGCCGGTGCCGGTCATGGTGATCGCCCAGGCGCCGGGGCGGAGGGTATTCGGGGCGCCGGTGATGGCGCTGCCGGCGCCGAGGGTGTTCACAATCACGGCGCTGGAGGCGCTGTTGCGGACGGCCCAGTAGCTGGGGCCACCCGGCGTCGCGGCCATCTTCGTGAAGGTGACCTTGGTCAGGTTCGGCACACCGAGCGAGTCGTAGATCGTGACGGTGGTGTTCACGCTCTGGCCGGCGGCCACGGAGGCGTCCAGGTTGCCCGCGAGGTCCAGCTTCGTCGAAGGCTGGGCACTGATGCGTGTGCCGAAGGGGATCTCCAGCGGGGCCAGTGGGCTCTGCGTATCGACCGCGCCGGTTGTGTCGGCGAGCCAGCCCATGACCCGCAAGCCGGTGACGGGGTTGACGAGGCCACCATCGACACCGATGTCGAAGGCACCGTCACGGGTGTAGTACTCCCGCTGGCCGTCGGAGACGATGAAGAAGCCATCGCCCTGGACGGCGAAGTCGGTGAGCTTGCCGGTCGATTGGATCGACCCCTGGGTCATGATCGAGTCGATACCGCCCAGGTTCATGCCGAGGCCGATCTGGGCCGGGTTCGTGCCGCCGCGGCCGTTCTGCGGGGAGCTCGCACCCTTGACCGTCTGGCCGAGGATGTCCTGGAAGGTCACGCGGCTCGACTTGTAGGCGATGGTGTTGACGTTCGCGATGTTGTTACCGACGACGTCCATGAAGGACATGTGGTTTCTCATGCCTGAGATGGCGGAGAAGAGTGCTCGCATCATGGGAGGGCGATCCTTTCGCGGTGGTACCGCTGGTAGTTCTGGATCGGGCGTTCCGTCGAAGCGGGCCGGCCCGGGAGAGATGCAGGTACTACGAGGTGTGAGGGACGAGTCCCCCCACGCCCCGCCCGCGTCACGCGATGACCACGGAATCGATGTTGGTGAACACCCGCTGCCGGCTCCCTTCGGTGTTCATGGCGGTGACGACCGTGCGGTCACGGATGTTGACGACGACGGCGAGGCCGTCGAGCATGACGACGCTCTGGCGGGCGCCCTTCTGAGCCGCACTGGTGACGGCGTTATTGAGGCGTTTGAGGCGCGGACCATCGAGGTCGAGGTCGCGACGGTCGATCCGCTTCTGCGCGTGGCGGCTCATCTGGAGCCCGTCGGCAGCCTCCTGAAGGACGCCCGAGAAGCCGTTGGCGGCCGTGCTCGTCCGCGCGCCGGGGGCGAGCGGCGGCCTCAAGCCGGCGGCTGTCACGTTCCCGATCGCCATCAGCGCACCTCCGCGACGGTGAACATGTCCACAACCCGGCCGTTGACCAGGAGCATCGGGATGCCGTCGGGGCCGATAGCCACCCGGTCTACCCGGCCAGCGACCTCATTCCCGGCGTTCTGAGCGTCCGCGACGGTGGCGATGATCCGGGGGTCTTCGTTCACGGTCATCCGCTGTTGGGTTGAGATCTTTGCGTAGGGGGCGCTGAAGAATTCGCGGGAGACCATGTCGCGGGCCACGGCTGTGCCATCGACCTGCTTGCCGATGACGGAGCGGCCGATGAGGGCGGTTGCGCCGGTGAGTTCCTGCACGCCCTGCATGGCCTTGATGCCCTGGGCCGCCAGCTTGCTCTGGTTGAGCGCCTCGAACTGGGCCATCTGGGCCATGAAGTCCGTGTCCTTCTGCGGTTCGAGCGGGTTCTGGTTGCGCATCTGGGCGATGATCAACTTCATGAAGTCGACCTGCCCGAGTTCGGTGCCCGATGACTTCTTCGGAGTGAACGTGTTGTTCTGTAGTGCGGTGACGGGGTCAATCGGCAGTGCCATCGTCGTTTCTCCTTAAATCCGGTACATGTGGAGGCCGTCCGGGTTGTAGGCGGCGCGCACACGGCTCTCGGTCCGGACGGGCTGGGTGTCTCCGCCAAAGACATCAGCGAAGGACGGCTCACCGGCCCGTTGGCGGTGCGAACGCCCATCGGTGCTCTCGCCCTGCCCCCGTTCCTGGCCACCGGAGCCAACCTGGACGTGGAGGTCGAGGCCGTGCTCGCGGAAGACCTGGGCGAGGTCAGGGGCGTGCTCGCGAAGCAGGCGCGCCGCCTCCGGCCGTTCGGCGATCACGGTGAGGTGGACCTCGCCACCTTCGATCCGCACATCGACGGAGACCCGTCCGAGTTCTTCTGGATGCAGGTGAATGCGGGTGGTTCCGCCGCCCTCCTGGAGGCGTTCGATGACGGCCCGCCCTACCTGGCGGACGGCCTCGGGCAAGTCAGCGACGGGGCGGGCCGGCGCTTCGACCACTTCCGCGGCGTCAACCGCCGGGTGGTGGTTCGAAACGTTCGCGAGCTCCGCGACAGGCTGGGGTGCCTCCTGGGCAGCTTCCGATTCGATGTGCGACTGCCCGGCTCCCGGGCCACCGATGACGGCCGGCCCATCGCTGTCTTCTGTGAAGGCGTTCCCGACGGAGCGGACCACGCCATTGACCTGGTTAGCCGGGACCAGGCCGCCCGGCGGCGCCTGGCTGGACACGTCAGAGGCGAGCGCCGGTTGCGGGACCGCGGGTATGTCCTGGCCAGGCGGCTGGATGGGCGGCGCCGCCGCCTCCGGTGGGGCACCGGCGAGACTCCCGGCGGGGATGGCAGGCGCCGTCGCCCCCGGTGCGGCTTGCGGACCGCTGGCGCTGGCCGGCGTGACGGGCGGGGCAGCGGCGGCCTCGCCCTCGCGTCCGCTCGCTTCATCCGCGGGGGAGACACCACCGGTGCCGCTGAGGTCTGCAAGCGCCGCTTCAAGCGCGGCCAGTTGAGCGGTCGAAATCCCTGCGGCTGCCGCGCTTGCGGCGCCGACCGTAGCCTGCTCACCCAGGGGCACGGTCAGCGGCTGAGGCGCAAGGCCGAGGCCGGCACACATCGCGGCCAGGGCTTCGGCGATCGTCTCGTCGGCCGTCCCTTCGCCGCCCTCCGGGAGCACATCCAATTGGAGCGTGAGCGGGTCGGCGCCTCCGCCCGCCGCGGGCATGACTGCGCCGGCGAATCGCTGCAAGAGCGCCGCGAACCCGGCCTGGAGCCCGCCGTTCGAGGCGAGCTGGGCCGTGCCGGTAGCAACCGGGAACAGGGTCTGGGCGACGTCGGCGACGGTAAGACCCATCACATCTGCATCCTGAAGACTTCCTGGTAGGCCTCGACGGCCTTGTTCCGGACCGTCGTGGCCAGGCTCATGGAGAGGCTCTCGGTTTCGAGCGAGAGCATCACGTCGGCGAGGTCAACGTCCTGGCCACTGGCAAGGGCACTGACCTTCTGGTTGGCGGTATCACTGATCCCCTGGAGCTGGCTGAGGGCCTGGCCCAGGAGGTCTGCGAACCCGGCCGCCGGCTTGGCGGCTGTGATACTAGTCTGAAGGGGCATGCCCGCCCCGCGTATTGCTGAGATCTCCACTTGTTGCTTCTCCTTTGCTTACCACCGCTGCCGCGGACTACCGATTCCCGATATCCAAGGCCCTTAGGGCCATCGACTTGATGGCGTTGAGGACGGTGACGTTGGCCTGGTACGACCGGTTGGCCGAGGTGAGGTCGGTCATCTCGGTCACCAGATCGACGTTCGGCATTTCCACGAAGCCCTCGCCGTTGGCGTCCGGGTGTGAGGGGTTGTATTCGCTCCGCGTCGGCGATACCTCGTCCACGGAGACGTTGGTGAGGACCACGCCGGTGGTGGCCGGGCCGGTGAACTTCTGCACGACCTGGGCGAAGGGCAGGGCGTTGTCGGCCGACGAGAAGCGCACGACGTGGCGCCGGTATGGCCCGCTCCCGTCCGGCGTCCGGGTCGTGTCAATGTTGGCGACGTTGCCGCTCACCGTGTCCATCCGCACGCGCTGGGCGGCGATACCCGACATGGTCGCCCCGATCGACCTCATCAAACCCATGACAGCCCCCCTGTGTGGTCCGCATCCGCGGGTCGTCGTCCGGTTGGTGCGCTAGCCACGGATGGCTTCGCGAATGATGGAGATGCGCTGGCCGAGGGCGCTGGCCGCCGCCTGGTAGCGCATCTGGGTCTCCGAGAGCTTGACCATCTCGGCGTCGATATCGACGTCGTTCGAGTCGAGCCGTTGGGAGGTCAGTTGCTGGGCCTGCTGGAGGCCGAGGCCGCTGGCCTGTGTGCCACCGGGCGTGAGGTGGCGCGCGTTAGTGACAGCGAGGCGGGTCGAGCCGTTGGCGAGCGACCGGCGCAACTCAGCCTCGAAGGGCACGTCCTGGGCGTGGTAGCCGGGCGTGTCGAGGTTGGCGATGTTGTTGGAGATCGCTTCCTGGCGGCGCCCGAGTCCCTGGAGCCATTGCCGGGCGACGGCAGCCGTCGTATCACCGAAGGGGGAAAGGTCCACGTGGGAGCTCCTTCTCTGGGTTGGCGGGCTCAACCTTACGGATCGGGCCCATGGTCGTTGCGGAGCCAACGCGACCCCGCCTGTTCGTCGAGCGCGGCCATCTCGGCTCGCTGATGTTCGTGACGGAGCTGCGCCCTGGCCGCATCGAGCAGGGCCTCCATGGCCTTGCGGTCACGGCGGCGGTCGAGGAGCTTCGCCCGTTCGCCCGCCACCTCCACACGCGAGTGGGCGAGGGCGGCGTAGCGGGCCTCGATTTCGCGGTCGACCCGGCCGAGATAGGCGCCGCCGGCAGCCCGGAGGACGGGGTCCAGGGGGCCGAGGGCGGCTGGCTCGTCGAGGAACTGGCCGCGGGCGTCGAGGGCGGCGTCAACGGCGCGCTGGCGCTCGGCCTGGCGTTGGGCCGTGAGGGCGAGTTCACGTTCCTGGAGCTTTTCGAGCCGTTCACGATAGGTCACCAGCTTCTTCAACCGGTTGGGCGTAAGGGCCATCGTTGAGGTCCACCTCCGGGTCCAGGTCAGGCTCCCCTGGCATGAGCGCGACGAGCCGTTCGCGGGCCGTGTCGTAGCCGGTAACGTCTTCGGGCGGCTGGCGCAGGAAGGCGTTGATCGCGGGCATGAGATCGACTGCGCGGTCCACCGTGGCATCGGCGCCGCTCACGTAAGCGCCGATCGAGATGAGGTCCCGCGCCTCTTCGTAGGCGGCGAGGAGTTCACGCAGCTCGCGGGCGGCACGGGCGTGGGCCGGGCTGGCGACCCGGGTCATGAGCCGCGAGACGCTGTTCAGGATGTCGATCGGCGGGTAGTGGCCGGCGCTGGCGATGGAGCGCTTGAGGACGATGTGACCGTCGAGCGTCGCGCGGGAGATATCGGCAATCGGCTCGTCCATGTCCTCTCCATCGACGAGGACGGTATAGATCGCCGTGATGCTGCCGCGGGCGGCGGGGCCCGCCCGCTCCATGAGATGGGGGAGCATGCTGAAGACGGAGGGAGGGTAGCCGCGCGTTGTGGGCGGCTCGCCGGCGGCGAGGCCGATCTCACGCTGGGCCATGGCCACGCGGGTGAGGCTATCGAAGAGCAGAAGGACGTCGAGGCCCTCGGCCCTGAACCCCTCGGCGATGGCGGTGGCCGATTCGGCCGCGCTGAGACGCATGGCCGCCGGGTTGTCTCCGGTGGAGGCGACGACGACGCAGTGCTGGAGGGCATCGAGCCCGAGGTCGTGCTCGATGAAGTCGCGCACCTCACGGCCGCGCTCGCCGATCAGGGCGATAACCGTCACATCGGCGGTGGTCCCGCGGGCGAGCATCCCGAGGAGCGTGCTCTTGCCTACGCCCGAGCCGGCGAAGATGCCGACGCGCTGGCCCCGCCCGAGCGTGAGGAAGCCATCGATGGCGCGTACGCCGGCCGGCAGGGGGAGCGAGATCGGGGTGCGGTCGAGCGGGTGGGGCGGTTCGGCGTGGACGGGCGTCCAGCGCACGCCGCGCAGTTCCCCGCCGCCGTCGAGTGGGCGCCCGAGCCCATCGAGGATGCGGCCGAGGAGGGCCCGGCCAACCGGCGCTGAAGCCGGACGCCCGGCGGCGTACACCCGGCTGCCCGCCACCACCGCGCCACGGTCCAGCATTGCGACGAATGTGGACGTCCCGTTCGAACCGGCACCCTGGGCGGCGAGCGGGCGGGCGGCCGGGTCTTCGACGAACACCAGCTCGTTCGGCCGGAGGTTCATGCCTTCGACCGTGGCGATTTCGCCGCTGACCCGGATCACGGTCCCCTCGCGCCGGAAGACGTCGGCGGTGGCGGCCGCTTCCAGGACGGCCTCGAGACGTGCTGCAGTCATGCCGCCACCTCCCCGCCGGCGGCCGCGAGGGCAAGCTCCATGAGCGTCAGCCGGGCATTGAGCGAAGCGTCGATCACGCCATTCCGGACATCGACGATGCAGCCACCAATTTCGATTGAGGGGTCGGGCCGCACATAGGACGACTGGTCTCCGAGCGCCGCCTGCACCGCCCCGCCTACCGACGGGTGGACACGGAGGGCGAGGACCGTCTGGCCAGAGGCGGCGCGGATGGCCTCGAGGCAGATCGCCAGCGTCCGCTGCGGGTCCGCGTCGTAGTAATCCGCCACGATCCGGCGAGTCGCGAGGGAAGCGGCCCGGGCAACGACGGCGGCGCTTTCCTCGGCGACGCTGTCGCGGATGGCCTTGCCTTCGGCGGCGGCGCGGCGGGCGATAGCGAGGCAGGCTTCGAACTCGGCCTCGGCTTCGATCCGGCCCAGCTCGAAGCCCTCGCTGTGCCCCTGGCCGCGGGCCTCGGCAGCGACCTGGCCAACGCTCGCGAGGATGGCCGCGGCCTCCCGCTCAGCGGCGGCGATGATGCTGGCGGCGCGCTCGTGAGCAGCCTCCGAGACCGCCTGGGCGTCGGCGATGGGGCCGGGCGTGGGCAGTTCCTCGCGCTGGGTGAGGCCGACGATAAAGACATCGGCATCCTGCCCGTCAGAGCGAAAGACACGGCGGGGCTTAGCCGACGAGTTCATCGTCACCACCGCGTGCAATCACAATCTCCTCGGCCTCGTCGAGCCGCCGGATGACCTCGACAATCCGTTGCTGAGCTTCTTCCACCTGGCGCAGCCGCACGGCGCCGCTCGTGTCCATGTCCTCTCTCAGCATGGCCGAGGCGCGGCTGGACATGTTTCGCAGAATGCACTGCTTCACCGGGTCAGGTGTGGACTTGAGGGCGAGGGCGAGGTCGCGGACCTCGACCTCGCGGAGGATGCGCTGGATGGAGCGGTTATCGAGCATCGCGACGTTCTCGAAGACGAACATCTTCTTCTTCAACTGCTCGGCGAGTTCGGGTTCGTTGTCCTCGAGGGCCTCGACGATCGCTTTCTCGGTCATGCGGTTGGACTTCTTGAGGAGGTTGACGAGCGTGTCGAGTCCGCCGACGGAGGCCGATTCACGCGTCGGCTGGAGGACGGAACTGAGCTTCCGGCGGAGGACCGCCTCGACCTCGTTCACGATCTCGGGGTTGGCGCGTTCCATGGTCGCAATGCGGTGAGCAACGTCGGCGGCCATATCGGGGGTCAGGGTCGAGAGCACCTGGGCGGCCTTCTCAGCCTGGAGGTAGGAGAGGAGAAGCGCGACCGTCTGGGGGTGTTCGGTGGAGAGGAAGGTGGCGAGCTGCTGGACGTTGAGGTGCCGCAGGAAGCCGAAGGGGACCTGGGGGGAGGTGGCCGACAACCGGTCGATCAGCTCCGTCGCCTTGTCGGAGCCGAGGGCCATGCGAAGGAGTTCTTCGGCGTACTCGAACCCACCGAGGGAGATCACGTTGCGCGCGACGGCCGCCTCCTGGAACTCCTCGATCACCTCCCGGCGCTGCTCGGCCTTGAGTTCGCCAAGGGAGGAGATCTCCCAGGTGAGCCGCTCGATATCCTCGTCGCTGAGGTGACGCAGGATCTCGGCCGAGCGGTCCTTGCCCAGGGTAATGAGCAGGGCTGCGGCCTTGCGGCGGCCCGTGAGCTTCTCGATCTGCTCCTTCGCCAACGGTTAGCCTTCCTCGCGCATCCACGTCTGCACGACGTCGGCCACGGCCCGGGGGTTGGTGGAGGCAAGCGACATGACGCGGTCTTCCTGGGGGTCAGTCGCTGCCTGGAGGGCTGGCAACGGCGCGGCAGGAGCGCCCAGGGCGCCCATGTCGGGCTGGAGCACCATTGCCGGGTACAAGGCGGAGGGGAGAGCGAGCTGGCGCTTGCTGAGCGACTTGAGCAAGAGCGTCACGAGGACGAAGCCGAGCACGAGCGCCAGCAGCGGCAACACCAGTTTCAGGTAGGAGAGGTACTGGCCGAGGCCTGCATTGGGGACCAGGGTCAGGTCCTCCCGGACGCTGGCATCGAAGGGCAGGCGGGTGACGCTGAGGATGTCGCCGCGGGTCTGGTCGAGGCCCACGGAGGCGCCGACGGCGGCCACCAGGTTCTGTTCCTGAGCGGGTGTGACGCTCTCATCGAGCACCACACTGACACTCAGCTTCTCGATCGAGCCGGGCGCCTTGATGGTGGTCGTAATGGTCTTGTTGACCTCGTTGTTGGTCGTCGTCTCGGTCCGGGAGTAGTTGCTGTTGCCGTTGGCGGCCGTATTCGCGCCCGGGTTGACGCCACCGTTCGTGCCGGTGCCCGGGACGTTGCCGACGTTCAGGTTCTGACCCGTGAAGCTCTCGGTGGTGGAGGTCTGGCTGCGAGGCACGACGGTGTCCGCGGTGCCGAACGTCTCACCGCTCGTCTGGACGCTGTCGAAGTTCAGACGGGCACGGACGGTGACCGCGCTCCGGCCCGCACCGACGACACGTGAGAGCGTACTTTCAAGGTCGCGCTGCAGGGCAAGTTCGTACTGGCGCTGGATTTCGAGCTGGCTGGCGCTGGCCCCGGTGGAGAACGGGCTGTCCTGGGTGGAGCCATCGAAGAGGACGTGGCCGGTCTCGTCGATGATCGTCACGCCGCCCGCCGTCAGCCCTTCGATCGAGTTCGAGACAAGGTTGACGATGCCCTGCACCTGGTCCTGGCCGAGGCGGGCGCCGGCGTTCATCTGGACGAGGACGCTGGCGGTGGCCTTCGCCTGGTCTTCCTTGAAGACGGCCTCCTTGGGGATGACGACATGGACGCGGCTCCCCTTCACGCCGTCGAGGGTATTAATCGAGCGGGCCAGTTCGCCCTCCATGGCGCGGGCGAAGTTCACCTTCTGGACGAAATCGGTCGCGCCGAAGTTGGTCTTGTCGAAGATCTCCATGCCCGTAGTGGCGCCACCTCTTGGGAGGCCGGCCTGGGCGAGCTTGATGCGTACTTCGGCGACTTTGTTCGCAGGGATGGCGACGGAGGCGCCGCCGCCGCCAAGTTCGTAGGCGATCCCGTCCTTCGAGAGCTGGTCCGCGATGGCGGCACTGTCTTCGGGCTGCAATCCGCTGAAGGCGACGACCAGGTTGGGCGAGCTGGAAGCGACGAACACGAAGTAGAGCACGACGATAGTCCCGGCGAGGATGCCGGCGAGGGCCATCTGGCGCGCTCGGGGAAGCTCGTTCCAGCGGTCGAGGACTGCTCCCAGCGGGGTAGAACGCATCAGGGCCTCCGGCATTTCAGCAGATACTGGGAGCGTAGGCTGCCGGCCGGCCGGGCACGCAGTGGCGAATCCCCGATTCGGCTGGCAGGGCTGCGGTGAGCGGGGACACAAAACCCTGATTTCGCGGCGCTCTCGGTGAAGACCCGCACTGAGGCCGGCCAGTTCACATTGCCCGCCCATTCGCGTATGTTTCGCGGGCACAACAACATTTGGAGGAAGCGCATGGCTGACGAGGGTTCGCTCATCACGCCCGAAATGAAGGCCGAGATCGGGAAGCGTTCGGAAGCTTCGATCTACGAAGTGGACAAGCTGCAGGTGCGGCTTTTCGCCCGCTCCGTGGGCCACACCGACCCCATCTATTACGACGAGGCCGAGGCGAAGAAGGCGGGCTTCCGCAGCCTGCCCTGCCCGCCGGGCTACCTCGGCACGCCGGTCTACGACCCGCGCACCAGCGACCCGACCTTCGGTGGCAGGCGCGGGGCCGGCCCCGGCCCTCAGCCCTCGCGGCCGCTGAAGCGCATCCTCAATGGCGGCACTGAAATCGAGTACTTCGACGACATCTGCGCGGGCGACGTGCTCGAGGCCGTCAACTACGTGAGCGACATCCAGGAGCGTAAAGGCTCGATCGGCGAGATGCTGATCACGACCAGCAAGACCGAGTACAAGCGCACGTCGGACGGGAAAGTCGTCGCGATTGCGACTGGCACCGGCATTCGCTACTAGCCCGGAGGCCTTCGAGGCCCCCAAAGATGCCCGGGCGCAGCCGCCCGGCCGAGAGAGGAGACAGGCATCATGGCAGTCACATTCGACCAGGTGAAGGAGGGGGATCAGCTCCCCGTCCTGAAGAAGAACTGCACCACCCAGCAGCTCGTGCAGTGGGCCGCCGGCTCCGGCGACTTCTACCAGATCCACTACGATCAGGACTTCGCGAAGGGCACGGGCCTCTCGGGGATCATCGTCCACGGCGCCCTCAAGAACGCCTTCCTCGGCCAGCTCGTCCACGATTGGGCCGGCACAAACGCGCGCATTCGCAAGTACGGCTGCAGCTACCGCGGCATGGACCTTCCGAACGAGGACATCCTTTGCAAGGGCGTCGTGCGGAAGAAGTACGAAGAGGGCAACCAGAAGATCGTCGAAGTCGAAGTCTGGACGGAAAAGGCTGACGGCACGCAGACGACACCAGGCTCGGCCACGGTCGTCTTCAAGTAGTTCCTCATGGACAGACCACGGCGCGGCCGAGCCGCGCCGTGGTCCGTCACCTGAACAGGGCGGCGACCGCCGCCCGCGAAACAGCGTACCTGGAGGTTCGCCATGGCCGGACTGCTCGACGGAAAAGTCGTCGCCCTCACGGGCGCTGGTCGCGGGATCGGGCGCGAATGCGCGCTCCTCGCCGCCTCGGAGGGTGCCCGCCTGGTCGTCAACGACCCGGGCGTGAACCCGGACGGGTCCGGCCATGACGACGGCCCGGCAGCCCAGGTCGTCGATGAGATCAAGAAGGCCGGTGGCACCGCCGTCGCAAACTTCGCCGACGTCTCGACGATGGACGGCGGCGAGAGCGTCATCAAGTCGGCCCTTGACACGTACGGGCGCATCGACGGGCTGATCAACCTCGCTGCCATCCTCCGCGACCGCATGGTCTTCAACCTGAGCGAGGAGGAGTGGGACGACGTGATCCGCGTCGATCTCAAGGGCCACTTCACGACGATCAAGCCCGCCTCGATCGTTATGCGGCAGCAGCGCTACGGCCGGATCATCAACTACAGCTCCGTCTCGGGGCTCCAGGGCAATTCCGGCCAGGCGAACTACGGCGCGGCCAAGGCTGGCGTGGCCGGGCTGACGCGCGTCTGCGCGCGGGACCTCGGCCGCTATGGCGTGACCGTGAACTGTATCGCCCCCGGCGCTGCGACCCGCCTCACGGCCACGGTGCCCCAGGCCAGCCGCGACCTGCGGGCGGCCCGTGGCATCGCAGGTGGGGGGCCGCCGCCCGCAACCTCGAACGCGGCCGCGGAAGCGGCCGCTGCCATGCGCGGGCCGGAGATGGTGGCCCCGATGACGGTCTACCTGCTGCTCGATGAAGCGTGGAACATCAACGGCCGCATCTTCCAGGTGGCGGGGGGCCAGGTGGGCCTGCTCCAGGACATGTACCCGCCGTTCAAGAACATCTTCAAGCCCGGCAAGTGGACGCTCGACGAACTGCGGATGGCGGTGCCGACGCAGCTCATGGCGGGCGTCGCGAACCCGGCCCCGCCCGCCGACGACCTCCAGGTCCCGGGCCGGAACGCGTAGGGGAGCGCCTGCACGTGCGGCCGGAG
>JBJXGC010000177.1:0-3017 GCA_046154545.1 Dehalococcoidia bacterium | reverse complement strand
TTCCCCAGGGTGTGGGACGGTGGCGACATGTTCGTTGGGGCAGCGGAATTCGGGAGTATCGGCAAGATTCTTGGCCTGCTCGACCATTTGGAGATTGAAGCAGCAGCGCGAGAAGGGCGCGAACCCCGGTTCAAGTAGCGATACGAATCCTCGACATTAACGTCCTTGTCTATGCGCACAACACAGGCGCTCCAGAGCACGCCGCGTACTACGAGTGGCTCGTCTCGACAGTAAACGGTGACGAACAGTTCGTGGTCCCAGAAATCGTCGCTGCCGGATTCGTAAGGATCACAACGCATCCGAGGATTCTGCCGAATCCATTACCAGTGCGGCAGGTGTTCGAGGCGTTGGCTGCGCTTCGCTCCGAGCCCACCTATTTTGGCGCGGACATCGGCGCTACGCATCGGCAGACATTTGAGCGTCTTTGCATCGCGATCGACGCTCGTGGTGACGACATCCCGGACGCCTACCTCGCCGCCATCGCGATCGAGCACGACGCCACGCTCTACACCGTAGACCGTGGGTTCCGGCGGTTTCCCGGGCTGCGGTGGCGGCATCCGTTGGACGGTTGATACGCGTTTCAGCTGTGGGCAGCCACTGATACGGCCGGGAGTGAGACCGTCTCGAGCGTTTCAAGGTCGAGGCGCTCTGAGGCCCGGTCGATATCGAAACCGACGATAGTCCCCGCCGCATCCAGGTCCATGACGACGCCGTCGGCTATTTCGCGGACATCGGCTCCCGGTGCCGCGCGCAGCGCGATGTAGAGCGAGTCTGTTTCGGGATAGTAGTGCAGCTTCACGAGACGTCTCCTGGCTAAAGCATGGCGGCGCAATCGCAAGTGGCCGCACCGTGATGGGCGCGGGCCGGGCGGAGGGTCCGGCGTCACGCCCGCCGCTGCTCCAGGATCTCGCGGCAGACGCCTTCGTTCACTTCGTAGACGTGGGTGGCCACGCCCTCGACGATGCCGGGGTCGTGGCTGGCGCAGAGGATCGTGCCGTCGTAGCCCTGGAGGGCTTCGATGAGCTTGCGCCGGGTCGTCTTGTCGAGGTGGTTGGTCGGTTCGTCGAGGAGGAGGACGTTGGTCGGCTGGATGAGGAACTTGGCGAGGGCGACGCGGCTGCGCTCGCCCCCGGAGAGCACCCGGATCGGCTTGAAGACGTCGTCGCCGCGGAAGAGGAATTGGCCGAGGACGGTGCGGAGCTTCACGTCGGGCTGGCCATCGGCGACGGAACGGACTTCGTCGAGGACGGTGCGGTCGGGGTCGAGGGCTTCGTCCTGGTGCTGGTCGTAGTAGCCGGGGCGGGCGCGTTCGGCCCATTCGACCTGGCCCTCAGTGGGCCGGATCTGGCCGGCGGCGATCCGGAGGAGGGTCGATTTGCCGCTGCCGTTCGGGCCGATGAGCGCGACCTTCTGGCCGCGCTCGATGTAGAGGGTCACGTCCAGGAGCACGAGGTGCTCGTCGTCGTACTGGTGGCTCACGTGCTGGATGAGGAGGACGTCGCGCTCGGTGCGGCCATGGGCGGTCAGTTCGAAGTGGACTTCGGCGTCTTTGCGCACCTTTTCGATGCGGACGACCTTTTCGAGCTGCTTTTCGCGGCTGTGGACGACGCTGGCCTTGGTGGCCTTGGCGCCGAACCGTTCGATGAACCTGGTCTGGCGGGTGATCTCGCGGTCCTGGCGGGCGGAGGCGCGGTCCTGGGCGGTGAGGCGGTCGGCCTTTTGGCGCTGGTAGTCGGTGTAGTTGCCGGTGTAGCTCTCGACGGCGCCGTCGCGGAGGTCGAGGACGCGGTTGACGACGCGGTCGAGGAAGTCGCCGTCGTGGGTGACGATCAGGACGCAGCCGGTGTAGTCCTTGAGTTCCTCCGCGAGCCAGAGGCGCGTCTTCGCGTCGAGGTGGTTGGTGGGTTCGTCGAGGAGGAGGTTCTCGGGCTGGCGGACGAGGCACTTGGCGAGGGCGATGCGCATCTGCCAGCCGCCGCTGAACTCGCCGCAGCGCTTCTCTTTGTCGCCGGGCATATCGAAGCCGAGGCCATCGAGGACGCGGCCGATGCGGGATTCGATGCGGTAGCCGTCCATCTGCTCGAAGCGGTCGAAGAGGGCGGCCTGTTCATGGATGAGGGCGTCAAGGTCGCCGGAGCCGGCCTCGATCTGGTGGGCGACCTCTTCGAGGCGGAGTTCAACGGCGCGGGCTTCGGGGAAGGCGAGCCAGAGTTCGGCCACGAGGAGGTTGTCGTCCTGGAGACCGGCTTCCTGGCGGAGGTAGCCGAGGGCGCCGCCGCGGTGGCCGCAGGTGCCCGTGTCGGGACGGTGCTCACCGGAGAGGAGGCGAAGGATGGTGGACTTGCCGCCGCCATTGGGGCCGACGAGGCCAACGCGCTCGGTATCGCCGAGGACGAACTCGAGGCCGGTGATGACGTCGTTCGACCCGAAGGACTTGGAAGTGTCGTGTGCATAAAGCATGAGTGCCCTATGAGGTTACCGGGGCGTCGTGGTATGGGGCAGATCAGGGGCGAGGCTGCCAGCGGGGTCTGGTAGAATCGGGGAATGGCCATGCAGACGACCGCCCGGCCCCCGGCCAGCTGTCCTACGCTCGAGTCGGGTGACCGGCTGACGCGGGAGGAGTTCCATCGCCGCTACCTGCAGCGGCCGGACATCAAGAAGGCCGAACTCATCAACGGAGTTGTGTACGTGGCTTCACCGGTACGTCTGCCCCAACACGGCGAGCCTCACGGTCTACTGATGGGTGAGTTCGCAGCCTACCGGCGCCGCCGCAAGGGCGTCCGCATCGGCGACAACTCCACTGTGCGGTTTCCCGACGGTAGCGACGTGCAGCCGGACTGCCTGCTGGCGTTCCGCGGCGGCACGTCGATCGTCGATGACGAGGGGTACGTCATCGGTGTGCCGGAACTGTGCGCGGAGATCGCCGCCAGTTCGGTCAGTTACGACTTGCACGACAAGAAGGACCTCTACGGCCGGATGGGCGTACGCGAGTACATCGTCTGGCGGGTGGAGGACGA
>JBJXGC010000171.1:0-11488 GCA_046154545.1 Dehalococcoidia bacterium | reverse complement strand
CAGGTCCGGGAGGCGACGGCGAACATCGTCAACCGCTACATCATCCCCAACGAGGAGCGGCTGGCGGACTATCGCAAGCCGGAGACGCAGACCCTCCGCCACGAGATCCAGGACCACGTGAAGAAGGCCGGCCTCTGGGCGCCACACCTCCCGAAGGAGTACGGTGGCATGGGCATCGGCTTCATGAAGCACGCCTTCATGAACGAGATCCTCGCCTGGAGCCCCTACTCGAACAGTCTCTTCGGCGTCGTCGCGCCGGATTCCGGCAACCAGACCATCCTCATCAAGTACGGCACGGACGAACAGAAGAAGAAGTGGTTGGAACCGCTCATCGCCGGGGAGATCCGCTCCTGCTTTTCGATGACGGAGCCCGACGCCCCGGGTTCGAACCCCTACGCGATCCAGACCCGGGCCATCCGTGACGGCGACGACTGGGTGATTAACGGCCGCAAGTGGTTCACCTCGGGCGCGATGGGCGCCGCCTTCGCCATCGTCATGTGCCGCACCGAAGAGGCCGATGGGCAGGGCGGCAGCCGCGAGAAGATGACCCAGATCATCGTCCCGACCGACACCCCGGGCTTCAACATCATCCGCAGCGTCCCGGTCTGGGGCCACAACAGCAACCACTGTGAGATCGCCTACGAGAACGTCCGCGTGCCAGTCACCAACCAGCTGGGCCGCACGGGCACGGGCCATCAGGCCGCCCAGGACCGGCTCGGCGCAGGCCGCGTCTTCCACTGCATGAATAGCGTCGGCCAGATGTGGCGGGCGTTCGACCTGATGGTCCGCCGCTCGATCGACCGTGAAGTGCACGGTGGCAAGCTTGAGACGAAGCAGTTCATCCAGGGCTTCATCGCGGACTCGTACATCGATATCCAGACCTCGCGGCTCCTCACGCTGCATTGCGCCCAGATGATCGACCGCGGCACAGGCGACGTACGCACCGACATCTCGGCCCTGAAGATCTACGTCCCGGCGGCGATGGAGCGCGTTGTCGATCGGGCCATCCAGGTCCACGGCGCGATGGGCGTCTCGGGCGACACCCCGCTTTCAGGGATGTACACAGGCGCCCGGACGCTGCGCATCGCCGACGGCCCGGACGAAGTGCACCGCATCCTGATCGCGAAGAACGTCCTCAAGCAGTACCACGACGGGATGAGCTGGGACTTCGGGGTGTAGCTGGTAGCTGATAGCTATTAGCCGCTAGTCGATCCGCACGGTCTGTCTGCGTAAACGGCTTCGGAGGTAACGACAGGAATGGGGTGGGTACTGTCGCCACATACTGGTGGGGATAAGGTCTCGGCGGCTGTCCAGGCTCGAACTGAGCGTGCCATTCTCGAGCACGCTGAGCGGAACTACAGCGGCTTATTCACGCGGATTGCAGTGCGGTTCAAGGGCCAGTTCTGTTACATCGACGCGTTCACCGAGCCGGCGCCGCCGAGCCCGGCGATGCTCCATTTGGTGCATGAAACCGCCGCCGAATACCTGGCACGGCTGCGGGAAACGCCAACACATCTCGTCCGGCTCCGCTACTTCAGGGGCCGCGACCAGTGGAGTCTCGCCTTCTACGCGTACAGTCACGAAAGGTACGAGCCCTGCACGTTTCCCAGTGGCGATTGGTTCGGTTCCGCCGAGGACGCGTTCGATGTGGGCGCTGTGTACCTGCGTGAGGGTTAGCCGGGGGCGTTCTAGGCCCACCGCGTCGGCTCCTCGTCCCCCGTGCCTCCGATCGCGCCGCGAGCCAGCGAACGGCACGTCGTGCTGGCCACGGCCTGGTCGGCCAGCGCTCCGATCGAGGACTCCCAACTCCGCCTGACCTGAGGCAGATCCGCCATCGTCGGCTGCGGGGCGTCTGCGGCTCTTGTATGGTGGGCAGCATGGACGCCGACCCCACCCCGGCCGAGGGCTCGCCCGCCGGTGCGCTCAATCCGGCACGGTGGGCGGCCCGGGCGGGGCTCCATTACAGCTGGGTCGTGGTGGCCGTCGCGTTCTTCCTGATCCTCGCCTCGGCCGGGGTCCGGTCCGCGCCGGGCATCCTGATTGAGCCGCTCGAGCGGGACTTCGGCTGGACGCGCGGCGACATCTCCTGGCCGCTCGCCCTTTCGCTGGTGACCCTGGGCTTGGCCGGGCCGGCTTCGGGCTGGCTCCTGAACCGGACCGGCATGAAGACGATGGCCCTCGCCTTCCTCGTGGTCGGGACGGCCGGCGTGGGCCTGACGGCTGTCGTCCAGGACCTGCTCGGCCTCTACGTCTTCTGGGGGCTCCTCGCCGGCTTCGGGACGGGTGGCGTCTCCACGGTGCTGAGCGCCACTGTCGCCAACACCTGGTTCGAGTCGCGGCGCGGACTGGTGACGGGTATCCTCGGCGGCGCCTCGAGCGCTGGCCAGTTCGTCCTCCTCTTCCCGCTCATCTGGGCCGAAGAAGCCTGGGGATGGCGCGGCGCAATCCTCTTGATGGCCGCCTTCCTCGGTGCCATCGTCCTGCCGTTTTGTGCGCTCCTGCTCCGCAGCCGGCCAGCCGACCTCGGCCTCCAGCCATTCGGGACGACGGCTGCCCTCGGTGCCGCTGTCCCGGGCGACTCACGCGTGACACCACTCTCCCAGGCTGCCCGGACGCCGGAGTTCTGGCTGTTGGCGGAGAGCTTCTTCATCTGCGGCTTTACGACGATCGGGCTGGTCGGATTCCACTTCATCCCGCACGCGAGCGAGCACGGATTCAGTAAGACCGAAGCCTCAGGTGTCGTCACCCTCATGGGCCTCATGAACATCGTCGGGACCCTCGGCTCTGGCTGGCTGACCGACCGCTACTCGCCCCGGCGCCTGCTCGCCACCTACTACCTCCTGCGGGCCGGCTCACTCCTGGTCCTGCCGCTGATCACCACCCTCCCGCTGATGTCCCTGTTCGCGGTGATGTTCGGGCTCGATTACATCGCTACCGTGCCGCCAACCGTGATGCTGACGGCCGAACGGTTCGGAAGGCGTTCCGTGCCGACGCTCTTCGGCTGGATCAGCTGCTCGCACATGATCGGCGGGGCCGTGGCCGCGGTCTTCGCCGGCCAGATCCATGATGTGGCGGGCGATTACGCCATCCCAATCTACGTCTCGGGGCTGCTCGGCCTGGTGGCGGCCGCGATGGCCTTCCGCATCAATTCGGGAGCCAGCCACAGTCCGGTTGAGGCGGCGCCAGCCGGATAGCGCGCGACGGCGCTCAGTCCGCCCGCTTTTCCTCGTCGATAGGCGCGACCACGCCCAGGCGTGCCGCCCTCCGCCCGGCATCGGTCGTGATCGGGCCGATCAGGCAGGGTCGATGATCACCCAGTTGCCTTCCACAGCCGGCGGCTGGAGCGCGTGACGTTGTGCCGCACGGTGGATTAACCAGCCGCTCACGCCGAATAGCACCGCGAGCACCGGCCAGGTGAGGACGCGGCTCCAGATGATGTATTCGCCGACCGACAGTTCACGCAGCAGGTAGACCCGGAATACGCCGTGGACGATGTTGTAGACCGCCCACGCGATCGTGAGCCCCACGAACACCGGCGCGTTGATCGGCAAGCGCGTCGCGACCTGGGGGAAGAGCTCGCGGGCGATGCCGCCGATCAGCGGTTTGCGCAAGGCGATACTCACCGCAAACAGCGGCACGAAGAGGAAGTCGGCGATCGGCCCGGAGGCCAGGTAGGCCTTCTCGCTGTCCCAGACGATGCCGGCCACAGCCGACGCGCCCACGACGACGAAGCCAAAGGCGGTGAGGGCACCGATCAGCCGGTCTTTGCGGTTGTAGTAGAACACGGCCGCCGAGGCGATGAAGCCGCCGAGGATGGCGACCCAGGAGTCCACATTGAGGCCCCGTGAGAGGCCCCAGAAGACCGCGATGGGGAGAAGGCTGGCGAGTAGACGTGGATTCATTGGGGCGGCGCGACCTCCTCCCGCGTGACCTCGCGGAGGCCATCGCGGTGCATGACGGCCAGGGCGGCGTACCGTCCCGGGTTACCCGTGACCCACTCCTCCGACGCCGTCCCGGCGATCGTCCGCTTCACGGCGGCGGGCGTCCCGGCGGCGAGGACGCCATCCGGGATGTGCGTGTCGGGGAGGACGACGGACCCCGCCGCCAGGAGCGAACCTTCCCCGACCGACGCGCCATCGAGCACCTGGGCGCCGTTCCCGATGAGGGCGCGCGCGCCGATAGTGGCCCCGTGGATGACGGCGTTGTGGGCGATCGAAGCCTCGTCTCCGATCAGGGCCGGAAGACCGGCGCGGCCGTGGACGACGGCGCCGTCCTGGACGTTCGCGCCCCGCCCGATGACGGCGTACGAGGTGTCGCCACGGACCACGGCACCGTACCAGACGGAGGCGCCCTCATGGATGGTGACGTCGCCGACCACGGTCGCGGTCGGGGCGATGAATGCGCCGGGGTGGATGACGGGGACCTTCTCGCCGACGGCGTAAACGGGCATGTGCATAGCGTACGAGATCGACGCCGGTGGCGGGTGAAGGCCATTTTTCGGGCTCCCCCGCCACGCGGCGGAAGGCAGTGCGCTCTCCTGCTATGGTTCGCGGACACTCATGGAATGGTGACCAGATGGAAACAGCAGGAGCGGTGGCGCTCGTATCCGGGGCAGCGTCGGGCATTGGCCGGGCGATGGCCGTGGCCCTCGCGGCGCGCGGCGCCAGCGTGGTCGTGGCGGACGTCAATGAAGTAGGCGGCGCCGAGACCGTGAAGATGATCGACAGCGCCGGCGGCACAGCCCTGTTCGTCCGTTGCGACACGACCCGCAGCGAAGAGATCGAGGCGGCCCTGGCCCTCGCCCAGGAGCGGTTCGGCCGCCTGGACATCGTCTGTAACAACGCCGGCATCGGCGGGGAGGACCTCTTCGCCGATGACCCCGGCGACTGGCGCCGGGTGGTAGATATCGACCTCACGGGCGTCATCGACGCCACCCGGCTGGCGGTGCGGGCGATGAAGGCGAACGGCCGCGGCGGCGTGATCATCAACACCGCTTCAATGGGTGGGTTGCTGCCGATGCCCGGCTCGCCGGTCTACGCCGCCTCAAAGGCCGGCGTCGTGAACTTCTCCCGCTCACTCGCCTACCTCGCGCCCGAGTCGCGCATCCGCGTGAACGCGATCTGCCCGAGCTACGTCGATACACCGCTCGTGCGCCGGGCCGGCGACGAACGAGTAGAGGAGATGAAGGCGCTGGTAGGCGGCATCCTCCAGCCGGAGGACATCGCCGCCGGCGTCATCGAGCTCGTCGAGGACGATTCACGCGCCGGGGCGGTCATGCGCGTGACCGTGCGCGGCGGGCGAGATTACGCCCGGGAGATCCGGCCGTAAGCCGCCAGAGCGCCCGCGGAACGGCGAAGCGCCCCAATCGGTTTGCCGGTGAAACCGGGAGCGGCTACTGTCCGCGGAGGGCGCTCGCCGTAGCACGAAGGCAGGTGGCGGCATCACCGGCGACGGCAGCAGCACCACGGTTCTGCTCCTGGTCATCGGTCCGCTCCCCGCGACTCGGACCGGCATCGGGCTCAGCGCCACAGCGCGCAAGCGCAAAGCTAACAGGTTCCTGGAAGCGGACGTTGCACCCACCCTTGGATGTCTCTCTCGTTTCAGGAGCACAGGAGAAGGGGCTGAATTGGCGCACGTGAGCCGTCCGAAGTTCATCGCCGCATGGCTGCTGGCGGGCCTGTTGGGCGGGGGCGTGGCGGTGACCGCCGGCCTCCTGCCGTCACGGTCTGCCGCGGCCAGCCAGGCCACATTTGCGGCGACGGCCGCCTGTAACAACACCTGGACGGCGCTCGCTCAGTACGACGGCACCAGCGGCCCCGGACAGGAAGAGCGGCTGGTCGTCCTGTCCGATGTGACCATCAACGGCACGGCCCTTGTTCCCGGCGGCGGCTTCACCCCATTCGACGAGTCCGGCTTCATTCCCGGGGAGGCGCCTACGGGCACGCCGGATTGGGAGCTGACGATCCCGGCGACGGCCGTGGTCACGCTCTTCAGCACAAGCGGCGGCGGGTTCTCGACGGCCGGCTGGGGTGGCTTCATCTTCATTTACCGGTTCGACGCGAACGGGCGCTGGACGCTCGTGGACGCGGTCACGGCCGGCGAGAACCCGGTGACCGTCACGCCGCCCCCGGCCCCGAACTGCCCCACGGCCACGCCGACGCCCACGCCGACAGCCACCCCCACGGCGACCCCGACGCCGTTCGGGGCGATTCAGATAGTCCCCGCGGAGACCCCGGACACCCGCACTCCGTCTACCGCGACGCCCACGGCCGCGACCCCCACCCAGACAGGGAACGCGACGCCAACCGGGCCGACGACGGCATCGCCTACAACGGGAACTGACAGCGGTACCGCCCCCGCTGGCGGCGGCGCCACTGATGTGGAGACGCCCCGGGCGCCGCGTACCGGCAGCGGCGCGGGGGCGTCCGGCCGTAGCAGCGCCGCGCTGACCCTCGCAATCGCGGCGCTGTTCCTGGCGATAGCGGGCTCGGGCGTCGTGGCGATGGCGCGGAAGCGGCGCTGACCATCAGGCCCGCCCAGTTCGCATCAGGTTCGCCTTCATTTTTCGCCCTGGTCCCTTTTTGGATCCTTTGCGTCTCATCGGTGTCGTCGCCAGCCCAAAACGCTCGTTGAACCCCGCCCGGCCATTGACGCGATGCTCCGGGAACCCCTACGCTCGACACTGACAACCTCATATGTTGGCGTCGATCGGGAAGAGTAGCCGGTCAGGCGAGCCTCCAGAGAGCCGGGAAAGGTGAGAGCCCGGCGGCGGCGCGGCTGGTGAATGGACCCGGGAGCCCCGGTAGCGAACAGGGCAACCTCAGTAGCCTCCGGCGGAGTGGGCACCGTTATCAGAGCCCGGACGGCCATCCTTCCCAGGGGAGGGTCGCCGTCTGCTGAGTGTCCTTCTCCGGAAGGAAACAAAGGTGGCACCACGAGAGAACCCCTCGTCCTTTGATGGCGAGGGGTTTTGTGTTTCCCGGAGCGGGAGACGACAGGCGGGATCAGCGCGCAGAAAAGGGGCCAACCGTGGGCGACCAGAAGAAGTTCAACCTCGACGAATCGCAGATCCCGGAGCAGTGGTACAACGTTGCCGCTGACCTCCCGAGCCCGCCGCCGCCGCCGCTCCACCCGGGCACACACGAGCCGATCGGGCCGGAAGCGCTGGCGCCGCTCTTTCCGATGGAGCTGATCAAGCAAGAGGTCAGCGCCGAGCGGTACATCCCCATCCCGGACGAGGTGCGCGAAATCTACCGCCTCTGGCGGCCGACTCCGCTCATCCGGGCGACCGCCCTGGAGCGCGCGCTGGATACGCCGGCTCACATCTACTACAAGTACGAAGGCGTCTCGCCGTCGGGTTCGCACAAGCCGAACACGGCCGTCGCCCAGGCCTACTACAACCGCCAGGAGGGCGTGAAGCGGATCGCCACGGAGACCGGCGCCGGCCAGTGGGGCTCGTCGCTGGCCTTCGCCTGCAACAAGTTCGGGATCGAGGCCAAGGTCTACATGGTCAAGATTTCCTATGACCAGAAACCGTACCGCCGGTCGATGATGCAGCTCTGGGGCAGTTCCGTGGTCGCCAGCCCGAGCCCGGACACGAACGCCGGGCGCCAGACCCTCGCCGCCGACCCGGAAAGCAACGGCTCACTGGGCATCGCTATCAGCGAAGCGGTCGAGGAAGCGGCCATGCGCGAGGACACGAAGTACTCGCTCGGCAGCGTCCTGAACCATGTCCTCCTCCACCAGACGGTGATCGGCCAGGAGGCGATCAAGCAGATGGAGATGGCGGGCGAATACCCCGACGTCGTCATCGGCTGCGCGGGCGGCGGTTCGAACGCAGCCGGGCTGATGTTCCCCTTCCTCAAGGAGAAGCTCGAAGGGAAGCGCAACACCCGTTTTCTCGCGGTCGAACCGGCATCCTGCCCGAGCCTGACGAAGGGCGAGTACCGCTACGACTTCGGCGACACGGCGGGGATGACGCCCTTGATGAAGATGTACACCCTTGGACACACCTTCATGCCGCCGGGTATCCATGCCGGCGGCCTGCGTTACCACGCGATGGCGCCAATGCTCTGTCATCTCTACGCCGGGGGGTACATCGAGGCGCGGGCCTATCCCCAGAACCCGTGCTTCGCGGCGGCCGTCCAGTTTGCCCAGACCGAGGGCATCGTCGCCGCGCCGGAGAGCAGCCACGCCATCCGCGCGGCCATCGACGAAGCACTGGCCGCGAAGGAAGCCGGCCAGAAGCGCACCATCATCTTCAACCTCAGCGGCCACGGCTTCCTCGACCTCGCCGCCTACGACGACTACCTCGCGGGCAAGCTGGTGGATGACAGCTACCCGGAGGAGAAGGTGCGAGAGGCGATGAAGGAGCTGCCCGTCATTTAGCGCGGCGGAATCGCCGCCACGCGAACGGCCTCGGACGCGGTTTCGCGCTGAGTCCCCAACCCCGGGTCCCCAGCCCCTGAGTCCTTTCGGAGGAAGTCATGGCGGAATACGCCTATCAATCGTTCGAGGCCTGGAACACGGCCGTGAAGCTCGCCGTCGCCGTCGGCCGTCTCAAGGTCGGTTCGAACCTGAAGGCCGCCGCCGACGCCCAGACACACGCCTTCGAACAGGCCGGGCTGGCCTGTGCCCTGCTCGCCGAAGGTACCGGCCGGGAGGGAGGCGGGCAGGTGGGTCTCTACCGCGACGCCCGTGGCGCGCTCGCCCAGTGCCGCTCCTGGCTGCACGTCCTGGCCGCCGTCATGAACGAGCCGGACACCGTCTTCGCGAACGAGCTCGACATGGCAGAGCAATGTTCCCGGCAGGTGAGCGGGACGCTGCGGGCCCTCGAGCGCCCGGCCCCGCCGATGGCCGGCCCGCCACCCGGCGGGCGTGCCCCACTGCGCAACGGCCCACCCGCAGGCGGCCCGCGCAACGCCGGACCGCGCGGCGGGACGGGTTCGCCACGATGACGGAGAGAAAGCGCATCCTCACCGGCATCCGGCCGACGGGTGCTCTCCACCTCGGCCACTACGCCGGTGCGCTCGAGAACTGGGTGCGGCTCCAGGGCGAGTACGAATGCTACTTCCTCATTGCCGACTACCAGGTGTCCGACTACGCGGACGACATCGGCCGCGTTCGCCAGGCGGTCTGGGATGTCGCGTTGGACTGGCTGAGCGTGGGGCTGGACCCCGAAAACAGCAGCTATGTGATCGAAAGCCTCATCCCCGAACACGCCGAACTGACGACCTGGCTGAGCTGGTTCCTGCCCCTCGGCATGCTCGAACGGAACCCCACCCTGAAGGCCGAGATGGCCGACATCGAGGCCGGGAGCGAGACGAAGAAGGGCCGCGGCGTGCCCGTCGCCTTCTACAACTACCCGGTCATGCAGGTGGCGAACATCCTCATGCCCCGTGCCCACCTCGTGCCCGTGGGCGAAGACCAGTTGCCCCACATCGAACTGACCCGGGAGACGGCGCGCCGCTTCAACCGCGAGTTCAAGGAGATCTTCCCGGAGCCCGAAGCCCTCGTGGGCCGCGTCCCGCGCCTCGTGGGGACGGACGGCAACGCCAAGATGAGCAAGTCGCGCGGCAACACCATCGACCTCAAAGACAGCCGCGAGATCGTGGCCAGGAAAGTGAAGGGCATGTACGCCGGCCCGCCCCGGGGCCAGAACGAGCCCGGGAAGGTCGATGAGAACCCGATCTTCCTCTACCTCGACGCATTCGACCCGGACCGGGCCGCCGTGGCTGACCTGAAAGACCGCTACACGCGCACGGGCGTGGGCAACAAGGAACTCAAGGACCGCCTCACAACCGTCCTCGACGACCTGCTCGACCCCTTCCGTGACCGGCGGGCGAAGTACGAGTCGAACATGGGCCTCGTCCGCGACGCCCTCGAACACGGCACCAACCGTGGCCGCGCCATCGCCCGCCAGACCATGGAGATGGTCAGAGACGCCCTCGACTTGAACTACCTGGACAAGTACCGCGACGGCCAATCCCGGGGGGCAAAGTAATGCTCCACCCGGCACTCGATGAGGTGAAGGCGATCGCGAAGAAGGGCGACGGCAACCTCCTGCCCATCTACCGCGAAGTGATGGCCGACATGGAGACGCCCGTCTCCGCCTTCCTGAAGGTGCGCCAGGGGACCTACTCGTTTCTCCTGGAGTCGGTGGAGGGCGGCGAGCGGCTGGCCCGCTACTCCTTCATCGGCACCCAGCCCTATCGCGTCCTCAAGACGGGCCCGGGCGAGGACTACGCCGGAGACCCTCTCCTGCCGCTCCAGGAAGAGCTCGGCCGGTTCAAAGAGATCCGCCTGCCGAACGTCCCGGCGCTGACGGGCGGGGCCATTGGTTATGTCGCATACGACGCCATCCGCCACTTCGAACCGCGCACGGCCCGGGAACTCAGCGACCCCTTCGGTATCCCGGAAGCGATGTTCCTGTTCTGCGACTCGATGGTCGTCTTCGACCACATCCACCACACCATCAAGGTCGTGGCCCACTGCCGCCTCGACGGCGACATCGACGCTTCGTACGACCAGGCGGCGAAGAAGATCGACGCCATCGTCGAGCGGCTGGCGAACCCCACCGTCCATCCCCCGGTCGAAGATGTGGCGGAGGTGCTCAAGGGGACCAGCCAGGCGGAGTCGAACCAGGGCCGCGAAGGCTACGAACTGATGGTCAACAAGATTAAGGAGTACGTGGTCGCGGGAGACGTCATCCAGGTGGTGCCGTCACACCGCCTCGCCCGCAAGACAGCCGTCCACCCGTTCAACGTCTACCGCCAGATGCGGATGGTGAACCCATCGCCCTACATGTTTTACCTCGATATGGGCGAGTTCCAGCTCGTCGGGGCCTCCCCTGAGCTGCTCGTGCGCGTCGAAGACGGACTGGTGGTCAACCATCCGCTCGCCGGCACACGCCCCAGGGGCGCCACCCCGGAGGAAGACGAGCGCCTCGCAACGGAGCTCCTCGCCGACGAAAAGGAGCGGGCCGAGCACATCATGCTCGTCGACCTCGGGCGCAACGACGTCGGCCGCGTCGCCACGCCGGGCACCGTGAAGGTGGACTCGCTCATGCACATCGAGCGCTTCAGCCACGTCATGCACATCGTCTCCCACGTCTCCGGCCGGCTGGCCGAAGGTAAGACCGCCTTCGACGCCTTCCGCGCCATCTTCCCCGCGGGCACGCTCTCTGGAGCGCCGAAGGTCCGGGCCATGGAAATCATCGGGGAGCTGGAGGGTGAGAAACGGGGCGTCTATGGCGGCGCCGTGGGCTACGCCAGCTTCAGCGGCTCGATGGATACCTGCATCGGTATCCGCACCATCACCTTCAAGGACGGTGTCGCCTACCTGCAGGCCGGCGGCGGCATCGTCTACGACTCCGACCCCGCCGCCGAATACGTCGAGACCGTGAACAAGTTACAGGCGCCGATGCGGGCGATCGACATGGCCGAACTGGCGGCGGCCGAAGCACGGACCGGGAGCATCGGCTATGGAT
>JBJXGC010000163.1:0-19958 GCA_046154545.1 Dehalococcoidia bacterium | reverse complement strand
ATCCTCGCCCGCGCCGTGAACTGCGCCAATGTGAAAGGCGGCGAGCCCTGTAACGCCTGTCCGCCCTGCGAGGCTATCGCCCGCGGCAACGCCTTCGACCTGGTCGAGCTGGACGCAGCCAGCAACCGCGGCATCGACGACATCAAGGAGCTTCGCGAAAAGATCGCGTTCGCGCCAAGCGACCTCTCCAAGAAGGTCTACCTCCTCGACGAAGTCCACATGTTGACCAACCCGGCCTTCAACGCCCTCCTCAAGACGCTGGAAGAGCCGCCTCCCCACGCCATCTTCATCCTCGCGACCACCGAGGCGCACCAGGTGCCGGCGACCATCGCCTCCCGCTGCCAGCGTTACGACTTCCGCCGCATCCCGAACGACGCCCTCGTGGGGCTTCTCCGCACGGTGTCCGCGGGGGAGGGCTACGCCATCCCCGACCAGGCCCTGCTCCAGATCTCCATCCAGTCCCGCGGCGGGGCCCGCGACGCGATTACGCTGCTCGAGCAGGTGGTCGCCCGCTACGGCGAGCAACCATCGACCGACCAGGTGCTGGAGGCGCTCGGGCTCGTCCACGATGAACGCAGTGAGAAGCTCGTGAAGGCGATCCTGGACGCGGACCTCGCGGCCGCCCTCGACATCGCCCGGGAGGTCGCTGACGACGGCGTCAGCATCGCCCGCTTTACCAAAGAGACGCTCGATATCCTCCGCGAGATCCTGCCCCAGGCCCTTCGCGGGACGGTGGACGCGAACGCCGTCCACCGTCCGCTGGCCGACGCCGCGATCGCCTCGAAGCGCGGCGCTGGCCCGGTCGTAATGGCCATTCAGGAGCTGGCAAAGGCGGACTTCCGCCAGGACCCGGCCAGCCCGATCCCGCTGGAAGTGGCCTGTGCCTCCGCCGTCCTTGGGCCGCTGGGGCCGGTCGCCGTGGCGCCCGCCGAGGGGAGAGGTGCGGCCGGGGCCGCGCCGTCACGTGCCGCCGGTGCCCGTCCGCCCGCCGGCGCTCGCGTCCCCGATGCGGCCCTCAGCCGCGAGGAACGCTTCATGGCGGACCTCTATGACAGTTGCAAGGTCGCCAACCCGCGGCTCGGCGGGTGGCTGAACGGGTCGTGCAAGGTGCTCCAGCTCGATGATACGACCCTTGAGCTGGGATTCTGGAACCAGATGCACCTCGACAAGGTCGATTCCGACGTCCGTCCGCTCGTCGAACAGCAGGCCGAACAGATGTTGAACCACCCGGTCGCCCTTAAGCTCCGGCTGATCGAACGGGAACAGGTACCGAAACGTGGTCCACGGGGCGGCCATCTCGCCGAGGCGGCGAAGGCCCTGGGCGCCGTGCCAGTAGGGAAGGAAGGCTAACTTGGCCAAGAGCAGCGGCCGGAACCGGTATATGCGGCGCGGAGGTGGCGGTGGGCTGCCCGGCATGGGCGCGGGCGGGGGAGGCGGCGCCAATCCGTTGGCGGCCGCCCAGGAGATGTTCGCAAAAGCCCAGGCCGACGCCCAGGCGGCGACGATCGAAGGCACGGCCGGCGGTGGCGCCGTCCGCATCACCATGTCCGGCGACCAGAAGATCCAGGGCATCTCCATCCAACCGGAGGTCGTCGATCCCGAGGACGTGGAGATGCTCCAGGACCTCATCATGGCTGCCATCGCCGACGCCTCGGAGAAGGCGAGCAGCCTCCAGGAGCAGCTCTTCGCGCCCATCACCGGTGGGCTCAACATTCCCGGCCTCGGCCTGGGTTAGGCACCTATGGCCGCCGCTACGCCCGAGCCCATCACCCGGCTCATCGAGGCGTTCAACAGACTGCCCGGGATCGGCCCCAAGTCGGCCCAGCGGCTCGCCTACCACATCCTGCGTGTGCCCGAGCAGGAAGCGGCCGCGTTGGCGAACGCCATCAAGGACGTGAAGCAACGCATCGCGTTCTGCTCCGTGTGTATGAATATCACCGAGCATGACCCCTGCTCATACTGCAGCGACCCCCGCCGTGAGGGGACGATAATCTGCGTCGTGGAGCAGGCGCTCGACATCCTCGCCCTCGAACGGGCAGGCGCCTTTAAGGGGCGTTACCACGTCCTCCACGGCGTGATCAACCCGATGGAGGGCCTGGGGCCGGAACACCTGCGCCTGCGGGAGCTTCTGGAGCGGGTCAAGGCTGGCGGTGTGGAAGAGGTGATCATGGCCACCAACCCCAGCCTCGAAGGCGAGGCGACGGCGATGTACGTCCAGCGCTTGCTCGGGCCCCTCGGCGTGCGCGTGACGCGGCTGGCCCGCGGCCTCCCCAGTGGCGCCGACCTCGAGTACACCGACGACGTCACCCTCGCCCGCGCTCTCGAAGGCCGCCAGGTGATGTGAACGTGGCGGCCCGTGAGCGCGTCTACAAGACCGAAGCGGTCGTCCTCCGGCGCCGCAATTTCGGAGAGGCGGACAGCATCTTCACGCTGTTCTCGGCCCGCGAAGGCAAGTTCGAGGCGGTCGCCCGGGGGGTACGCAAAGCGCGCAGCCACATGCGTGGCCACGTCGAACCCTTAACCCACGCCCGCGTCATGGTGGCGCACGGCCGCAACCTCGACGTCCTCACCCAGGCTGAGACCATTCACCCCTTCCGGGCCATCCGCGAAGACCTCGAACGGACGGCGGCCGCGCTCTACTGTGCCGAGATCATCGACGAGATCTCGGCCGACCGGGTGAGCGCCCCGGACGTGTACGCCCTCCTGCTCGAACTGCTGGCGGCGCTCGAAGCCGGTGCGCCCTGCCAGGTCATGCACTGGTTCGAACTGAACCTCCTCGCGCTCTCCGGGTACGAGGTGCAGCTCGACGTCTGTGCCTCCTGCGGCGCGCGGCTGCCCGAACTGGCGACCGTCCTCGCCCCGGCAGCCGGTGGCCTCGTCTGCGTCGCCTGCCGCCCGCTTGCCGGGGCCGGCCGCCTGCTCGCCGTGCGGACCATCAAGGTCCTGCGCTTCGCCCGCGCGGCCTCGCTCGAGTCATTCGCGGCGCTGCGGCTCGATGGCGCGCTCTCACATGAACTCCAGGCCGCCCTGGGGGACGTCATCCGCCACACGCTGGAGCGGGAGCCAAGGGCAGGAAGACACATCGGCGATGTCGCCCGCCTACCAGCGCCCGTCGCGGTGCCGCAGCCTAACGTTGAGACGCGCTAGAATACGGACACACATCCACGGAGACCAAACCATGCCCCTGTACGAGTATTTCTGCGAACCCTGCAACGGCATTTTCGAAGAGCTTCGGCCGATGCGCGACGCGAAGGAGCCGGTGCCCTGTCCTGAATGCTTCAAGGACGCCGGGAGGATCATGCCCACCTCGTTTTCCGCGTTCGTCTTCCGCGACGGCTATCCCCGCCGTATCCCCGACGACGGGAAGTTCTACCACCTCGGCCAGAAGGTCACGAAGCCGATCACGGGCGGCGCCCGGCCCAACGAGCACCCGGAGATCAACAAGCCCCAACCGAAGGTGAAGAAGCTCAAGGGCGAGGTTGCCGAACTCAACGACATGGTGGAAATGGCGGCCAAGGACAACCTCGCGGACTCCATGGGCAACAAGGTAAAGCCGCAGGAAGTCGCCAGTATGGCCGAGGGCGGGCGGATCCTGAGGAAGGGCTAAAGGGCCTTCCGCATCAACTACTGCGCCCCAGGTTATAGTCGCCGAGGCTGAGCAAGCATCGCCGCGCTTCCGAATCCGGGAGTGCGGCGATGGCGTCCTCGCCCCGGCGGACGTATTCGCGGGCCATCTCCATCGCCGTCTCCAGCACGCCCGTCTCGCGGACCATGGCGATCGCCTCCTGGAGGCGTGCCTCCCGGTCCCGCTTGGCCGTGAAGAACCGCTTGATCGGGTTGTCTTCCGGGTGCCGGTCCAACAGCAGAAGGCCAGGGAGGGTGATCGTCCCTTCCCGCAGGTCGCTCCCCACCGGCTTGCCCATCAACGCTTCGTCGCCGCAGTAGTCGAGGATGTCGTCCACGATCTGGAACGCCATCCCGAAGCTCCAGCCATAGGTCCTCAAGGCGTCGATGGTGCGGTCGTCGCAGCCGGCGAGCATCGCGCCACCCTCCGTGGCGGTCGCGAAGAGCGCGGCCGTCTTGCCACCGATCCGCCAGAGGTAGTGCTGAATGTCCTTGCCCACGTCGAAGGCCGCGGCGTCCTGGTCGAGTTCGCCGCCCGTCATCTTCGTCAGCGCCACAGCGAAGAGCCGCGTCACTGCCAGGCTGCCGGTGCGCGTCACCATCTCGGCCGCTTTGGCGAAGATGTAGTCGCCGAGCAGGACCGTCAGAGCGTTGTCGAAGAGGGCGTTCGTTGTCGGCCGGCCGCGGCGGCTGTCTGCCCCATCGACGACGTCGTCGTGCACCAGGCTGGCGGTGTGGAGCAGCTCGATCGCCGTCCCGAGGGGGACGAGCCGGTTGAGGTTGTACTCCCCGAACGTACCCGCGAGCAGGACGAGGCCCGGCCGGAGGCGCTTGCCCTGGGCGCCGAGGGCGTGGTCAAGCATCCGTTTGAGCGGTGGGATCTCCACCTGTTTCGTCGCTTCGAGCAGGTCTTCAACGAGGATCATATCCTCTGCGACGGGTCCGTAGAGGCTGGCGATGGGCGCCTGGGTCATCGTGCTGCCGCCAGTTCCGGGACGGCCACGGCGAACACCCGGCAGGCGTTCGCCGTGGTGGCGGCCGCCACTTCCGCGGCCGTGATGCGGCGGGCGGCGGCTACGGCGGCCGCTGCCGCGGGCAGATTCGCCGGTTCGTTGCGGCGCCCCCGGAGGTGCTGTGGCGGGAGGTAGGGGCTGTCCGTTTCCAGCACCAGCGACCCGAGGGGGAGTTCGCTTGCGAGCCGCCGCGCCTCCTCGTTGCGCGGGTAGGTCATTGTGCACGTCAGCGAGATGAGGAAGCCGAGTTCGACGTAGCGCAGGGCCTGCTCGAGGGTGCCGCCGAAGCAGTGCATCACACCCACCGGCCGGCCCTCCGCACTGAGCGCACTCCTGACGGCGTAGGCGGCCAGATGGGAGTAGACGGCCTCTTCGGCCGAGCGCGTGTGGAGGCTGACCGGCTTCCCGGCGTCGATGGCGATCTCCAGCTGCGCATCAAGGATGCGGCGCTGGCCCTCGTGGCTGGAATGGTCGCGGTAAAAGTCGAGTCCGATTTCGCCGACCGCCGCCACCACCGGAAGCGCGGCTTGGGCCGCCAGTTCGTCGAGCATGGCCGCCGTCACGGTGTCGGCCTCATGCGGGTGGTAGCCGACGGCCGGGACGACGCTCGCCCACCGGCCCGCCAGGCGGAGTGCCTCCGTGTTTGCGTCCCGGTCGTAGCCGCAGACCAGCATACGGCCCACGCCAGCGGCCTCGGCCCGGCGGACGACCGCATCCACCTCGCGGCTAAACGCGTCGTCCTGGAGGTGACAGTGCGTGTCGAAGAGCATCGTCACGCCCCGGCCGCCGCAGCGACATCGATCTTCTGGTAGAGCGGGTTTGCCGGGCCGAGCTTCGTCCCCGCGGGTACCGGCCGGTAGGCCCAGCCGGCCTCCGCCAGCGGTACCGTGAAGGCCAGGTCGTCCCCGAGCTGCGCCGTCGAGAACGGCAGGATGGGGTGCAGCAGCGTGGCCAGGGCGCTGATCACGTTCAGAGCCGTCGCCAGCGTCTCGGCCGCGTGCTCGCGGTCCGTCTTCACGGCCTTCCACGGCGCCCGCTCGTCGAGGTAGCGGTTCGCCGCCTGGGCGACGCGCAGCGCTTCGTTGAGGGCGTTGCGGAAGTGGCAGAGGTTGTACTCATTCCCGGCCGTGACGAACGCGGACCGGGCGTCCGCAAGGACGGCCGCGCTCGCTGGGGACAGCTCACCCGGCTCGGGCACGACGCCGTCGAAATTGCGGTGGATCATCGAAATGACGCGGTTCGCGAGGTTGCCCCAGGTGGCGATGAGCACGTCATTGTTCGTCCGGATCAGTTCCTCTTCGACGAACACCGAGTCGTTGCTCTCGGGCATGATGGCGGTCAGGTAGCAGCGGATCGTGTCCGGTGCGTAGACATCGAGGAGGTCGAGCACCCAGGTCCCGGTGCCCTTCGACTTGCTCTGCTTCTGGCCCTCGCTGAAGTTCACGTACTGGTTGGCGGGCACGTCGTAGGGGAGGTTCAGGCCGCCATAAGCGATCAACATGCCCGGCCAGATGATGGTGTGGAAGGGAATGTTGTCCTTGCCGATGAAGTAGTAAGACCGGGTCGAAGGGTCGGTCCAGAACGGCTTCCAGCCGTCTGGGTCGCCCCGCCCGGCGGCCCATTCACGGGTCGCTGAGAGGTAACCAATCACGGCATCGAACCAAACATAAATGCGCTTGTTCTCCCAGCCATCGACGGGCACTGGCACGCCCCAGGAGAGGTCACGGGTGATCGCACGATCCTTGAGGCCCTCCTTCAGCCATCCCAGCGTAAAGTTGAGGACGTTGCGCCTCCAGTGCGCCTGCTTACTCACGTACGCCTGAAGGTCATTCTGGAGCCGGGCCAGCTTCAGGAAATAGTGCGACGACTCGCGCACGACCGGGGTGGCGCCGCTCATCTTGCTCCGCGGGTCCTTCAGTTCGACGGCGTCGAGCGTCTTGCCGCAGTTATCGCACTGGTCGCCGCGGGCCTCTTTGTAGCCGCAGTGGGGGCAGGTGCCTTCGACGTAACGGTCGGGGAGAAAGCGCTCGAGCTGGGGGTCGTACAGCTGATCGGCCGTGCCAACTTCGAGATAGCCGCGTTCCAGGAGCCGCAGGAACACTTCCTGGGTGGTCTGATAGTGGTTCTCGGTGAGGGTCGTCGTATAGCAGTCGAAGCTGATCCCCAAGCGCTCCCAGGTCTCGACGATCTTGGGGTGGTAGCGATCGACAATGTCCCGTGGAGAGATGCCCTCTTTTTCCGCCGCCACCGTGATCGGCGTACCGTGGGAATCCGACCCGGAGACCATGACGACCTCGTTGCCGGCAAGCCGCTGATAGCGCGCGAAGATATCAGCCGGCAGGTAGGCGCCCGCGATCTGGCCCACATGCAGCTGATAGTTCGCGTACGGCCACGCGACACATACAAGGATCCGTTCGGGCAAGAAAACCACTTCCGGGAGAGGTTGGCCGTACGAGAATATCACACGCGACCCTAACAGGGGCCGTCAGGCGGGCGCCTCCCAGAGCGCGTATGCCCGCTCGCGGGTGACGCCGAACTTGCGGGCCGCTTCGGCGGCGGCGGCGGAGCGGCGCGCCCCGGCGCGCTGCATCTCCGCCATATAGGCGCGGAGACCGGCTTCATCGTCGAATGGCGCGCGGGTGACGCGGACCACGATCGTGACTTCGCCGCGGGTCTCATCGAACCGGGCCGCGAGTTCAGACGCGCGGCCGCGGACGACCTCTTCGTGGACCTTCGAAAGCTCGCGGCAGACCGCGACCTCCGGGTCATTAAGCGCTTCGGTTAGCTCCCGCAGCGTGTCCCCCAGCCGGTTCGGGCTTTCGAAGAAGACGAGCGTTCCCGCCGTCTCGGCCGCATCGACGAGTCGCGTGCGCCGTTCGCCGCGGGCGTGGGGAAGGAAGCCAAGGAAGTGGACGTCGGACCCGTCGAAACCGGAGACGGAAAGTGCGGCGGCCAGGGCTGACGGTCCCGGGACTGCGATCACCGGTATCCCGGCCGCGTGGGCCGCCTCCACCAGGCGCGCCCCGGGGTCGCTGACGCCCGGCGTGCCAGCGTCGCTCACGAGCGCAACCGGACCTTCGGCCGCGGCCGCGAGGATGGCAGGCGTGCGCTCTGTGACGTTGTGCTCGTTCAGGCTGACCAGGCGGGCGCCACCCGCCGCTCCGCGGACGAGTTTGGCGCTGACCCGTGTGTCTTCAGCCGCCACGAGGATCGCGGCGCCGAGAACGGCCGAAGCGCGCGGCGAGAGGTCGCCAAGGTTACCGATCGGCGTCGAGACGACATAAAGAGCGGCGGGGAGAGCCGCGGGCGGCAAATGGGACACGGCTGAGCATAACAGCCGCTATAGATACAAAGTTGTTGACCCGGCCTCGGGCCCGTGCCTAAACTCACCTGTAAGGCTCCTTCGGGCCTTCACCTTTTCCCCGGGTTGCTGCAAATTTGAGTACTCTCGCTTCTGTTACCTCCGCCGCCTCCGATGCACTGGAGCGCGGCCACGCGCCGCTGTCCTCCGACCGCATTCCCGTGCCGCAATTCAAAGAACTCCGCCGCGCTTACGGTTTCGATGAAGTAGCGATCGTCCCGGGAGAGGTGACCATCAACCCGGAACTGGTAGAACTGGGGCTCGATATCGGGCCCCATCATTTTGCCGTGCCGTTCCTCGCCTCCGCCATGGACGCCGTGGTCGATCCGACGTTCGCCGTCGCCATGCACAACGCTGGCGGCCTTGGTGTGCTCAACGTCGAAGGCGTCTGGTGCCGCTACGACGACCCCCACTCCATCCTCCAGGAAGTCGCCTCGGTCAATCGCGAGGAAGCGACGGCCATCCTCCAGCGGGCCTACCAGCAGCCCATCCGCGAGGATCTGATCGCTCGCCGGATTCACGAGATTAAGGCGGGCGGGGCCACGGCCGCGGTCAGCGTCACGCCCGTCATCACGAAGAAGTACGCGCGCCTCATCCAGCAGGCCGGGGCCGACATTATCGTCGTCCAGAGCACGGTGACGACGGCCCGCCATGAATCGTCCAGCGTCGAAGGTTTGCGCTTTGATAAGCTGTTCAAGGACATCCACGTCCCCGTCGTCGTGGGCAACACGGTCGGCTTCGCGGCGACGCTCGAGATTATGCGGACCGGCGTGACCGCCGTCCTCGTCGGCGTCGGCCCCGGGGCCGCCTGCACGAGCCGCGAAGTGCTCGGCATGGGCGTCCCCCAGGTGACCGCGACGATCGATTGCGCGGCGGCCCGGAACTACTACTTCCAGGAGACCGGGAACTACATCCCGATCATCACCGATGGGGGCATCCGCACCGGTGGCGATGTCTGCAAGTGTTTCGCCGCCGGCGCCGACGCGATCATGATGGGCTCGCCCTTCGCCGCCACGACGGAGGCACCCGGCCGCGGCTATCACTGGGGCATGGCGACGCCTCACGCCAACCTGCCGCGCGGTACCCGCGTCGCCGTCGGCGTGAACACAACCCTCCAGAAGGTCCTCTTCGGGCCGACCAGCCGCACCGACGGCACCGAGAACCTCGTCGGCGCCCTGCGCACGGCGATGGGCATGTGCGGCGCCCACACCATCCGCGAATTCCAGCAGGCGGAGATGGTCGTCGCCCCGGCCATCAAGACGGAAGGGAAGATCTACCAGTTTGCGGAATCTCGGACGTAGGTTCGCCCTTTGCCTGGTGATGACGACGGCGGCCCTCTTGCCGGGGGCCGCCGTTTTCGCATATCCCGGGCAGGTAACCTGTCCCGGCCCGCCCGCCCAGGAGGAGTTCGCCCTCCTGGTGCGAAACGCAAGCCTCATCGTCATCGGGACCGTGTCGGGGCGCGGGTCGGACCCCGAGGTGACGGATCGCGGCTGGCTCGACCTCAGGCCCGAGGCGTTTCTGAAGGGAAACCCGAGCGCCTCCCTCGTCCGCTTCGAAACGGCGTTCCCCGAGCCCTGTTTGGACCCGGGCGTGGTCACGGGCGAAGGTGCCCGTCTGCTGCTCATTGCGACCGGCGAGGGCGGCCACATCGCCTGGCCTGCCCCTCGCGCCATCTACGCGCTCGCGGACGGCGAAGCGCACAGCCTGAACAGGGGCGACCGCACGCCCCTCGCCGAGACGGACCTCATCGCCCGGATTCGTGGCCTGACGGACCAGTACTCCGTCCCCGCCGCGTCTGCCGGGGAAGGCTCGGGCATCGACTGGGTCCGCACCGTCCTGCCCGTCGGTGGCGCGACCCTCGCCCTACTGGCCGTGGGCCTGCTCCTCATGCGCGTCTGGCACCGGATCGACCCGAGTTAGGGCCGCGAAGTAGGTTAGTTGCGCATCCCGTAGATTTCGTTTCGCATGACGTCCCACCCTCCGTACTCGAATTCCGGAGCCATGCCGCCCTCGCCGAAGCTCAAGTCTGCGAGGCGATACGCCGTCCGACCGGACCTGCTTTGAATTTCACGGCGCAGCCCGGTTTCCACAAGCGCTCGGAGTGTCGTCCGGCCGTGTTCGGCGGTACGCCTGACTTCTTCGAGAAGGCGAGTCGGCAATCTCGATGGTTGTTTCATATGGCTAACGATACCTCTTCGGCACGGCCCTGCAAGGTCTGGAGGCTGCGCGCACCTCGCTCGGAGTGGCTGTCGGCGCGTCTGCGAATCAGTGCCCAAGGCTCTCGAGCAGCCCGGCCACTGGCTCCGTTCCATCCTCGCCCTCCAGCACCTCGTCAGCCGCGTCCAGCGCGTACTTGTCGCTGTGCGCCATCGCATAGCCACGGCCTGCCCAGGCGAGCATCGGCGCGTCGTTCACCGAGTCGCCGATGGCGACAGTCTCGTGGCGGTCGATGCCGAGAGCCTTGCAGAGCAGCGAGAGGGCATGCCCCTTGTTCGCTTCGGGGGCGACGGCCACGGTCACGGTCGGGAAGTCGAGGAGGTGGAGGCCGTCTGCGTAGCGGCTCGCGAGGCTCCGGTGGATGCCCGGCGCTTGCTCGTGGGAGCTGATGATGCCGACGCCCGTGGGTCTGATCCCCGAGCGCTCCGGGTCGGGCCGGTATTCGGGCGTGACCCCTGAGACGAGGCCGTAGTTCCGAGTCTCGGCCGACTCGCGCGAAGCGATGTAGCGGAGGGAGTTGAACCACTCGTAGTCCTGGCCGATCTCGCGGGCGTGCGTCACGATCTCCACCGCGAGGCGTGGCTCTATCGCGAATTCGTGCAGCGTCGTCCCGTCGGGGTTGTTGATCGAGCAGCCTTGCTGGCAGATCAGCGGCGTCTCAAGGCCGAGGTGGCGGGCGACCCGTGCGCTGCCCGGGAACATCCGCCCCGATGCGAGGATCACGACGATGCCCGCTTCCACAAGGCCCCGGATGGCGAGCGTCATCCGCGCCGACGGCAGTTCGGTGCTCTCGCCCCGTCCGGGCACGATCGTCCCGTCGATGTCGAGCGCGACCAGCTTCAGCGCCATCGGGCGACCACCATTCGTTCGATCCCCGAGAGGTCCGGGACGACCTCGACGGCGGCGCCGGCACGCGTGCAAAGGCAGGCGACGGCGGCCGCCTGGCCCGCCCCCACCTCCAGCGCGAGCAGCCGCGGCCGGACGCGGTCCGCGCAGTCGCGGATGAGGCGCCGGACAACGGTCAGCCCGTCGTGGCCGCCGTCCAGGGCAACCCGTGGCTCCCAGTCGCGCACCTCAGGCTGGAGTCCGGCGATGTCGCCTGAGGGGATATACGGCAGGTTCGCCAGGACGATGTCCGCCGCGCCGACCGGCCCAAGGAGGTCGCCCTGGACGAAGGTGACGGGCGCGGCGTGGGTCCGGGCATTCATGGCCGCCACCCGGAGCGCGCTGGCGCTCCGGTCGATGCCTGTCACCCGGGCGCCGGGAGCGTTCGCTGCCACCGCGATGGCGATGCAGCCGCTCCCGGTGCCGATGTCGGCGACCCGGGCCCGCGGGTGCTCTCCTAGTGCCGCCAGCGCGGCCTCCACCATGAGTTCCGACTCCGGCCGGGGGATGAGGACCGCATTCGTGACAGCGAAAGCGAGGCCGAAGAATTCGCGCGTGCCCGTGATGTAGGCAGCAGGCTCACGATGTAGACGGCGCGCAACGGCGCCCTGTACTTCAGCAAGCGCGCGCCCGGCCACCGCTGGGCCGGCGAAGTAGGTGGCGCGGTCGAGGCCGGTGACGCTGCGGACGAGGTACTCGGCTTCAAAGGCGGCCTCAGGTATCGTGGCGGCCTCAAGCTGCCCTTGGACCAGGCGCCCCAGCTCGCGGGCGTTCACGCGAGCGCCTCCAGGCGGTCCGCCTCGTCAGCCGTCGAGACGGCGTCGATCAGGTCGTCGATGTTCCCGTCGAGGCGGTCAGGGATGCTGTGCAGGGTGAGGCCGATCCGGTGGTCCGTGATTCGGTCCTGGGGGAAGTTGTACGTCCGGATCTTCTCCGAGCGGTCGCCCGTGCCGACCTGGAGGCGGCGGGTGGCGGATTGCTCCGCCTGCTGCTTCGAGGTCTCCATGTCGAGCAGCCGGGACCGCAGGTGGGTCATCGCTTTGACCCGGTTCTTGAGCTGCGACCGCTCATCCTGGCAGACGACGACGATGCCCGTCGGGAGGTGCGTGAGCCGGATGGCCGTCGCGACCTTGTTCACGTTCTGGCCGCCCGCCCCTGAGGAGTGAAAGACGTCGGTCTTGATGTCCTTATCCTCGATCGCAACATCGACCTCATCCGCCTCGGCGAGGACGGCCACGGTGGCCGTCGAGGTGTGGATGCGCCCCTGCGTCTCCGTTTCCGGGACGCGTTGGACGCGATGGACGCCGCTCTCGAACTTCAGCCGGGAGAACGCGCCTTCGCCGCGGAGTTCGAACACGACCTCCTTGAAGCCGCCCTTCTCCGATTCCGAGGCGCTCAGGATCTCGGTCTGCCAGCGGCGGCGCTCCGCATAGCGCACGTACATGCGGTAGAGCTCGGCAGCGAAGAGGGCCGCCTCCTCGCCGCCGGCGCCGCCCCGGATCTCGACGATCACGTTGCGGGCGTCCCGTGGGTCCTTCGGGAGGAGTGCGCGCACGATCTGGCCGTCGAGGGCGGCGAGGGCCGTTTCAGCTTCGGTGAGTTCGACCTGGGCGAGGGCGCGCATCTCCTCGTCCTCTTCGGCAAGGAGCGACCGCGCGGAATCGGCGTCGGCCCGAGCGCTTTCGTAGCGGGCAAAGAGCGAGACGATCGGCACGATCTCCGCCCGCTCCCGGGCGAGCGCCGTCACCCGCTCGAAATCGACGGCGATGTCCGGGTCGCTCATCGCCGCGCTCAGTTCGTCGTGGCGCTGCCGGACCCGTTGTAGCTGGGCAAGAATAGATTCATCCATAGCACATAGGAGGGGGCGGCCCGCGGCGCTAGCGCCTGGTGAGCCACGTGCATCGAGTATACATGGCCGTCCCTACCGTTCGCCGAGCCGTGCACTGATTTCGCCGGCGATTGCGGCCAGCGGGAGCTCCTGCTGCTCGCCGTCACCTCGGAGGTGCTTGAGCATCGCCGTGCCCCGCTCGATCTCCTGTTCCGCGATGATAACGGCGAACCGCGCCCCTGAGGCGTCGGCGGCCCGGAACTGGGCCTTCATGGACCGCCCGCTCTCTCCGACGATCGCCGGGATCCCGGCGGCGCGTAGGTCCCCGGCCAGGCCGAAGGCGACTGGCTGCGACCCCGCGCCGCGATGCACGAGGTAGACGCTGGCCAGCGCCTCCTCCGGGAACGCGGCTTCGTACTTCTGCATCTCGATGATGATCCGTTCGAAGCCGGTGCCGAAGCCCATGCCCGGGGTCGGCGGTCCGCCGAGGATTTCGACCAGTCCGTCGTATCGGCCGCCCGCCCCGATCGTGCTCTGGGCCCGTTCGTCATCGGTCGGGACGATTTCGAACACGGTCCGGTTGTAGTAGTCGAGCCCGCGCACCAACAGGGGATCGACTTCGAAGGGGATGCCGGCCGCCCGGAGCGCCGCCATCACGGCCGCGTGGTGCTCGGCCGCCGGCTCGCTGAGCTGGTCGATGAGCTTCGGGGCGCCGTCCTTGAACGGCTGGTCGCGTTCGTCTTTGGAGTCGAGGAGACGGAGGGCGTTCCGTTCGAGGCGGCGCTGGCTGTCGGGCGAGAGACGCTCCGCGTGGGGCCCGTAGTAGGCGCGCAGGCGCTCGACGTAGGCCCGCCGCGGCTCGATGTCGTCGATCGAGTTAAGACGGACGCCGAGGTTGCGGATACCGAGGCGCTCATACGTGCGCCAGAGGAGCTGGATCACTTCCGCGTCGACGAGTGGGTCGGTCGAGCCGAGGACCTCACAGTCGAACTGCGTGTGCTGGCGGTAGCGGCCCTTCTGCGGCCGGTCGTGGCGGAACATCTGGTGGGTGGTGTAGAGCCGCACCGGCTGGGGCCAGCTCGCCATGCCGTGTTCGAGGTAGGCCCGGCAGATGGCGGGCGTCGCCTCGGGCGTCAGGGCCATGCGCTCACCGTCGCGGTCGGTGAAGACGTACATCTCTTTTTCCACGATGTCGGTCGTGTCGCCGGTGCCCTTTTCGAAGACGCCGGCCACTTCGAACACGGGCGTGTCGATGCGGCGGAACCCGTAGAGGCGGGTCACTTCACGGATCGCGGCGTGGATCGCGTCCCAATAGGGCTGCATGGCGGGAAGCACGTCCTGCATGCCGCGGGGTGTCTGAAAACGTTCTGCCATTGGGTTTTCGAATCGTCCGGACGGATGGATGCGTGTTAGCATAAGATTCCACAGCAACTCCCGGCAAAAGAGGGCTGGTTTGACGACGCGTACGGACGAGGCCGCGGCTCCAGGCGTGACCGCCGAAGCCGTCTTCGCACGCGCCGCCCTCTACATTCCTGAGGAACGCCTGGGCATCGTGCGCGAAGCCTACGAGTTCGCTCGTGACTGCCACGAGGGCCAGTTCCGCAAGTCTGGCGACCCCTACATCACCCATCCCGTCGCGGTCACCCTCGCCGTGGCTGGCCTCGAACTCGACCAGAACGCCCTCGCCGCTGCATTCCTCCACGACGTCCAGGAAGACTGCGGCGTCAGCAACGACCAGATCCGCAAGAAGTTCGGCGTCGAGGTGGCGAAGCTCGTGGATGGCCTGACCAAGCTGGACAAGATCCCATTCCAGCTTGGCGAAGGCGAGCAGCCGGCCCGCGACAGCGTACAGGCCCAAAACCTCCGCAAGATGTTCCTTGCCATGGCCGAAGATGTCCGCGTTGTCCTCATCAAGCTCTGCGACCGGCTCCACAACATGCGCACGCTGGACGCCATGGGCGAGGACAAACAGCGCCGCATCGCCCGCGAGACGATCGAGATCTTCGCCCCCCTCGCCAACCGCCTGGGCGTCTGGCAGATTAAGTGGGAACTCGAAGACCTCTCCTTCCGCTACCTCGACCCCCGCAAGTACAAGGAGATAGCCGAGCTGCTCGCCTCGCGGCGCGACCAGCGCGAGAAGTACATCCAGGACGCCACCGATGTCCTCGCGGCGCAACTGATCGAAGCCGGCATCAAGGCCGACGTCAACGGCCGCGCCAAGCACATCTTCAGCATCTACCAGAAGATGGAGCGCTACTCCGACCAGGCGAAGTCCTTCGACCAGATCTACGACCTGCTGGCCGTCCGCGTGCTCGTCGATTCCGTCGCCGAGTGTTATCACGCCCTCGGTGTGGTCCATCACCTCTGGCGGCCGCTCCCCGGCCAATTCGACGACTACATCGCGAACCCCAAAGACAGCATGTACCAGTCGCTCCACACGACGGTTGTCTCAATCGGCGGGCGGCCCCTGGAGATCCAGATCCGGACCCATGATATGCACCGTGTCGCCGAATACGGCGTCGCGGCCCACTGGCGGTACAAAGAAGGCGGCCGCTCCGGCCGGGACGAGGAGCGCATCGCCTGGCTGCGCCAGCTCCTCGATTGGCAGCGTGACCTCGCCGGGGCTGAGGAGTTCATCGAATCGGTCAAGACCGACATCTTCCACGACCAGGTCTTCGTCTTCACCCCGAAGGGTGAAGTGCTGGACCTGCCGGCTGGCGCTACGCCGCTCGATTTCGCCTATCGCATCCACACGGACCTCGGCCATCAGACCGTCGGCTCGAAGGTGAACGGCCGGATGGTGTCGCTGAACAGCACGATCAAGACCGGCGATGTCGTCGAGATCATGCGCAGCCGCACCAGCAAGGGCCCCTCCCGGGACTGGCTGAACCCGAACCTCGGCTACATCCGGACGACGCACTCGAAGGAGAAGATCCGCCAGTGGTTCCGCAAGCAGGAGCGCGCCGAGAACATCGAGCGCGGGCGCGAGATGCTCGAGAAGGAGATGCGGCGCCTCGCCGTCGATCTGAGCGACCGCCAGGACGTGATCCTGGGAATGTTCGGCTACGTGCACTGGGAAGACTTCCTCGCGGCTGTCGGCTACGGCGGCGTCAGCACCGTCACGATCGCTCGCCGCCTTGGCGCCATGATCCAGGACGAGGAAGCGGCCGCCGAGCCGCCTCCGGCCATGCCCGACCACCCGGGGCCGGCCGTGCTGGGGTCTCCGGGCATGCGCGTCCTGGGCGTGGGCAACCTCCTCACCACCATGGCCTCCTGTTGCCGGCCCGTGCCCGGCGATCAGATCGCGGGCTACGTGACACGGGCTCGTGGCGTCACGGTCCACCGCGCCGATTGCCTGAACGTCCTGAACGAAGCGGAACGCGAGCGGATCGTGGCCGTCGAGTGGGGTACCGTCTCACGCCTCTACCCGGTTGCCATCCGTATCGAGGCCTGGGACCGCGTGGGGCTGCTGCGCGACATCACCACGGTGGTCACCGAAGACAAGGTGAACATGATCGGCGTCCGCACCATCGAGAACAGCGACGGCGGCGTGAGCGTCCTTTGCACACTCGAGACGACGGGCATCGCTCAACTGTCGCGCCTCCTGTCCCGGATCGAAATCATCGCCGGGGTGCGTTCCGTCGAGCGGGCGATTGAGGGTAAGCGTCCCCGCCAGCGGGACGTCCGGCCGCGCCGGGTGCGCGCCTGAGACCCTCGGGTCGAACCGGTGCCTGGGCTGAGCCGTGCGAGGGATGGCGGAGGGCGCGAAGGCCAGGAGGGAGCTGGCAATTCGGCCCTCCGCTACTCAGACGTACGGCCCTGCCTCCCGTCAGGCCGCGAGCCGGCGCCGGGCTGAGCCGACGGCCGGACGCCGCGTCCGTGCCTCAAACGGGTCCACCCGGACGCGCGCCCGGGGCGTGCGTACGAGCCCGACGTGGGGGAGCCGATGCGTGCGGTACTCAACAACCATCGAGGCGATGATGGCCGTTGCGCCGCCAATGAGGACCAGGTCGATGAGGAGCGTGAGCCACGGGTTCACCATTACTAGCACATCCGTTCGGTAGGTGTACGGAAGAATATCCGAACGCATGTGCGCATGTCAACACACATGTTCTGAATTCCCCGGGGCTTGTCCACGCCGCCCTCGATCCCGCATAGTCAGCGCCCGGGGGGGATATCATGGCGCAACGGCGGGGATTCTTTGGGCCTTCGGACCAGGCGCTCGAGTTCGGCCAACAGTATGGCGCCGTGCTCGCCCGCTGGGGCGAACTCTTCTCGGCTGCTTCGGCCCTCGTCCAGGCGAACGTCGAACTTGGCCAACTGGCGAGCGAGGCCGCCAAAGAGTGGGACCAGTGGCTGCGGCAGACGGCCAACGCGCCCTGGAACTGGCTCAACCCCGAAATGATGCAGCGCTTTATGCAAGGCTTCCCCGCCGCGGCGGCCCGAAAAGGAGACAGTCAGTGACCTACGAACACATCCTCAGCGAACAGCGCGGGCGCGTCCGGATCCTCACCCTCAACCGGCCTGAGCGGCTCAACGCCTGGAACGACCCGATGATGCACGAGTTGAAGGACGCGGTAGAGGACGCCAACGCCGACCCCGCGATCGGCGCCGTTGTGTTCACTGGCGCCGGCCGGGCCTACTGCTCCGGCGCCGATGTCGGCGGCTGGGCCCAGCAGCTCGCGGGGAACGCCCCCGCCCGCGGTTCGGCAACCGCCGGCGAGGACAACTGGGTCGCGTTTCTGCGGCGCATGCCGAAGCCCACGATCGCGGCCATTAACGGCGCGGCCGTCGGCGTCGGCGTGACCCATGTCCTGCCGATGGACGTCCGCATCGCCAGCGAGGACGCCCGCTTCGGCTTCTTCTTCGTCAAGATGGCGCTTGTGCCCGAGCTGGCCAGCTCGTACTTCCTCACGCAGCTCGTGGGCCTCGGACGGGCCCAGGAGTGGTGCCTGACGGCCCGGATGGTCGGACCCCAGGAAGCGCTCGCCGCGGGGCTCGTGACCGATGTCGTCCCCCAGGAGAAGCTGCTCGACCGGGCCGTCGCCATCGGCGAAGCGATCGCGGCCCATGCACCCGCCGCCGTGGCCCGCGTCCGCCGCGCCTTCCAGTTGAACGCCACCGACATGGACGTCTCCTCCGTGATGCTGCGCGAAAACGCGATGAACGCCGCCGCGCGTGGCGAGCCCGACCACAAAGAGGCCGTCGCGGCCTTCCTTGAGAAGCGTCCCCCGAACTTCGCGCGTTAAGCCCGGCGCCGGTTGGAGTTCTCTTGTCCGTTGCGTTAGGCCACGCAGAACCCCGAACTCAGCACTCAGAACCCACGAGGAGCCCCCATGAAAGCCGCAGTCCTCTACGAAGTGAACCAACCTCTCCAGGTCGTGGAGATCGATGTCGAACCGCCGAAGCGCGGCGAGGTGCTCGTCAAGATGGGCGCCGCCGGCATCTGCGCCAGCGACCACCACGTCATCCACGGCACGGGCTCGCTTCCGCTGCCGGCTGCCCTCGGCCACGAAGGCGCGGGCACCGTCGAGTCGCTCGGGGAGGGCGTCAGCGGCCTCCGCCCCGGCGACCGCTGCATCCTCTCCTTCGTCTCCGACTGTGGCTACTGCAAGAGCTGCCGCGACGGCTTCCCGAACCTCTGCGACACCTTCCGCAACGCCGGGACGAAGCAGATGGACGGCACCTTCCGCTTCCGCGACCGCGAAGGCAACGACGTCGGCCAGATGTCGAAGATCAGCGTCTTCTCCGAGCAGTCCGTCGTCCCGGCCCAGGCCTGCTATCCCGTGCCGGCAGATGTCTCGATGGAGGTGGCGGCGCTCATCGGCTGCTGCGTGACCACCGGTGTTGGGGCCGTCATCAACGCCCCGGGCATCAAGGCGGGCGCGACGGTCGCCGTCTTCGGCTGTGGTGGCGTCGGCCTGAACGTCATCCAGGGCGCGCGGCTCATGAACGCGGCCCGGGTGATCGCGGTCGACCTCTACGACCACAAGCTCGAGTTCACGAAGCGCTTCGGCGCCACCGACCTGGTGAACGCTGCGAAGGTCGATCCTGTGGAGGCGATCAAGGAACTCACGGGCGGCGGGGTGGACTACGCCTTCGACGCCTACGGCAGCGCCAAGACCATCAGCCAGGCGGTCGATAGCCTGCGCAAGACTGGCACCGCCGTGATGATCGGCCTCGCGCCCGCGGGCGAACGTGCGCCCATCGACATGGTCGACCTGGTGCGCAACCAGAAGCGGCTGGTCGGTTCGTATTACGGCTCAGGTAGTCCGCACGAACTCTTCGGCAAGATGGTCGACTTTCATCAGCGAGGCGTAATCGATGTCGCCGGCCTCATCCAGCGTCACTACCCCCTCGCCCGCATCAACGAAGGGTTCGAGGCCCTGGAGAACCACGAGAACGGCCGTGGGATTATCACCTTCGGGTAGCCGCGTCCGCCGCCGGGGGAGACAGCCTGCCCACGGGCTGTAGAATCCGCCGCCGGAGGTGTTCCTACCATGGCTCGACTCACCCTGCCCACGCGCGAGACGCTCGACCCGGAGATGCAGACCCGCTGGGACCGCGCCAGCGAGCGCGGGCCGTTGCTCAACATCATGCGCCTGTTGATGGTGAACCCGGAGATCCGGCTGGACGCCCTCAGCGTCTGGCGGGCGAGCGGGCTCACGCCCCGCGTGCGGGAGCTGGTCATCCTCCGCGCCGCCTTCGATAGGCAGAGCCGCTACGAGTGGCACCAGCACGTCCGCATCGCCCGCGAGGCCGGCCTCACGGACGCCGACATCAACGGCGTCACCGACTGGGCGACGAGCACCCTCTTCTCGGCGGATGAGCGCGCGCTCCTGGCCTATGTGGACGAGCTATCTGCGAACCAGCGCCCTTCGGACGCCGCCTTCGCCGCGATGCGGGGAACGCGCTCGGACGCCGAGGTCGTCGGCATCACGATGCTCATCACCCTGTACTTCCAGCTCGCCCAGATGATGGCCACCTTCGATCTCGAGACCGAAGTCCCGTTCGTCGGCTGGCAGGT
>JBJXGC010000162.1:0-8942 GCA_046154545.1 Dehalococcoidia bacterium | reverse complement strand
GTCCGGGAAGTAGATCGAGCCGGCCGCATCCACCGCGAACTCCTCCACGCCGAAGGACTCCGCACCCGGGCAGGCGGCGGGGCCTTCCCACGGGAAGGGCTCTCCGAGGATGCGCACCCCCGCCAGGCCCGGCTTCGACGGTGGCTCCGGCTCGTCGCCCGCCGCGGCCCCTCCGCCTGTGGCCGCACCTCCGAAGAGGCCGCCCCATAGCTCGTCCTCATCGACGAGCGGGAAGGGGAGCTCGAAGTCGCTGGCCTGTGGCTTGCGCGACGCGACGAGCGTTATTTCGCCCTGCATGCCGTCGAAGTCGCCCTTGATCTGGACAAGCCGGCCGTCGTCCGTGGCGATGCAGATCGTGCCCGCGCCGTCGTCGGCAGTGACCGTGAAGCAGCGGGACGGGACGCCGTTGATGGTCTGGTCGGGGGCGTCTTCGATTTTGGCGTCCTCGTCTTCTGTCATGTCCTTCAGCATCGCCGCCATGTCGAAAAACATTGCGAAATCGATCTCGTCCGGGTTGTCGCTGTCATCGACCGGTGTCTCGACGCAGCCGCCGTCCTCCAGGTCGGACCACGCCGTGCCTTTCACGCAGACGTAGCTCTTTTCGTCGCGAGTGATGAACGAGAGCGTGAACTGCTCTCCGGCCATGTCTCCATCGAAGCTGAAGAGCGAACTCTTGCCATCCCGTGCAAACCGGAACGTGCCCAGGCTGGGTCCCTCGCTTTCCTCGAACTCACCGCTGTACTGGAGCGCGAAGCTCTCTTTGGCGAGCAGCTCGGCGGAGGCCGCAAGGGCTTTCCGCGGCTCGGCGATGGAGGCGATGCTGCCCGCAGCCCGGGACGCGGTTTCTTTCGGCGACGCCCCGCCGCAGCTCACGAGTAGGAGCGCGGCCATTACCGCTCCGAGTAGTCCCGATGTGACGCGCATGACGAACCTCTCCCCTCCTCAACTCACGAACTGCTGGCATCAGTACATTCGACACAGCCCGGCCCGGGGAGCAGCGCGCCCCGGTGGACACCTGGGGCGGCCGTCCGCGCCCGGCCTTCCTCAGCCCGACCGCAAGGGAGGGCCCCGGTCCCGTCTTACCCAGGTCAGAACTCAGCGCCCACTCACGCCCGCCCGCTTCCTCAGCCCGACCGCGAGGAAGGGCCCCGCTCCCCGTCCACGATCATCACTTGCTGCGCTACCATCCGCCGATGCCAGCGCCACGCCCACTCGCGTACTTCATCACGTTCCGCACCTACGGCACCTGGCTTCATGGGGACGAGCGCGGGTCAACCCAACGCAGTCTCGCGGGTCCAGACGCCCCACTGCTCGACCCGAACCCGCGTCGCGAAGCGTGGGAGGCCGGGCAACGCCTCGACGCGCCGGTCACGCTCCGCGCGGCCGAGAGGCGCGCTGTTGACGCCGCCATACGGCAGACAGCCGAGGTTCGCGACTGGTACATCCATGCACTGAACGTGCGCACGAACCACGTCCATGTCGTCGTATCGGCGGAGATGGCGCCCGAGCTTGTCATGGGCTCGCTGAAGGCATGGTGCACGAAGCTGCTGGGGGAGGCTGGACTTGTCGCGACGGGGGCGAAGGTGTGGTCGCGCCATGGGAGTACGCGCTACCTGTGGCGCGAGGAACAGGTCGTCGCCGCCTGCCAGTACGTAGTCAAGGGACAGGGCGCGGATCGCTGACCTGGGGAGGACGGGGACCAGTGCCCTCCCTCGCGGTCGGGCTGAGGAAGGCCGGGCATGAGCGCTCTCACCTACACGCCCGGTGCCCAAGGCGGCCACAGGCGTGCACTTGCCTGAGCTCCGTCTTCTCGCCTATTTCCGTTCCAGCACCACGGCCGGGATGACCCGCGAGGTCTTGGTCTGGTACTCCGCGAAGTTCGGCATGAGCGCCGCCTGGGCGTTGAAGAGGCGGTCGCGCTCGGCCCCCTCGGGGATGACGGCCTTCGCCTGGTACTTCTCCGTGCCGACCTCGACGGTCACCTCGGGGTTCGCCTTCAGGTTCAGGTACCAGGCCGGGTGCTTCGGCGCCCCGGCGAACGAGGCGATGATGACGACGCGGTCGCCATCCTTCGAATAGACCAGCGGGGTCGTCCGCATCGCGCCGCTCTTCGCGCCCTTCGTGGTGATCAGGACCATCGGTGCGCCGGCGAAGTTGCCGCCCACCTTGCCTTCGTTGGCGCGGAACTCCGCGATCACCTGGTTGTTGAAATCGTTCATGTCGGCCATGGGGGCCCTCCGATGTGTTGTTCTGCGAGTCTACGACAAACGCCCCGCTACCGGCGGTTGCGATACGCTTGTGCCATGCCTGTCGAACTCACTGCGGACGCAGAAGTCCGGGTCGCCCACCTCTATCCGGACGTCATGAACATCTACGGCGACCGGGGCAACGTCATCGCCCTCCGCTACCGCTGCGAGGCGCGGGGCATCGGCTTCGCCGTCAGCGATGTGAACATCGGCGACCCCTTCGACCCGGCGGAGTTCGACCTCGTCCTTATCGGCGGCGGACAGGACCGTGAACAGCGCCGCATCGCCGATGACCTGGCGACGAAAGGGGGCGCACTCAAGCAGGCGATAGACGAGGGGATGCCCGCCCTCGCCGTGTGCGGCGGCTTCCAGCTCTTCGGCCACCGCTACATCGACCACGAGGGGGGCGTCATCCCCGGGATCGGCGTGTTCGACCTCGAAACACGCCACCCGGGCCCCCGCGCCGACCGCTGCGTCGGCGACGTCATCCTCGCCACGGACCTGGGCGAGATAGTGGGCTTCGAAAACCATGGCGGCCGGACGTTCCTGGGGCCAACGGCGAAGGCGTTCGGGATGGTGGTGCGCGGCTTCGGCAACAACGCCGAAGACGGCGGCGAAGGGGCGCGCTACCGCAACGCGATCGGCACCTACCTCCACGGCAGCCTCTTGCCCAAGAACCCGGCCCTGGCCGACGAACTCATCCTCGCCGCCCTCCGCCGCCGTTACGGCGAAGGCGTCACCCTGGCCCCGATCGACGACGCCGCCGAGGACGCCGCCCACGAGACGGCCCGGCAGGTGGCGGTGAAGCGCAGCCCCGGGCGGTAAGACAGCACCCGCTGGTTCACCGCCAAGGCGCGGAGGACGCCAAGGCCCGCCAAGGAATCCTCGCTCTCGAAACCTTGGCGCCCTTGGCGCGTTCTTGGCGCCTTGGCGGTCCCAGCCTGGTCCGCCGTGGGACGACCCCCGGAGTTCGCTGGGCTCTAGCGTCGGCGCTCTCCACAATCGCAGGGTGACCTCCCCCTTCCTTAAGTGGGCCGGCGGCAAAGGCAAGCTGGCGGCTCGCATCGTCCAGCGTGCGCCAGCGGCGTTCGGCCGCTACCACGAACCGTTTGTGGGCGGCGGCGCGGCCTTCTTCGCGATGTACGATGCCGGGCTGGTGACGTCGGCGCGACTCTCCGACAGCAACGGCGAGCTGGTGGACTGCTTCGGGATGGTCCGCGACCGCCTCGATGACCTCGTCTGCGGCCTTGGCGCCCTGGCCGGCGAGTACCTCCCACGCGACGCCGATGGCCGCCGCGAGTACTACCTCGAACGCCGGGCGGAGGCCCCGGATGACGCTGTGGCACGGGCCGCCCGGCTCATCTTCCTGAACCGCACCTGTTACAACGGCCTTTACCGCGTGAACAGCCGGGGCCAGTTCAACGTCCCACACGGGCGCTACGCCAACCCGCGGGTCCTGGACGCTCCGGGGCTAGCAGCCGCCTCGGAAGCGCTGCAGGGGGCGGAACTGAGCTGCGACGACTTCGAGACCGCCTGCGCCCACGCGCGGGCGGGCGACTTCGTGTATCTCGACCCGCCCTACTACCCGCTCTCGGCGACGGCCCGCTTCACCGACTACACCATCGCTGCCTTTGGGCCGGCGGAGCATGAACGCCTCCGCGACACGTTCGAGGACCTGACCGTTCGGGGCGTGCATGCGCTGCTTTCGAACTCGGACCACGAGGCCGTGCGGGGACTCTACGACGGCCGTGGGTACGGCCTCGATGTCGTCCAGATGTCGCGGGCGATCAACAGCGTGGGGACGAAGCGCCAGCCTGTTGCCGAACTCCTGATCGACAATATGGTCCGGGTATCAGACCGCACCTGATTGACGGGCCGCGAACGCGTACAGCATCATGTACGTATGAGAGCCATGACCTACAGCCACGCCCGCGCGAACCTCGCCAAGACGATGGACCAGGTGCGGGACGACTGCGAGCCCGTCATCATCACCCGCCGCGGCGACGAGGCCTACGTCCTGATGACGCTCGACGCCTACGAACGGCTCGACGAGACCGCCTACCTCCTCCGCAGCCCGGCGAACGCGGAGCATCTGAGGAGGTCGATCGAACAGGCCGACCGCGGCCTCGCTCGCGAGCGACCGATAGTCCTCGACTGATGAGACTCACGTTCACCGACGAGGCGTGGGACGACTACCTGTACTGGTTCAACACGAATCCGAAGGTCGCCAGGAAGATTCACGCCCTTCTGAAGGACGCGCTCCGCCACCCGGGCGAAGGCCTTGGGAAACCTGAACTCCTCAGTCAAAATCTCAGCGGGCATTGGTCTCGCCGGATCGACCACGAGAATCGCCTCGTGTACCGGGTGCTGGAGGACGAACTGCTGGTCGTCTCCGCGCGATTCCATTACTAACGTCTGGCCTTCAATCCTCTTGAACCTTCGAACAAGTGCGTCGAAGCCTACCCCAGGAACTCCGCGATCGCGTCGTTGTATTCGTGCGGATATTCGATGCAGCCGAGGTGGCCGCCGCTGAGCGTCTTCATGGCCGCCCCGGGGATGAGCTTCGCCAGTTTCTCCGAGTTGCGCGGGGGGACGAGGATGTCGTCCTTGCCGACGAGGACGAGGGACGGGCTCTTGACGGCGGGCAGGCGGTCGCGGGCGTCGAAGGCCAGCACTGCCTGGGCCTGGCGGATGAAGGCGTGGTCCTGCTGCGCGTACGGGTTCGCCAGGTTGTTCTGGACGGCCCGCTCGTAGCGCTCTGGGTCGTCCAGCAGCTCGGGGCTGTAGAGGAACTGCGACGTGTAGCGCACGATCTGTTCGCGGCTCATATTCGAACGGCGGACGTTGATCCAGTTACCCACGACCACTTTGCCGTAGCCGTCGATGCAGGGCGCGGTGGCGAGAAGGATGAGCTTCTCGGCGCGCTCGGGGTGGGCCGCCACCAGCTCCTGCGCGATGTAACCACCCATGCTGAAGCCGAGGACGTGGGCCCGGGCGATGCCGAGCGAATCGAGCAGGGCGACGGCGTCATCGGCCATCTGCTTGATGGAGTAGGGTTTGTCGGGCGCGCTCGTGCGGCCGGCGCCGCGGTTGTCGTAGGTGATGACGCGGTATCTGCGGGCGAGCGTGGGCACCTGCAAGGCCCAGGCCTGGAGGTCGCCGGAGAGGCCCATGATCATGAGCAGGGGTTCGCCGCTGCCGGCCTCTTCGTAGTAAGTGATGATGTCGCGGGTCGGGATCTTCGGCACGGGCGGTTCCTCGATGGCAGGTTACGGGCGGGCACAGTCGCTCTGAGGGTATGGCGGTCATTTTGGCGAATGCGGGGGTTAGGCGCGAAGAGCGGCTGGCGTTGCTGAAGAGGCTAACCGCCAAGACGCCGAGGCCGCCAAGGATTCGGAGTGAGGGGTCGAACCTCCGCTACCGGTGAGGCAGGGGTTGCCACGTACGGTGGCGGCGGCGCCTCACTTCGCGGCGGCGAGGGCGTCGTCGAGGAGCTTGCGCATGGCGGCGGCGTCGGGAGGGGTGGCCACCGGCTTTCCATTGAGGACGAGGCTCGGGGTGCCCCGCAGCCCGAGCTGGCGGGCGGAATCGACCTCGTCCTGGACCTTCGCGAGCGTGACTGCATCCTGCACGCAGGCGTCGAAGGCGGCGCCCGCCGCCCCAGCGTCGGTGGCGTATGTGCGCAGGTTCTCGGGGCTGAAGCGGCCGACGTTGAGCTTCTCGCCGTCCAGCTGGCCGGCTTTGGCCTGTTCGAGAAAGAGCCGTTGATGGAACGGCCAGAACTTCTCCTCGTCCGCGGCGCAGACGGAGGCCAGGGCCGCGCGCACCGATTCGGCCCCGAGGATGGGGAAGTTGCGGAACACGAACCGCACCTTCCCGGGCGCCACATACTCATCCATGACGGTGGGCTCCAGGAGCATCGTGAAGAGGAGGCAGAAGGGGCACTGGAAGTCTTCGTAGGCTTCGAGGGTCACTTTGGCGTCCGGGTTGCCGATGCTCGCGCCCTTCGCGAGGTCGAGGGGCAGTTTGAGCCGGGCGAAGACGGCCGGGTCGGTGGGGTCGCCGGACGACCCTTGAGGCGGCGATGTCGCCCCCTTCGTCCCGGCGGCGGTGGCGGCCGCCGTCGGGGAGGGCGAGTCACCATCTGAGCAGGCGGTCGCAACCAGGAGGGCGACACTCAGCGCGAGGCAGCCGGCCAGCATCCGCGTCACCGGGTGAGAAACTCGTTCACGATCCGCATGAACGTCTCGAACTGGTCGTGGTGCACCCAATGGCCTGCCTTCTCAATCTTGTGCGAGCGGTAGTCGTGAAAGGAGCTGAGGTCCAGGCCCTTGGGGAAGCGCTGTCCCCAACTCTCCTCGCCCCAGAGGATCAGGATCGGGCAGCGAATCTGGTTCCAGAGGTCACGCGCGTCCTCCATGTTGAACTCGTAGGGCGAGCCAGCGTGCGTGAAGTTGTCGAACTTCCAGGTGACGCCATCGTCTACGGGCCTGACGCCTTCGCTGGTCAGGTGCCGCGCCAACTCGGGCGAAAGGTGACCGTTGGCCGCGACCATCCGCTCCGTCGCCGACGCCACGTCGGGATAGGTGTGGAGCTGGCGGCCCTCCATCGTGCGCATGCTCTCCACCCACTGGCGCATCCGGACGTGGGCCGGGCGGCGGGGGCCGGAGGACCAGCCGAGCCCGCCGAGGCCTTCGATCGTCACCAGCTTCGCGACCTTCTCCGGGAAGGCGCCGGCATACTGGAGGGCGACGCCGCCACCAAGGCTGTGGCCCACGACCGTGTAGGGCGCCCGGCCGATCGCCTCGCCAAGTGCATGGATATCGAGGGCGTAGTCGATGATCGAGTAGTCGCCGCCGATCGCCCATTGCGAGTCACCGTGCCCGCGAAGGTCGGGGGCGTAGACGCAGTAGCGGTCGATGAGCGCTTCCGCCGTGCGGTCCCAGGAGCGGGCGTGGTCGCGGGTGCCGTGGATCAGGATCAGTGGGGGCTTCGCCTCCTCGCCCCAGGCAATATAGTTGAGGTCGAGCCGCTGGGAGGAGTAGGTGCGCTTCTCGGGCATCATTCCTCGCGAGTGTACGGAGGTATGGGCGCAGACAGAAGCGCCCGAGGTTGAACCGCCATGACGCCAAGGCACGCCAGGATCACGCTGAAGGCGGGCGACGGCGGCCTGGCCCCTGCGAAGTGTCAGGCGCCCAACGCTTCGACCTCCGCCCAGACGGCGTCGGAGTAGGCCGCGGGTGGGAGCATCTCGGGCCCGATCATCACGCCCGCCAGGCACAGCAGGTAGGTGGGATCCTTTGCCCGGCGTTCGCGGACGATCGCGCGGCGGCGGCTGGCCCGCTCGCCGAACTCGGCGTGGAGCATCGAATCGATGCTGGCGGCGAAGCGGAGGCGCCGCATCCGCTCGTCCCGCTCTTCGGCGTAGGGTACGAACGAGAGGCTGCTCCAATCCTCAGCGCCGAGGAGCAGTTCGCTCACGATCCGGACATCGCGGAGGGTGATGCTCAGGCCCTGGCCGATGATCGGGTCGTTGTAACCGGCCGCATCCCCGATGAGGACCGCCCCGGCGACGGACGGCTTCACCGTCCACGTGTCTTCGTTGGGGATGGAGTTGCAGGGCCCGGCGATCGTCGCGCCGGTGATCGCGGCCGCGTAGGGCACGGACTTGAGGGCGAAGGCGTCGAGGAAGCGCTGGGGGCCGGCCTCGCCCGAGAGCCGCGACTTCTGGTCGAGACCGTAGCTCATGTAGAGCCGCAGCCGGCCGCCGCCCTGGGGGAAGGCGAGGAACTGGATGTCGCCCTCCGTGCCGGAAGTCTGGAGGTCTTCGGGCCAGCCGTGGGCGTTTTCGACGAGCATCCCCGAGAAGAAGTGATGCGTCGTATCGCGCTGCAGTTCGATGCCGAGCTGACCGCGGACGGCCGAGTTGCGACCGTCGGCGCCCAGGACGATCCGGGCGGTGACCGTGTGGGCGGCCCCATCGTGGACGTAGCTGACGGACGGCGCCGCGCCCGGTGTGACCACGGCGCCCTCAACGCCGCGGAGGACGGTCGCGCCGGCGGCCACGGCCGAGGCGTTGAGCGCTTCGCAGGCGGCCGGGTGGCCGAGGCAGAGCGGGCCCGGGATTCCGGGGAGGAAGGTCGACATGTCGAGCGGGGCGGCCTCGGATTCTGCCGGGTCGATGCCCTCGCCGTACTCGACGTGTCTGGTGAGGTGGTGGCGGTTGCCGGCTGCGGCGAGGACGTCATAGAGGCCGGTGCGATTCGCTTCGACGACCCCCCAGGGGGCGATCCATTCGCCCCGCACGAGGTCGCGGTAGACGGTGCTCTTTTCGAGGACGAGGACCGACTTCCCGGCGCGGGCGAGGACGGTGGCCATCGCCCCGCCGCCGAATCCCCCACCCACAATCACCACGTCGTAACTATCCGCCATGCCCGGTCACCTCAGGTAGAAGAGTGTCCTCGATTGTACGGGTGGCCGCCCGTAGCCGCGGCCGTCGCGGCCGCTGGGGCCCCGTACGATGTCCAGCAGTGCGGGAGCAGGGAAGGTGCGCGGAATCCAGCGACGCCGAGCGTCGCGGCTACATGCGTCCGATGGTCTTGTCGCTGCCGCCGGTCCGCTTCCACGGCGTGCCGCACGCTGCGATACTCCGCAGCGTCGAAGGAGGACACCGATGGCCGATGACACCGTAGCCCG
>JBJXGC010000134.1:0-8176 GCA_046154545.1 Dehalococcoidia bacterium | reverse complement strand
TGGCGTTGCTCGCCGTCGTCGTCCTCGGCGCCGGCCTCCGGGTCAACGGCGTCGATTGGGACCAGCCTCACGATGACGACGTCCCCCAGCAGATGCACCCGGACGAACGGTTCCTCTCGCTGGTGGCCGGGCGGATCGCCTGGCCCTCCGGTCCGGGCGAGTATTTCGACACCAGCACCAGTCCCCTGAACCCCTACAACTCCCCCGATAACCCGTCATTCGTCTACGGCACCTTCCCCCTGTTCCTGGTGAAGGGGGCCGCCACCCTCGCGCGCGCAGACGTACCCGCCGTCAGTGCGACCGCCGACCGCCTCTTTTGCGCCGGCGCGATGGCCCGTAAACACCCCGGCACCGGCTCTCGCTACAGCGAATACGAGACCACGGTGGTCTGCGGCCGCCGCGTCACCGCCCTCTTCGATACGGCCACCATCATCGTCCTCTTCGGCCTCGGCGCCCTGCTCTTCGGTCGCGTCTCGGGGTTGCTCGCCGCCTTTCTCTACGCCGTGGCCGTCCTACCGACCCAACTCGCCCATTTCTGGGCCGTCGATCCCTACGTCGTTTTCTTCGGCACGGCCACCCTGCTCCTGTCGGTGCTCACCGTCCGGAATGCCATCCGTCCCCCGCCCGCTCTTCCTGTCCTCGAGGCGGCTGGCGCGCGCCTGAGCCCCTGGGCCGACCCCGCCCGCGACGCCCAGCTCAGGGCGGCCGCACTCTGCCTTACCCTCGGCCTCTGCATCGGACTGGGCCTGGCCAGCAAAGTCACCGCCTGGCCGCTCACCCTCAGCCCCTTCCTCGCCGCCTGCACGATGATCGGCCTCCGCGACTTCCCTCGGCTTGGCCTGCGCTGGGGGGGAGTTCGCCAGCGCATGACCGGCCGGTGGTCCACCGATGTCTCCGTCCTCTGCCTCACCTTCCTCATCGCCATCATCGTCTTCCGCATCGCCCAGCCCTACGCATTCCAGGGTCCGCACTTCTGGGACATGCAGCTGAACCCCCAGTGGCGGGCCGATATCGAACGCGAGATCGACTACCAGAAGGGCAACGTCGATAACCCGCCCTTCGTCGCCTGGGCCGGCCGTGCTCCCTTCGCTTGGCCCCTCCAGAACCTGGTCCTCTACGGCCTCGGCCCAACCCTCGGCATCGTCGCCTGGGCCGCGTCAGCGGTCGCGGTCGTCCTCCTCTTCCGCAAACGCGAGCTCACATTCCTGCTCCCCCTGGCCACCATCGTCGCCGTCACGGCCTTCCAGGGGCCCCGCTTCGTCGCCTACATGCGCTACTTCGCGCCGATGTACCCGGCGCTCTGCCTCTTCGCCGCCTGGGGCATTGTCGCGCTCGTCCGCCACGTGCGGGCCGCCACGGGGCACCCGGCACCGGGCCCACAGGCCGGCCTTTTCCGGCTCCTGCGCCACTTTCAGCCTGGCTCCCCCGTCTTCCGGCGAGCGGTCTACGCCGCCGCCGGCGTCCTGCTCCTGGGCACCGTCTGGTGGGCACTGGCCTTCCAATCGCTCTACTCCGGTGAGCACCCCCGCATCGCCGCCAGCCGCTGGCTCTACGAAAACGTCCCCCCGGGCTCGACGGTGACCGGCGAGTACTGGGATGACACGCTCCCCTACCCGCTGCGCGGATACGACCAGGCCGCCTACCCGCTCGTCCAGCTCTACCCCTACGACACCGACTCAGCCGCCAAGGTCGAGGCCCTGGTCTTCGGTCGCATCGAACGGGACCCCACGCTCGGGCTTAACGGCGCGGACTACGTCGCAATCACCTCGAATCGCATCCGCAGCTCCGTCGGCCGCCTCGAGCGCGAATACCCCGCGACGATTCGTTTCTACGAACTTCTCGACAGTGGCGAACTCGGCTTCCGGCTGGTCGCCCACTTCCAGAACAAGCCCACCTTCCTCGGCCTTTCGATCGACGACTCGGGAGCTGAGGAGTCGTTCACCGTCTACGACCACCCCGAGGTCCGGATCTACCAGAAGACCGCGGAATGGGACGCCACCCTGGCCCTCTCGCTCCTGATGGACGCCCACCCGGACCGCGCCGTGAACCTGCTGCCGCGCCAGGGCCGCACCAACGGCCTCCAGTTCACCGCCGCCGAGGCCGCCACTCAGCAGTCTGGAGGCACCTTCAGCAGCCTCTTTTCGTCGGACGGGCTGACGAGCCACGTCCCCTGGCTCTGGTGGTTGCTCTGGCTCGAAGTCGCGGCCTTCGCCACCGTCCCCTGGATGACCTGGCTCTTCCGCGCCCTGCCCGACCGCGGCTTCGGCCTCTCCAAGCTGGCCGGCTTCATCGCCGTCGGCCTTGGCTCCTGGATGCTCGTCGCCTGGGGTGCCTTCCATTTCTCGGGCAACCTCGCCTGGGGCGTCTTCGGCGCCGTCGCCGTCGCTGGATACATCACCGGGTATTTGCGCCGGCGGTCGCTCATCCAGGACTTCCGTGATCACTGGCGCTCGTGGGCCGCCGCCGAAGCCGTCTTCCTCGCCGCCTTCTTCGTCGTCCTCGCCCTCCGCTACAACAACCCCGACCTCTGGCACCACCCGCAGGGCGGCGAAAAGCCGATCGAACTCGCTTACCTCACCGCCGTCGCCCGCTCGACCATCCTGCCCCCGTTCGACCCCTGGTTTGGTGGCGGGACGATGAACTACTACTACATGGGCTGGTTCCTCGTCGCCGTCCCCATCCGCGCCCTCCGTATGCTGCCCGAAGTGGGCTTCAACATCGGCCTCGCCACCTACGCCGGCCTCGCCGCCAGCGTCGCCTTCTCGACCGTCCACAACCTCGTGGCCCTTTCTGCTCGCCGGCGGGAGGGCGCTCGGCGCTGGCCGAAAGCGGCGATAGTCGCCGGGCTGGCCGGCGTTTTCCTTTTCATCGGACTCGGAAACCTCGACGGCGGCCACCAGCTCATCGAGCGGCTCCAGGCCCTGAACCTCGCACGCGAGGTCGATGGTCAGCCCGTTTACCACTGGTCCCTCTTCAGCGACACACCGTTTCTCGGCGGGCTCGTCGGCCTGCTCTCCGGCCTCTATCGCTGGCTCTTCGAGGGCGCCGCCATGCCCCCGTTCGACTGGTGGCGGAGCAGCCGCGTCCACATCGGTTCATTCGACATCACCGAGTTTCCCTACTGGTCGTTCCTCTTCGGTGACCTCCACGCGCATGTCATGGGCCTGCCCTTCTTCGGGCTCGTCATCGCCCTCGTCGTGGCCTACGTCGTCTCTGCGGCGCGTGGCCTCCGGCGGCAGGCGCTCGTCCTCGCCGCCGCGATGGGCGTCGCTCTCGGACTCGTCCGCACGGTCCAAACGTGGGACTTCCCGAGCGCCGTGCTGCTGGCGGCCGCGGCCATCGCCGCCGGGCAGCTCCTCCGGCCCGGGCGCTGGCAGGAGCGTTGGTGGGACGCCGCCGGGCACCTCGCCCTGGCAGCAGGCGTGCTCCTTGTCGCCTTTTCGCCCTACACCTCCCGCTTCGAAGTCTTCGAGACCGGCCTGGTCCGCGCCCGCGAGACAACCCCCACGAACCAGTACTTCGCCCACTTCGGCCTCTTCTTCACCATCCTCGCCGCCTTCCTGGCCGTCCGCTACCGCGAAGAATTGATCAGCCGCGACTGGAAACCGGGCCGTGACCCCATCCTCGCGACGCTCAGCGGTCCCCTCGAGCTGGGCGCGCTCCTCATCTTCCTCGCCGGCCTCGGCGCGTTCACCTGGCGCTTCGGCCTTAGCACGATCGCCTTCAGCCTGTGCGCCCTGATCCTCCTCTTCCACCTGCTCTGGCTGGAGTATCGGGCGGCCGAACGGGACACTCCTCGCCTCCTCGCGACGGCCATCTTCGCCGCCGCCGTAGGCATCGCTGGCGGCGTTGACGTCGTCGGCGTGAAGTTCGACATCGTCCGCATGAACACCGTCTTCAAGTTCTCGCTCCAGGCCTGGCAGCTCTACGCCGTCGCCGGGGGCTACGGGCTCTGGTACGTGGCGGCGGCGCTCTACGGGTTCGAAGGCCGCCGCCTTAAGGTCCTCCCCGGCCGGCGCCTGGTCGCTGTCGTGGCGACCGCCGTCATCGGCACCCTCATCTTCAGTGCCGCCATCTTCCCCTGGTCGGGGACCCGCGCCCGCCAGGAAGCACGCTTCGCCGGCTCGCCCTCGGGCACCCTCGACGGCCTCGCCTACCTCCCCTACGGCACCTATCCCGAAGACCGTGGCACCGACGACCCGGCCGACGACCGCCTCATCGCCCTCGGCGAGGACGAGCCCCTCATCCGCTGGCTCCGCGACAACGTCCAGGGCAGCCCCGTCATCGCCGAGGCCGTCGGTCCGCTCTACCACTGGACCGGCCGGATCTCCTGGAACACCGGCCTGCCCGCCGTCATTGGCTGGGACTGGCACCAGGTCCAACAGCGCCTGGACTACGAGCCGCTGATCCAGCAGCGCCGAATCGATATGACGAACCTCTACCGCACCCCTGATCCAGGCTTCGTCGGTGAGGTCGTGGCGCGGTACAACGTCCGCTACATCGTCGTCGGCACCGAGGAAACGGTCATGGGCACGCCCGAGGGGCTCGCGAAGTTCGACGGTATCCCCTGGCTCGAACCGGTCTTTGAATCAGGCCCGTACCGGATCTACGAAGTCCGGCGTTAACCCGCCTTGACCGCCCCTGCCTCTGCCCCCCGCACCGACGGCAGGAACGACATCGCCAGCAGGATGATCCCCAGCGCAGCCGCCGCGACTGCTGGCCCGAAGATGTCCGGCGAGAGGTTGTCGATCGCCGTCATCACACTCATCTTCGTGATGTCCTGGAAGTTCAGGGGCAGGTCGCCGGCCTTATCGAGCGCCACATCGGCCACCATCTCCTCGACGACACCCTGCAACCCGAACCAGAGCGCGAGTGTCAGGCCCCCGGCCACGGCCAGCGTGCCGCCCGTCCAGCGCAACAAGCGCACCGGCTCCCGGAAGGTCGAGGCCGCCATGACCCCCAGCGCCACCAGGAAGATGACCAGGGCGATCGGCTCAATGACCTTGAAGATGTCCACAACCGAGTTGAACTCCTCGAGGCTGGCGTCGATCGCGTCGAGGGCGTCGAGTGTCCCTGAACCGATTTCGTCGGTGCTCGGGACATCCATCGCATCGTCCTCTTCGAGCAGCGAAAGCAGATCCCCCGCGATGTCCTCCGGGTTTTCGAGCAGGCTATCGAAGACGGACTCGAAGATCGCGCCCCCATCCAGCGCGTCGAAGTAGAAATCGGGGTTGAGGATCACGCCGTTTACCGCGCGCGAACCGACGAATGCGACGAAGGCCACGATCGCGACCGCGCCAAGCGTACCCCCCAGTGGCCTGGACAACCGCCAACCAGACACACGACCCTCCCGCCCGCACACGCGCAGCGCCGCGATTCTACGGCAACCGGCCCCCAGACGCGTCATGTCGTGGCGAGCAGGGAATTTCCCGGCGCGGCCAACATGGCGGACGCCCGCGCCCCACCGTAGGATCAGCGTGCGGTCCCGCGAGGCCCATGGAGGAGTCATGGAATTCAAGTTCTCACCGTCGGCCATCGCCTTCGATGCCGAGGTCAAAACCTTCCTGGCGGCCGAGTGGAGCCCCGAACTCCGCTCCCGCGCCTACGAAAGCCCCGACGCCTACGACATTGAGCGCTCCTTCCGCAAGAAGCTCGCGGACCGCGGCTGGCTCACCATGTCCTGGCCGAAGGAGTTCGGCGGCCAGGCCCGGCCATACCAGGAGCAGTACCTCTTCCAGGAGGCCCTGAACTACGCCGGCGCGCCGGGTGCGACGGTTGCCGTCCAGCAGGTCGGGCCGACATTGATGCAGTTCGGCACCGACGAGCAGAAGACCCGGTTTCTTCCCCCCATCGCCCGCGGAGAGGTCGAGTTCGCCCTCGGCTACACCGAGCCCGATTCCGGCACCGACCTCGCCTCCCTCCAGCTCCGCGCCGTCCGCGATGGCGACGACTACGTGATGAACGGGATCAAGCGGTTCACCAGCTCGGCGCACCGCTCCGAGTACGTCTGGCTCGCCGCCCGCACCGACCCGGCGGCCCCGAAGCACAAGGGCATCTCCATGTTCCTCGCCGACCTCAAGTCGCCCGGCATCACGGTCAAGCCGATCTGGACGCTCGGTGGCGGCCGCACGAACGAGGTCTACTGGGACAATGTCCGCATCCCCTCGGCCGCCCTCGTCGGTGAGGAGAACCGGGGCTGGTATTACGCCGCCCACGCCCTCGATTTCGAACGCATCAGCATCTTCACGGTGGCCGGCGTGCGGGCCGTCTTCGACAGCCTCCTCGCCTGGTCCCGGCAGCCGCAGCCCGGCGGCCGCCGCCCCTTCGACGAGCCCCACGTCCGCGGCGTGCTGGCCGACTTCAAGGTCCAGCTCGAAGTCCTCCAGAGCCTCTCCTACCGCATCCTCGGGATGGTCGAGCACGGCGAGCACCCGAACTACCAGGCCAGCATCGTCAAGATCTTCAGCACCGAGATGATGCAGCGGCTCCAGAACGCCGGGACGAAACTCCTCGGGCCGTACGGCCAGCTCACGCCCCAGGATCCCAGGGCCCCGATCGGCGGGCGCATCGAACAGGGCTACTGCGCCGCCGTCATGCCCACCTTCGGCGCCGGTTCGAACGAGGTCATGCGCAACATCATCGCCACCCGCGGCTTCGGTCTCCCCCGGGGCTGAGTCTGGCCCAGTTCGAGCCCGAACGGCCGGGGTCAGCCCACCGCGGGCCGCACCCCGTCGGCGAAGAGTTCCATGTTCTCGAGCTGCGCCTTCAGGCGGTCGTGGGGCGCCATCTCCATGAACCGCCCGCCGTCGAGCAGCCAGGGGATGCCGACGAGATGGTGCATCCCCGCCCGGGCGTACTCGCCCAGCACGTCCACCACCTGTTGCGTGCCGCTCAGCCCCAGGCCCGCCCAGAGCATCGAGACGACGAGGCTGTCCGGGTCTCGGCCGGCCCGCTCCATCAGCCCGTGCACTGCCGCCACTTCCGCGGCCACCTCGGCCGGCGTGGACGTGATCGTGTGGTAGCCGCTCCCATAGCGGGCCACCCGCCGCTGGGCGGCCGGCGTCTTGCCCCCCACCCAGATCGGGATATGCGGCTTCTGCACCGGCAGCGGGTTGGCCCCCACGTTCTCGTACTGGATCCAGCGGCCTTTGAAGCTGCTCGGCCCGGTCTGCGTCCAGAGATTGACGCAAACCGCCATCCACTCGTCCGTCATCGCCCCGCGATGCGGGTAGTGTTCGCCGATGCCGATCGCCTCGAACTCCTCCGCCATCCAGCCCGCGCCAATCCCCAGCACCACCCGTCCATGCGATATCCGGTCGATGGTCGCCAGCTCCTTCGCGAGGACCAGCGGGTTGCGATATGGCACCACCAGGACGCTCGTGCCAATCTGCACCCGGCTCGTCCGGGCGGCGATGGCCGCCATCACCGTGATCGGGTCGAAGATGAACTGGTCCACCCGGAAGGGTGAGGCGCCGGTCTCGTTGTACGGGTACTTCGACTCCACATTCGACGGCATGATGATGTGGTCGTGGACCCAGACGGAGTCGAAACCGAGCCGCTCCGCCTCCTCAGCCACCTTGATACTGCCATCGACACCCGGGTCTTCGCCGAACGTCCCAAAGTTGCCAGCCAACACCCCGAACTTCATCTCATAGCTCCTTCCGCCGGGCCGGCGTGTTGCCGCCACCCCGGCCGCTTGCGGGCGCGAGTATACCGCCCGCGCGTCAGGATTCGAGCCGCGCGTGTGAACGCGCGGGCGGGACGAGTGCGAACGCGGGTCACCTCATGCGTCGTCACGCCGTGGGCAGATAGACCCGGCCGTGTATCATCCGCCCCGGCCCAAAGGGCCACGGAGGATGCTCGCCATGGCTGACCTGAAGTTCGGATGGATCTCGCCCGTCATCGGGCCACCGGAGAGCGGCCACGTGCCCATCGTCATGTACCAGGCCGAGCACATCCTCCCCACCGCCTTCCAGCACTTCGACTCCGTCTGGCTGGCCGACCACTTCTACGGCTTCGAACGCCGCACCGACCCCTTCCTCGAGTCCTGGACGACGATGACCTGGCTCGCGGCGAAGTTCCCCGGCGTCCTCCTCTGTCACCACGTCCTCGGCCTCGGTTACCGCAATCCCGCCCTCACGGCGAAGATGGCCGCCACCCTCCAGACCCTCTCCGG
>JBJXGC010000126.1:0-47393 GCA_046154545.1 Dehalococcoidia bacterium | reverse complement strand
AGCCGCACCTCGGCCGCGAGGACGCTCTTTCCCTCGAACTGGCCGCGGGTGAACATACTGCCGCGATAGACGAGGTGAAGCTCTTCCGCTTCGAACCAGCGGTCGACCCCATCGAGGCCGGCAAGACGGACACGTGTGAGGACGTCGCCGAGGCATCCGCCGTAGGCGCCGGCGTTGTAGACGACGGCGCCGCCGAGCGTGCCCGGGATGCCGACCGCCCACTCCAGCCCGGCCAGGCCCTGGCGGCACATCTTCCGGGCGAAGGCGGCAAAGCTGGTCCCACTTTCCACGGTGAAGGTGAGGCCGTCAGCGGCCGCGTCCTCGTCCCGGGCGCGATTGTCGATGACGAGGCCACGCATGCCGCCATCGGCGACGAGGATGTTGCTGCCGCTGCCGAGGATGAAGACGCCAACTTCGGCAGCGTGAGCGGCGTCCATCGCGGCCTTCAGTGCCCCGGCCGAACGCACGGTGAGGAAGAGGTCGGCAGGGCCACCGATGCCGAAGGTGGTATGGCGCGAGAGGGGCTCCTCCCTGCGCAGGGCGCCGAAGCGCTCGATCGTGGCGGCGAGACGTTCGATGGCGGTCATCGCAACAGCTCCAACATCAGGGGGCCGACTTCGAGGACGTCGCCGGCCCCGATCGTGAATATCACGTCGCCCGGATGGGCGAGGGCGACGGCCTGGCGGGTGGCATCCGCGAAGTCCGCGGCGTAGCTCGCTGAGGGCGTGGTGATCGCTGCGGCGAGGTCCCGGGCGCCGCGGCCCGGGAGCGGCTCCTCCCGGGCGGCGTAGGTTTCGAGGACGACCAGCGCGTCGAACCCGGCCCAACACGCCGTCCACTCCTCCCAGAGGTAGGCGATCCGGCTGTACGTATGGGGCTGGTAGACGCCGATGATGCGGCGCTCCGGGAAGCGGACGCGGGCAGCGGCAATGGTCACCTTCACCTCGGAGGGGTGGTGCGCGTAGTCGTCCATCACGAGGACGCCACCTGCCTCGCCGATCGTCTCAAAGCGCCGCCGGGCGCCCCGGAACTCCTCCACCGCCGCCGCGATGACAGCGAACTCCACACCGAGTTCATGCGCGACCGCCGCCGCCGCCGTCACGTTCCGGACAAAGTGGTCGCCGGGGACGAAGACGTGGAGGCGCCCGAGGGGTGCGCCGGCCTTGTTCAGCGTGAAGGTCACGCCGTGGTCGTCGCGCTCGATCGCCGTCGCCTGCCAGAAGCGGGTGCCGTCGATCCCGTAGCTCTCTTCGCGAATCGGCCGGTCCTCGACGATTTCAGAGACCGTGCGCGCCCCTTCGTCGTCCCAGCACGCCAGGAGCATCCCGCCCGGCCGGATTCGCCGGGCGAACACGACGAACGCCTCGTGGTAGGCCTCAGCCGTGCCGTAGTAGTCGAGGTGGTCGGCCTCGACGTTCGTGATCACCGCGATAGCGGGCGAATACTCATGGAAAGCGCGCTTGTACTCGTCCGCCTCGACGACGCAGATGTCGCCCTCACCCCAGGCGGCGTGGCCACCGAGGTCGATGCTCTCGCCGCCGAGCAGGTACATCGGCTTGAGGCCGGCGCGGGTGAGGATGAGCGCGATCAGGCTCGATGTCGTCGTCTTCCCGTGCGCCCCGGCGACGGCGACGACGCGTTTGCCCGCCATGAGGCGGGCGACCATCTCCGCCCGGAGGACGACGGGGATACCGCGGCGCCGTGCCTCCGCCAGTTCAGGGTTGTCATCGGCGGCGGCCGCCGTGGTCACCACGAGGGCTGCGTCCCCGACGTTCGCGGCGTCGTGCGGACCGATGATGACGCGGGCGCCGAGCGCTTCGAGCCGGACCGTGAAGGCAGAGGCACGGAGGTCGCTCCCGGACACCGCGACGGCGCGCTCGCGCAAGAGCTGCGCGATGGCCGACATGTGCATGCCGCCGATCCCCACAAGGTGCACGGGGCCCGTAATGTCGAAACTCATCGCGCCGCCTCCACGATGAGGTCGGCGATTGCGTCCGCGGCCCCGGGCCGGGCGAGGCCCTTCGCCGCAGCGCGCATGGCCGCGAGGCGCTCCTCGTCGTTAATCAGGCCAAAGACGCAGTCCGCGAGGCCCGCTATCGCCGACTCCTCGACGATGAGGGCGGCGCCGGCATCGGCCAGCCACTTCGCGTTATGGCGCTGGTGGCCGCCGGCGAAGGTGCCCGGGATCATGACGGCGGGCAGGCGTGCGGCCGTCAGCTCGCCGAGCGTGCTCGCGCCGGCACGCAGCACGGCGAGGTCGGCGGCGAGCATGACGACCGGGAGGTCGTCCCGGAACGGGGCGGGCACGTAGCGCCCGGCCAGCTCAGGGGCGAGCTGGCGGCCGAGGCCGGCGGCCTCGTCATAGCCGGCCGGCCCGGTGACGTGGTAGACGCGCATTTCGGCCAGGAACCGGGGGAGGGCCGCGAACACAGCGCGGTTAATGGCCGCCGCGCCCTGGCTGGCCCCCGCCACCAGGAGCACCTTCTCGCCGGGATCGAGGCCGAGCTGGCGGCGGGCAACCTCGCGGGTGGTGGTGAGGAACGTGTCGCGCACCGGGTAGCCAGTCACGACGGTCTTCTTCCGGGGGAGAAAGGCGAGGGCGGCATCGGCCGTCGTGGCCATGCGCGAGGCGAGCCGCATCTCGGCCCGCACGGCCCATCCGGGGCTGACATCCGGGAGGTAGACGACGAGCGGGAGGCGCAAGAGCCGGGCCGCGAGGGCTCCGGGGAAGCTCGCGTAGCCGCCCGTGCTGAAGACCGCATCCGGGCCGAAGGCACGAAGCTTCCGGAAAGCGGACCAGGTCCCGCCGAGCAGGAGAAAGGCGCTGCGGAGGAGGGCGAGCGGGCCCCGGCCGAGGACGGGCGCCGACGTGACCGCCTCGAAACGCAGGCCGGCGGCTTCGACGAGCGTCCGTTCACCCCGATTATCCGGGCCGAACCAGCGCACCTCTTCGAGGAGTCCGGGCCGCGCCCGCAAGGCATCGAGGACGGCGAGTGCCGGGAAGATGTGGCCGCCGGTGCCGCCGGCCGTCAGGGCAAGTCTCATGACGATCGCCCCCGCCGGACAATTCCCGGCCGCGGGTCCGGCTCGACGTTCCCGGCCGGGGCGCCGTGACGCGAGATATTGAGGAGGACGCCCATGCCGAGCATGGTCGCCGCAAGGGCGTTGCCACCAAAACTGAGGAAGGGGAGCGGGACGCCGGTGAGCGGCAGGATGCTCGTGATCCCGCCCACGTTGAGCATCGCCTGGGCGGCGATCCAGGTCGTGATGCCGGTCGCGAGGAGCGTGCCGAACGGGTCCTCACAGCGCCGGGCGATCTGGTAGCCACGCACCATCAGGGTGACGTAGAGGAGGAGGACGGCCGCGGCCGCGATGATGCCCATCTCCTCTCCGAGGATGGCGAAAACGCCGTCAGTGTGGCTCTCAGGGATGTAGAAGAACTTCGCCCGGCTGGCGCCAAGCCCCAGGCCTTCGACGCCGCCGTTGCCGAGGGCCACCAGGGCCTGGCGCGTCTGGAAGCCGTGTCCTTGTGGGTCGGCATCGGTGAAGAAGGTCGTCAGACGGTCCATGCGGTACCCGGCGACGGTGGCGAGCAGGAAGATCGCGATCCCCCCGGCGACCACAAGCGCGGCCATCTGCTTCAGCGAGGCGCCGGCCACCCAGAACATCGTGACCGTGATAGCGAGGATGATGAGCGTCGTCCCGAGGCTGGGTTCGAGCATGATCAGGGCGCCGACGAGTCCGATGATGATAACGAAGGGAAGGAGGCCGTGTTCGAAGCTGCGGATGCTATCGCCCTTGGCCACGAGCCAGGCGGCGAGGTAGATCGAGACGGTGAGCTTCGCGAATTCGGCGGGCTGGACGGTGAGTTCGCCCACGCCAAGCCAGCGCTTCGCCCCGTTCGCATCGACACCGACGACGAGCACGGCGGCGAGGGTCGCGATCGTCCCCAGCATGAGAAAGACGGCGTGCTTGCGGTAGATCTGGTAGTCGGTCCGCGAACCGAGGAACAGGAGGACGGTGCCAAGGACGGCCCAGGCGAGCTGGCGGGTGATGTAGTACTGGGGGTCGCCGAAGCGGGCGAGGCCGATCACGAAACTGGCGCTGTAGACGACGACGAGGCCGACGATCGTGAGCACGGCCGTCAGGGCGAGGAGGGCGTAGTCGGGCCGTCCGGCGATCACCCGGGTGGTTGGGAGGGCGGTCAAGGGGACACCTCCTCAGCGAACCCGGAGAGGGCCCGGACAAGGGTGCGGAAGGCGGCTCCACGCACTTCGAAGCTGGGGTAGGCGTCGAAACTGTTGCCCGCGGGCGAAAGCAGGACAACGTCACCGGGCCGGACGGCAGCGGCCGCGGCCGCGACGGCGTCTTCGAGCGTCCCCACGAGCCTGCGATCGGATACGGCGGCGGCCATCGAATCATGAAAGAAGGGGCCAGCTTCGCCGAAGCAGACCACCGCCCGGCAGCGCGTCCTGGCCAACTCCCGGAGGCCATCCATCGGGAGGTTCTTCTCGCGCCCACCGAGCAGCAGCACGACCGGCTCGGTGAAGGCCCGGAGGCCGGCCATCGTCCGCTCGGGCGTGGTGGCGATGCTGTCGTTCACCCAGGCGGCGCCGAGTGCCCGCCCAACCATCTCGAGCCGGTGGGGCACGCCACGGAAGGTCGTGGCCGCCTTGCGCATCGCAGCCGTGGGCAGGCCGGCTGCGTCGGCGACGGCGCAGGCCATGAGGACGTTGGCGACGTTATGTTCACCACGTAGCCGGATCGCATCGCGATCGACGATGTCCCGCTTGTCGCGCCCTTTCCTGGCGACGATCACGCCACGATCGAGCCAGGCCCCATCAGCGGCGACATCGTGCTTCATGGAAGTCGTCGCGAGGCGCCCCCGGACTTCGGTGATGAAGGCCTTGCTGACCGGGTCGCCGGCGTTGAGCACGGCCACACCGGTGGAGTCCTGCTTGAGGAGGATGTTTCGCTTCAGCCCGACGTATTCGTCCCAGCTGAACTGGTCGAGGTGGTTGGGCGTGACGTTGGTCACGGCGGCGATCGCGGGCGACCGGTCCGTGTACTGGAGCTGGGTGTGGCTGATTTCGAGGATGACGGTGGTCTCCTCGTCAATCTCGTCCACCCTGCCCAGGAGGACCTCGCCGATGTTCCCGCCCATCACGAACGGCACGCGCGCCTCGGCCGCCATCGCGGCGACCAGCGCCGTCGTGGTGGACTTGCCGCTGGAGCCCGTGATCCCCACGACACGGCCCGGGCAGAGGCGAAGGAAGAGCTGCATCTGGCTGATGACCTGGATGCCAAGCTCCCGCGCCCGGGCGAGCACCGGGTTGTGGCGCAGGACTGATTGCGAGACAGCGACGAGGTCGAAACCGTCTGGCGCCAGCAGCGGCCCGGCGATCGCGACGCGCTCCACGCCGGAAGGCGCCACTGCCCCGGCCGCCTCAAGTTGGGCAGCGCTGCGCGTGTCGGAGACTGTCACGGAAGCGCCCTGTGCGAGCAACCAGGACGCGAGGTCGCGGCCTTCGATCCCGAGCGAATAGACGAGCGCCCGCTTACCCCGGACCTCCGGGATGCCGTTGCCGCCGCTGGCCAGGTGGGCGCTCATTCGGGCACCGCCAGGGCGAGGGCGACGCCGAGCATGGCCGCAACGATGCTGACGATCCAGGCGCGGGTGACGACCTGCGTTTCAGCCCAGCCGCTCAGCTCGAGGTGCATGTGGAAGGGGGCTCGCTTGAAGACCCGCTTCCCGCCGCTCAGCTTGAAGTAGCCGATCTGGATGATGTTGGAGAACGCTTCAATGACGAAGACGATGCCGATCAGCGGCAACAGCAACCATTGGCCGGTCATCAGGGCGACGACCGCCAGGCTCGACCCGAGGGCGAGGGCGCCGGTATCGCCCATGAAGACGCGGGCCGGGTGGGCGTTGTACCACACGAAGCCGAGGTTCGCACCGGCGACGATGAAAGCGAAGGTAGCGACGAACTCCTGCCCCTGGATGAAGGCGATGATGCCGTAGGCGATGAAGGCGATAAGCGTCGTCCCGCCGGCGAGGCCGTCGAGGCCATCGGTGACGGCGACCGCGCTTGTCGTCGCCACCACGGTGACGACCGCAATCGGCACATAGATGGGGCCGAGGCCGTAACTCCCCACCCAGGGGACGTTTATCGATTCGACATCGACGTGATCGTAGAGGACCCAGGCGGCGCCGGCGGCGAGGGCCGTCGTGAAGGCGATCTTGAACTTCCAGGAGAGGCCCGTCTGGCGCCGCCCCTGGAGCGTGCCGAGATCATCGACGAAGCCGACGGCACCGGTGAGACCGATCATTGCCACGGGCAGGATGATCGACTGGTGCTCCCACCAATCGACGGCCACGGCCGCGACGATGAAGGTGGGGACCCAGATCATCAGGCCGCCGAAGGTGGGCGTGCCGGCTTTCTTCTGGTGGCTGTCGGCCTGGTATTCGCTAATCGCCTTCCCGGCCTTCTGGGCTCGGAGGTAGTTGAGAATGGGCCAGCCCAGCACCAGGGCGATGCCGAAGGCGATGACGCCGGAGATGAGCGCGTGGATCACGGCGCAGCCTCCAGGGTCGGGATGATGGTCTCGAACTCCTGGCTGCGGGAGGCCTTGAGGAGCACCGAGTCGCCGGGCTGGAGCATCGCCTTCACGGCGGCCGCGGCCTCGTCCTTGTCGGCGAACCAGGTAGCCTCGCGGAGACCTGCTTCGCGGGCCGCCTCCACGAGCACGCGACAGGCCTCACCGACGGCAAAGAGGGCGTCGCAGCTCTCGGCGGCGAGGCGCCCGGCCTCGCGGTGTTGTTCGGCTTCGAAGGGGCCAAGTTCGGCCATCTTCCCGAGGAGGGCGATGCGGCGCGGGCCGAGCCGCTTGAGGGTCTCGAGGGCGCCACGCACGGAGGCAGGGCTGGCGTTATAGCGGTCGTCGATCAGGGTAGAGCCGTTGAACCCGGGGATCGTCCGCGTCCGCCCCGTGACGCCGCTCGTGCTGAGCGAGCGGGCCGCGTCAGAGAGGTCGATGCCGAGGGCGACGGCCACACAGAGCGCCGCCACGGCCCCGGGGATGGTGTGTTCGCCAGCGATCGCCGAGCGGACGCGGGCCGACCGGGCTGCGGTCGATACGAAGAACCGGGTGCCGTCGAGGCCGTAGCTCTTGACGGAGCTGTAGGTGTACATGGGCCGGGGGAGGGCGGCGCCCTGGTCGCGGCCGAACGTCATGACGCGGCAGGGGAGGCCCGGGATGGCCGCGGCGATGCGCGGGTCATCGGCGTTCAAGACGGCGACGCCAGTGGGCGGGAGGGCGCGCGGCAGCGAGAGCTTCTCCTCGGCGATGGCTTCGATGGTCCCCAGCTTTTCGATGTGCGTAAGGCCGATGTTCAGCACCACACCAAACTCGGGGCGCGCCATGGCGCAGAGCTCGGCGATCTCGCCTTTGCTGTCCATGCCCATCTCGAGGACGGAAACCTCATGGTCGGGGCGGAGGCTGAGCATGGCGAGGGGGAGCCCCTGGCGGGAGTTCAGGCCACCTTCGCTCCAATGGGCGGCGAAGTGTTCCTTGAGGACGGCGGCGGTGAACTCCTTGCAGGTCGTCTTGCCCACCGTGCCGGTGATCCCGACCACGCGGGGACGCGGACAGGCCGCGCGCCAGGCGCTGCCCAGTTCTCCCGCGGCGCGGGTGGTATCGGCGGCGATGACGATCGTCTTGCCCGGCCACGCGCGGGCGGGCGGGGCGCTGCAGATCGCGGCGACAGCGCCCCGTTCAAAGGCGCTGTCGATGTAGCGATTGCCATCGGTATTGTCGCCCGGGTAGGCGGCGAAGAGCTGGCCCGGCCGGATCCGGCGGGAGTCGGCGTCGCCGCCACTGATTGGCAGGTCAGGTCCGGCGCGGACCTGGTAGCCGCGGTCGCGCATGGCACGGGCGACAAAGCCCGTCGTCAGTCCGGTCACCGGGGGGCCTCCACGCGCGCGGCCGCGGCGGGCTGCACATCGAGAAATGACAGGACCTGGTCCACGAGGCGGGCGAAGACCGGGCCGGCCGCCACCTGGCCGGTGAGGCCATCGGCGTTGTCGTCGAGTTTCACGAGGATGACGACCCGCGGGCTCTCGACGGGTGCGAAGCCGATGAAGGAGGCGATCTGGCGATCGTTGTAGCCGTTGGAGACGGGGATGTTCGCCGTGCCAGACTTGCCGCCGGCGGTATAGAGCTTCGGGCGCCCCTGGTGGCCCCGCTCGGGTGGCATGACCACCTGTTCGAGCATGGCGCGCACGGCCGCGCTGGTCTCTGGCCGGATGGGCTGGCTGACGATGGCCGGTGCCGTCGCCTGGATGTGTCCATCCGCGCCGACGACACCCTTGATGAGCCGGGGCTTGAGGAGGTTGCCGCCGTTGATGGCGGCAGAAAACGCGGCGACCATCTGGATTGGGGTGACGCTGATCGACTGGCCGAAGGACTGGGTGGCAGGATCGACCGGTGTCCAGCCGCGGTCCTCGGGCTTGCGAAAGATGCCCCCCGGTTCGCCCTGGAGTTCGACGCCCGTTGGCTTCCCGAAGCCAAACTTGTCGAGGTAGGCGACGAACTGCTGCTCACGCATCGCCTGCATCATGAACACGGCGCCGGTGTTTATGGAGTTCTGGAGCACCCCCGTCATCGTCTGCTCGCCGTAGACCTGCGAGTCCCAGTTGCGGAGTTCGGTTTCGTAGATCTTGACCACGCCAGTGTCGGTGTAGGTCGTCCAGGGCGACACTACCCCGGCGTCGATGGCCGAAGCCGCGGTGATCACCTTCATCACGCTCCCGGGTTCGTAGAGGTCGGTGACGGCGGAGTTCTTGAGGAGACCGAGCTGTTCCGGGTCGGAAAGGTCGAGCGTGCTGAACTTCAACCTTGGCGACGTCGCAAGGGCGAGGATCTCGCCGCTATTGGGGTCCATGACGACGATCGTCCCACCCCGGGCACGGTGCTCCTTCACGGCGAGGTCGAGTTCACGTTCGACGAGTTGTTGGAGGAAACGATCGACCGTCAGGATGATGTCTTTGCCCTGTTGCGGATCTTCCGTGATGTGCGTGCCGAAGGGGATCGGTTCGCCGGTGGTGTCACGTTCGAAGATGGCGCGGCCGGGCTTGCCCTGGAGGACTTCATTCTGGGAGTCTTCCATGCCCGCCAGGCCGGTGTTGTCGGCGCCCGTGATCCCGATGATGGCGGCGCCGGTATCTCCATCGGGATTAACGCGCACCGAATTGGGCAAGGCCACGACGCCCGGGAGGTCGGCCTTGAGGAGGTCGCGGCCTGTTTCGTACGCCACGTCCCGGCTCACCAGGAGGTCACCGAATTCACGGGCGCGGACACTCGCCTTGAGCTGCTCCTTATCGAGCCGGAGAGCCCTGGCCATCTCGGCCGCCGCCGTCTCGGCTTTGGCCGGGTCCTTCCAGGCCTGGACGCTGACGTAGACGTCCCAGGTATCGACGCTGGTGGCGAGGACGTTGCCGTTGCGGTCGAGGAGGGCGCCGCGGCGGCCGAAGACCTGTTGGACGGCGCGCAGTTCGTCCTCAGCCATCCTCGCGTAGGTGTCGTGTTGAAAGACCTGGACCTGGGCAAGGCGGAGCAAAGCCATGACCGCGAATCCACCGATCATGGCGGTGGGCACCCAAAGCCGGCCGAACCCTGGGGTCCGCTGCTGCGCCATCGCGAACGCGCCTTTCACCCGTCACGCGGAGCGAGACAGGGCCTACTTGCCCAGGGACACCCACGAAAGCAGTGAGCGCCACCAGGAGTCGGGTGCCACACCTTTCGGTGCGGTCCCGGGGAGATACTGAGACGGGACCTTGGCGGGCGCCGGCCCGGGCTCGGTTGTGGTGATGTAATAGGGCAGGTCGCCGGGCCCGAGGCCGATTTCCGCCGCTCGCTTCTGAATGCGGTCAAGGGACGCGAGCGACGCGACTTCGGACTCCGTGAGGCGGATATCGCTCGTGAGGCGGATCTCCTCGGCCTGGAGCCGCTGGACATCGAACCCGCGGGTCGTGGCCGTGCTGTTTTGGAGCACGGGCAGAGCGGCTCCGGCGCCGAACACCACGAGCGCGGCGATCACCCAGCCATTGACGGACCCGACCTTGAATGGGACAGGGATACCCCGCGGCAGCGGGCGGTTCATGGCGGCCATGGCTACGCGATCCGTTCGGCGGCGCGGAGCACAGCGCTCCGTGCCCGGGGGTTGGCGATGAGTTCGGCCGGGCCCGGCTTGACGGCCTTGCGGGTAAGGTCGCGGAGGGTGGCACGGTGGCCGCAACGACAGATTGGCAGCCCCGGCGGGCAGACGCAGTCGCTCGATTCGCGGCGGATGTACTGCTTTACGATGCGGTCTTCGAGTGAATGGAAACTGATCACGACAAGGCGTCCGCCTTGGCCGGGAGCAGTTCCAGAGCCGAGCAGGTTGTGGGCGAGCGGAAGAGCCGCGTCTAGGCTGTCGAGTTCGCTGTTGACGCGGATCCGGAGCGCAAGGAACACTTTAGTGGCGGGGTGAATTTGGGTTTTGCCCCTTGCGCCCCCCACAACCTGCTCGACGATTCTGGCTAACTCAGACGTCGTCTGGAGCGGCCGCGCACGCACGACCGCCGTGGCTATACGGCGCGACTGCCGTTCTTCGCCGAGGCGAAAGAACAGGTCGGCCAACGACGTCTCATCCCAGGTGTTGACGATTTCGGCGGCCGTCGGCGAAGTCCCGTCCGCGTCCATACGCATGTCGAGCGGACCATCGAGCCCGAAAGCGAAGCCCCGCTCGGGGCGCTGGATCTGCATCGAGGAGATGCCGAGGTCCATAAGGATGCCGTCAACATCCGAGAAGCCTTCCGCAAGGGCCATCAAGGCGAGTTCGCGGAAGTTCCCGTGAGCGAAGCTGACCCGTCTCCCAAACGGAGCCAACCTCGCTCGCGCGAACTCCAACGCCTCGCGGTCCTGGTCGATGCAGAGGAGCCGTCCGGAGGGCCCGAGGGCCTCCATGATCGCCTGACTGTGGCCACCGAGGCCCGTGGTACAATCGATGTAGCTGCCACCTGGCGTCACGGCCAGGAAGTGCAGGGCCTCGGGAACGAGGACGGAGGTATGCGTGAACGGACTCGTCATAACAACCACGTTACGCCCCCTCGTTTCGCGTCCGCCAGCTGGCGGCGTCCCAGATTTCGAACCAATCCCCCGAGCCGACGACGGTCACATCTTTCGTCAGGCCTGCGTGCAAGAGCAGCCGCTGGGGGATGAGCAGCCGCCCCTGGGCATCGCGGGCCACGTCGTGGGCATCGCCGAAGAACTTGCGAAGCGCGTCCCGGCCTTGCTCGTCGTCGGCGGAGTTCGCCTTGACGGCGGCTGCTCGCGCCTCGAACGAATCCCTGGTGTAGACCGCGATGCAGGGCTCCTCGCCGGAGGTGAGATAGGCGGGCGCGTCGAACTGATCCCGGTATTTGGCCGGGATCGGCATGCGGTTCTTCTCGTCCAACCGCGCTTCGAACGTGCCGAGGAACGCCATATGCGCCCACCGATTCCTTCCCACTGCCGCCGTGAATTGGCCGTTTCAGGGGCGAAAGATGAGGGCTGATGCCCTACTTTCCCCCACTACGTCCCACAACGACCCCCGCAGAGTATCCAGCGCCCCACCGGCGTGTCAATAGGGAACTCCTGATTGGCGCGTTTCGGTAAAGCCGCGCGGCATTCGCGTGGCCACGGGGCTGTGTCGCATGGGCGCCCGGCCTCTACGATGAGCGGGTGACGCGCATCGCCATCCTCACCTGCTCAGACAAGGGCGCCGCGGGCGCCCGCGAGGACGCAAGCGGCGAGCTGGCGGAGCGGCGCTGCCGGGAGGGTGGCCACACTATCACCGCCCGCGACCTCGTCCCGGACGACCGGGCGATCATCGCCAGGATCCTGCGCGAGTGGGCCGACGGTGAGGTCGCCGACATCGTCATTACGACAGGCGGGACGGGCCTCTCCCCGCGGGACATCACGCCCGAGGCTACGCGCGACATCGCCGAGCGCGATGTCCCGGGCATCCCGGTGGCGCTGTGGGTCGAAGGCCTGAAGAAGACGCCGTACGCGGTCCTCTCCCGTGGGCTGGCCGTGCTGCGCAAGCGGACGCTGATCGTCAACCTCCCTGGGAACCCGAAAGCGGTGGATGAGGGGCTCGATGTCCTGCTGCCGCTGTTCTCGCACATCTCGGACGTCCTCCGGCTCCCGGTGGAGCACGCCACCGACGCCGACACCGGACATGCGACGCGACCGGCCGCAACAGGCGGCGAAACATGAGCGGCCTCCGCATCGACGTCCTCACCCTCTTCCCCGCCGCCTTCGGCGGCCCGCTTGACGTGTCGATCATCAAGCGCGCTCGCGATGCCGGCCTGCTGGACCTCGCCCTGCACGATATCCGGGAGTACAGCACGGATAAGCACCGGACGGTCGATGACTACCCGTTCGGCGGCGGCCAGGGCATGGTGTTGCGGGTCGATGTCCTCGACCGGGCGCTCCAGGAAGTGCGCGCTCTTTCGCCGGACAGGGGGCTCGTGGTCTACCTTTCGCCCCAGGGCGAGCGGCTCGACGACCGCCTCGTCCGGGAACTGGCGACGAACCGGCGGCTGATCCTCGTCTGCGGCCGTTATGAGGGCATCGACGAGCGATTCGTCGAGCATTGCATCGACCGCGAGGTCTCGATCGGCGACTACATCCTCACGGGCGGTGAGCTGCCGGCGATGGTGCTGATCGACGCCGTCGCCCGCCACATCCCCGGGGCACTGGGCGACGAGGCCTCCCCGGAGGAGGAGTCGTTTGCCCAGGGGCAACTCGAACACCCGCACTACACGCGGCCGGCAGAGTACCGGGGCTGGGAGGTGCCGGCCCCCCTCCTGAGCGGCGACCACGCAGCGATCGAGCGCTGGAAGGCTGACCAGCGCATACGGCGGACAGCTTCACGACGGCCGGAGATGGCGCCAGCCGCCGGCGACCACCCACCCTTCAAGGCGGCCGGCGCGCGTGTGCGGACGTACATCCACGACCAGGACTACGACGCCGTCTACGCCCTCTGGGAGCGGGCGGGGCCGGGGATCGCGCTGCGCCCCTTGGATGGGCGCGCCGAGATCGCCCGGAAACTCACCCGCGATCCCGACCTGCTCGTCGTCGCAAGTTCGGGCCGGTTGATCGCCGGGGCGGTCATGGGCGGCTGGGATGGGCGCCGGGGGTACGTCTATCACCTCGCGGTCGATGAACGCTGGCGGCGAAAAGGCCTGGGCCGGGCGCTGATGCTGGAACTCGAGCGGCGCCTGGTCCTGAAGGGCTGCCGCCGGATGAACCTGCTCGTCGCCCCGGAGGCCAGCGGCGCCACCGATTTCTATGAACGGCTCGGCTGGCAGAGGACGGCGGCCGCCGCCATGGCGAAGGACATCGGCTGACCGGGGCCCCAACTGCCGCTAGACTGCTGAAACCTCACCGCCCGGGTTTTCCGCGATGCCATACGCCAAAGTGAACGACGCCGAACTCTACTACGAGCAGTACGGGAGCGGACCGGACCTCGTATTCCTCCACGGGGCGGGCGGGAACCACCTCTCCTGGTGGCAGCAGATCGCCGAGTTCTCGGGAGCGTATCGCTGCACCGTGTTCGACGCCCGCGGCTGGGGCCTGAGCCGGGGCGATACAGCGAGCGGCCGGTTCTTCTTCGGGACGGACTTTGTCGCGCTCCTGGAACACCTGGCTATCGAGCGGGCGCATGTGGTCGCGCAATCGATGGGCGGCCGGGCCGTGGCCGGGCTTGTGCGGGCGGCGCCGCTGAAGGTGGCGTCGATGGTGCTCTGCGGTACGACGGCCGGCGCAACCAACGACCGTATCCGCGAGATCCAGGACGAACTGAAGGCTGTGAGGGGCGACGTCAGTCTCCGCGAGTATGCCCTGGCGGACGAATTCGAGGCCGCCAACCCGGCGATGGCCGTCCTCTATCGGCAGGTGAACGCACTTAACCCGCCGCGGCCAAAGGGGCTGCTTGGGCGTCCGCCATCGACCTACCGGGGCAGCATGCACGAGCCCATCGCGGCCCTGGGCGCTCCCGTGCTCTTCGTGGTCGGCGAACACGACCTCATCACCTCGCCGGAGATGGTCCGCGAGGCGCAATCGCTGATCCCGGGCGCGCAGTTCTATGAGGTCAAGGGTGCTGGCCACTCGGCCTACTTCGAGCGGGCCGAGGAGTGGAACGGTGTGGTGCGGCGCTTCATCGAGGGCGCGAAGCCGTAACCGGCCGCGGTCCTCGCTATCGGCGCGGGCGAGCCGTGGGCCGGGTGAGAAACCGCCGGCCGGCGTTCCCTCAAGTGGCCCAAGGCGCTAGGGTCAGACGACCAACTTCGCTGGAGTCCACCTGTATGACCGCCCAGATCCCGGCTTCGCACATCGATATCCTCCACGGCAAGAACCTCGCGCACGTCGCCACGCTGATGCCTGACGGCTCGCCCCAGTCCACCCCCGTGTGGGTGGACTATGACGGTGAGTCCATCATCTTCAACACGGCCGATGGGCGCCAGAAGGCCCGCAATCTCGACCGTGACGCCCGCGTGGCCATTTCGATTCATGATTCGGCCAACCCGTATCGCTATCTCCAGGTACGGGGCGTGATATCCGAGAAGACGTTCGTTGGCGCCGACGCTCACATCGACAAGCTGGCGAACAAATACCTGGGCGTCGACCGCTACCCGGGGCATGACCCGGCCCAGAAGCGCGTGATCTACAAAGTCCGCCCGGCGAAGGTCCAGGTCATGGGGTAGAGACGTGCTGGGGACGCTTGTCGCGATCCTCCAGCAGCGCTGTCCCCGCTGCCGGGCCGGCCGCGTGTTCAGGCGCCTTATGTCGATGAACGAACGCTGCCCGGCGTGTGGGCTGGTATTCGAGCGAGAGCCCGGCTATTTCGTCGGGGCGATGTACGCGAGCTACGCGTTTGGCCTGGTGACCACGGCCTACTGGCTTCCGCTCCTGCTCCTCGGCCTGCACCCACTGATCGTCATCGGCGCGCCGGCCGTCCAGCTCCTCGTCCAGACGCCGATCACGTTTCGCTACTCGCGGGTGATGTGGCTCCATCTCGACCACGGCTTCGACCCCGGGGCGGCCGGCGAGCCTCCACCGTCGCGGTAAAGGCGCGCGGCGGATCGCGCTTTTCCCAGTTGGGCAGCTAAGGGTATTCCCCCCGCATTGACAAGGGTATCCCCTGAGTGGCCGTGGAGGACCATGGACGTTACGATGCCGCCAGTGAGTGGCGTGAACTCCGGCCGTTTCTCCGTGCCACGGCTGCGCAAGTCGATGTTGGCGCGCCCGCGGCTGACCAACCGGCTCCACGGGGCGATTGGGAACGGCCTCACGGTGATCCACGCGCCGGCCGGCTTCGGCAAGACCGCGCTGCTCGCGTCGTTCGTGGCCGAGGTCGATTTCGAGGTCTGCTGGCTGTCCCTGGACGGGTCCTGCAATTCGCCGGACGTCTTCGCCCGGCAGCTAGCCACAGCCGTGGCTGGCGACCTTTGCCCGGCCGGGCCGGCGACTTCCGAGAAGCTCGACGACCTGCGCGCGTACATCGCCGTCGCCATGCGAGTCGCGACCGCGGCCGCGGCAACGCCCTTGCTCATCGCCATCGACAATATGCACGAACTCGAAGGCGCTGAAGACGCCACCGAGATCCTTGGCTGGCTCATCGAAACGCTGCCAGAGGGCGCCGAGATGATCCTCTGCGGCCGGGCGCTGCCTCGCCTGACGTTGTTCGATACCCGCATCGCTACAGGCGAATGCACCGTCATCGGCAGCGCCGACCTGGCGTTCAGCGAAGACGAGGTCGCCACGCTCGCGGCCGGGCAAGTGATCGACGCCGCGGCGACCCATCGCGACACGCTCGGCTGGCCGGCGGCGGTGCTGGCGGTCGTGGCGGGCTCTGTCAGCCACGGCGACCGCGCCAGGACGATGGCTGCCTGGGAGCAGTACCTCGCGACCGAGATCTGGGATGCCGTCCCCGAGGAGGTAAAGGGCGCTCTGCTGGCGGTGTCGATCCCCCTGACGATCGAGAAGGAGCTGGCCGAGACGCTCGCCGGGCGGGAGCAGTGGCTGACAACGCTCCGCTGGCTCGAGCGGTTCGACTTCCTCGTCGAGTACCTGGAACGAGGGGATGTCCGCCTCAATCCACTGTTGCGCCAGTTCCTTTATGGAGCGGCCGAGCGGACTGATCCCGATGCCTTCGCCAGGCGTGCGTGCCTGGTGGCGCGTCACCTGGAGGCGGCCGGCGACCTCTCGGGCGCCATTGAGACGGCACGGGACGCGCACCTCACCGACGTGCTCCTCGAAATCGTGCGGCGCCAGGGCCGCGAACTGGTGAACGCCGGGCAGTTCGCCTTGCTCGGCCGCGCATATGGCGGCCTCGCTGCCGGGGATTATGAAGACGACCAGGGGCTACGCGCCCTGCGGGCGCGTGTGCTCGCCCACACGGGCCGGCCTGGTGAAGCGCTGGGCGAAGCGGAGTCCATCTCTAGCCTCGCGGAGGCCGATCCGACGGCGCGCATCGACGCGCTCTTCGCTCGCCACCGGGCGCTCCGGCTGCTGGGCCGGGGCGACGAAATGCGGGCACTGTTCGGCGAATTCGAGCGGGTGGACCCGCCTGAGGACCGGTTGTTAGTGGCGGAGATGGCCTACTTCCGGGCCCAGTGGTTGTTGCAGGCTGACTCAGACTTCATCGGCGCCGAGCGCCTCCTCCACCGCTGCCTGGACGTTTGCGACGATGCCAGGTCATCGACACTGCGGCTGCTCGCGAGTTCGACGCTGGGCCAACTCCTGGCGATGCGGGGTGCCGCACCGGCGGCAGTGAACGAGCTCACGCGGGCGGCGCACGGCTGGCGTGAGACGGGGCGCACGTCGAACCTCGGCTGGGTATTGAACAACCTCGGGATGGCGCACCTTTCGGTTGGGGACTTCCCGAGCGCCGTCGCTACCCTCGAAGAAGCGGTGAATGAGGCGAAAGCCTGCGAAAACCAGCGCAACCTTGCCTATGCGACAGCCTCACTGGCGGAAGCCAGCTTCGCCCTCGGAAGGTTCGACTCGGCCCGGGAGAGCTTCGAAGAGGCTATCCGGATTTGCGCCGAAGAGGTGCCGGACGAAACGCTGGCATCGCTTTCGATCGCCGGGCTGGCCGGCTGCCTGCTGGCGCAGGGTGATATCCAACAGGCGGACTACTTCGCTCAACGGGCGCTCCTCATCGCCGAGTCGGTCGGTACGCCGTTCGAGGAAGCGACCTGCCTGCTCACGCAGAGCAGCGTCCACTCGGCGGCGGACGACAATCGGAGCGCAATCTCGGCCCTTCACCAGGCGATCGAAATGCTCACGGGGATCTCGGCTGAGGCGACCCTGCGGGTGGCCCTCTACCGCCTCGCCCTCTGCCACTTCCGCGCGCATGAACGAACGGAAGCGCAACACGCGCTAGGCCGCCTGGCCGAGACCGGCGGCGAACCGTGGACCCTCGGCGTCCTCATCCCGGTGATGCGCGAACACCCGATGTTTGCCCAGTGGGCGGCCGCTCGGGGCAACCTCGGCCCGGCCTTCCGCGACCTTCTCGAGCGCCAGACGTTCGGTGAACAGGACCAGGGCGCTCACGGCGAGGCCCGCCGCTATCCCCGCGTCAGCATCCAGAGCCTGGGCCAGATGCGTGTGGCCGTCGGCGGCCGGGAAGTGTCGGACGAGGTGTGGGCGAGCCTGAAGTCCAAGGAGCTGTTCTTCCTCTTCCTCGCCAATCGGGACGGCCTGCGCAAGGAAAAGGCGGTGGAGCGCCTGTACCCCGAACTGGAGATGGAGAAATGCAACAGCGCGTTTCACTCCAATCTCTACCGCGTGCGAAAGGCGCTATACCACGACAGCGTGATCAAGCGCGATGGCGCCTACCTGCTCAATCCCGAGGGGGAGTTCTGCTGGGACATCGAGGAATTCCAGTCGATCCTGGCCCGGGCCACAGAGCTGCCGGCCGGCTCGGATGAGCGCGCCCGGTTACATCAGCAGGCCCTCGAGCTGTACCGGGGGCCCTTTGGCGAGGCGTTCTACTCGGAGTGGGCCGGCACCCTCCGGCAGCGGATCGACCAACGCGCCCAGGAGTCGCTGGCCACGCTGGCCGGGTACTACGCCGCGAAGAGCGACTACGAGGCGGCCGCGAGCTGCATGCAACAGCTTCTCGCACGGGACGGCGCGAACGAAGAGGCGGCCTATCAGCTCGCGGCGTACCGCGCGCGGGCGGGCCAGCCGGCGGTCGCACTCGCCTTCCTCGACGATTACGGCCGTGCCCTCCAACGGGACTACGGAATCGCCCTGTCGGCGCGCGCGCGGGACCTGCGCACCCGGATCGCATCCGGACACGCCGTCTAACAGACGCTCCTGCGCGCCGATATCGGCATTCTCCCGATTAGCTAACACCACGCTCCCTTATGACGTATATTTTACCTAATAAGTGCGTACATTTAACACACTCTCATGGTGCACTGCCGGTTTTCGCGAGAACCTCGCGAGAACTGGCGAGGTATTGTGCTCTCAAGTACTACACATCGGGAGGGTCACACTCATGAAAACACGTCTTCTCACCGCCGTCTTCGCCCTGGCTTCGCTTGGAGCCGTCGCCGTCGCTGGCGTCGCCCCGTTCCAGCACTGGTAGGCCACCAGCGCCGCGCGAGCGGTTCGGCCGTATAATCGGCTCAATGGCAGGCACTGCACTCCGCTCCGTTCGAATGCCCAAAGGGCGTGTTGGTGACGCTGCCTGGCTGGCCGCTGCACTCCTCATCTTCGGCGTGCAGCGGTTTGCCGTCACAACGCTCGGCCAGGACGGCGCACCCGCCGACCTGCGCCGGGCGATTTTTTTTATCAGCACAGCCCTCGTCGTGGTTGTGGCCGTTCATTTCCGGCGGTACTACGGCGCCTGGTTACTCGCCCTTGGGGTGCTTCTGAACTTCGTCCCGATGGCGAGCCACGGTGGACTGATGCCGGTCGCATGGGAAGTGATCGAAGAGTCTGGCGCATTCCCGCAGGTGACCGGAGCGGATATCGGGCGGCAGGTGCCCAATTCGAAGGACATCGTCCTTCTCAGGCGCGACATCCACTTTGAGCCACTCTCCGACCGGTACGTGGTCGATCTACCCGCGTACGGGACGAACATCTACAGCATCGGCGACTTCGTGGCCTTCGCTGGCCTGGCCGCCGCGGCGGTGCAAATCGTCCTTCTTGTCTTCATCGGAGACGGCGCGAGGCGAGGCCGGCCAGCGGAACCGGGGTCGGCTCAGGACGCGACCTGAACCGACCATCCTTTGATCACGTACCGCGAGGCGAACTCGTCGAGGCAGGGACCGCAGAGCCGCCCACGGGCACTCGCGCCAGGGACGCCCTCATGCCGGAGCGTCGCATCGACTTCTCCAGGGATTCCACACACGAGGCAGGTGGCGCCATCAAGGAGCTCCTCTTTGAGGCACTCCGCGCAGACTCGAACGTCGTCCCGCAAGCGGCGGAAGCTGTGTGCCCCTGGCGCACAGTAGCGCCGAAGCCATAACTCAACCCAACTATCTTGTATGGGCATATGGGGATGATACGAGCGCGCGGCGAGCATTGCAAAACCAGCGTGCGTTTCGCCGATTAACGAAGTATTGCAGCAGGTACTCCCGCTAACCGGGATGCGGGCGGCGCGCCACGGCTCATGAGATCACTGATCGTCCGGCTCGAGCTCAACCGCGTCGGCTGCCGCAGCACGGGCCGGAATCTCCGTCGCGATTTCACGGACCGCGTCGAGCACTTTCTGGCGGACGGCATCCCTGGCAGCCCTGATGGCGTTGTATATCGCGCGGGCGTTGGAGCGGCCGTGGGCGATCACGACGACGCCATCGACACCCAGGAGCTGCACTCCGCCGTACTCGGAGTAATCGAGGCGGCGGCGAACCTTGCGCAGCTCAGACTTCAGGATCAGCCCGGCGGCCCGGTTCCAGGGCGTGAGCTCGGCCGCCTTGCGTACCTCGTCGAACATCGCCTCGGCCACGCCCTCAACCGTCTTTAACATGACGTTGCCGGTGAACCCATCCGTGACGACGACATCGGAGCTGTCGCGCAGCATTTCGTTGCCCTCGACATTTCCGATGAAGTTGAGGCGGCTGGCGCGTAAGGCGGCGTGCACTTCGATGGTGAGCTGGCTCCCCTTCGTCTCTTCCTCGCCAATTGAGAGCAATCCAACTCGGGGCTGCTCGATGCCAAACATGCGCTCCACATACCCCGCTCCCATATGGGCGAACTGGACGAGGTGGATCGGCCGGCAGTCAGCATTCGCACCGACATCCAGGATGAGCTTCGCCTTGCCGGTGATGGTGGAATAGGGGAGGGCGAGGGCCGGGCGGCCGATACCGCGGACACGGCCCAACGTGAGCAACGCGGCCGCCATGCTGGCGCCCGTGTTTCCGGCCGTCACGAAGGCGTCCGCCTCTCCACTCTTGACGAGCCGCAGCCCCACGTTAATCGAGGCCTCTGGCTTTGCCCGGACTGCCTCAGTCGGGTGATCTTCCATCTCGATAATGTCGCGCGCCGCGACGATGCGCAGCGCCGGCATCTCGCCGGTGCCGACGAGCTCCTGGCGGATGGCCTCCGTCTGGCCGACGAGGATGAGGTCGACATCGAGGGTGCCGACAGCCATCAGTGCGCCGGCCACGATGTCCATCGGGGCCTGGTCGCCACCCATGGCGTCAACGACGATTCGCACGGTCATCCGCCCCTCCTCGCGGCCACAACGATCATCCGATCGCTGTCATTGGTCAACGGCCCGAGATCGTAATCGCCGTAGAGGCCGTTCAGCTGAAGTCCGGCCAGGCGGAAGAGGTGGGCGGCTTCGGCGGGGTAGACGTAGCGGAGGAGGTGTTCGCTCTGCTCGCGCCTCACGATGCCGTCGCCGCCAACGCGTTCGTAGGTCACGCGGAGCCAGCGCGCCTGGTCCGCGAGGTCGTCCTCACTGACGTGGAGCACGTCCAACCGCTGGCCATCGTCCGTCTCGCCGCTCCAGGCGAGGATGGACTGGCCGTTTCCCCCGGGGTCGAGCCAGAGGGCCGGCCCTGGCAGGTCGAGAGCGAGGGTAGCGTTGAAGTGCATGCACGACGCCAGGGCCTCGAGCGTGGCGACCTGGGCCTCAGCGTCGGCGCAGTAGAGGAAGACATCCTGGGGTACGAGCACGAATCCGTATTCACCGGGCGGCAGTGCCAACTGCTCGATCGTCCCTTCCTGGAAGTCGATATCGACCCCCTCGTCTTCCGCTTTCTTCCGGGCGACGGCGAGCATGGCGGCGGACGGGTCGAAAGCGGTGACCCTGTGCCCGGCGAGGGCGAGGGCGATCGCGATCCGGCCCGTGCCCGTCCCCATTTCGAGGACCGGCCGCTCGGTACGGCCCGCATACGACAGCCAAAGGCCGATGTCGGCGGTGTGCTGGGCATGCACGAGGTCGTAGTAGCGCGCGTCGATGGCGTAGGGGTCGTCCACGAAACCGAGCGTAGGACGTCAACGCCCTAGAAACGACGCACTGGCCGGGCACGCAAACGGGACGGCGCGCTTGGCGGCCGGGCCTGGATAGCGTTTAATCCGGCAGGCGCTCAATGCGCCCAAAAAAGGAGCCACCATGGAGCAGGAGCTTGCCGGGAAAGTCGCGATCGTCACTGGCGCGGGCCGGATGCGCAGTATCGGCCGCCCGATCGCCGTCACCTTAGCGAAAGCGGGCGCCGCGGTGGTGCTCACCGGCACCGGACGCTCGCCGGACCGCTACCCTGACGACGAGAAGGCGGCAGGCTGGCGGGACATCGAGAGCGTGGCCGGCGAAGTGCGGGCAGTGGGCGGCAAGGTGCTCGCGCTCGTCTCCGACGTAACAAGCGAGGAGGGCAACGACGACCTCGTGAAGCGCACGGTCAAGGAGTTCGGGCGGCTCGATATCGTCGTCAACAACGCCGGCGCCGCCCGGGGCGAGGACCGCGTCCCGGTCACCGAACTCGCGTACGACGTCTGGAAAAAGGTGCTCGTCACGAACCTGGACGGCACCTTCCTCCTCTCCCGGGCGGCTGCCCGGCAGCTCGTCGCCCAGGGTGAGGGCGGGAGCATCGTCAACATCTCCTCGATAGCGAGCAAACTCGCAGGGCCGAGCACGGCGGCCTACTCCTCATCCAAGGCCGGGATTAACGCCCTGAGCCGGGCGATGGCGCTCGAACTGGGCGGCAACGGCATCCGCGTCAACGCCCTCTGCCCCGGGATCATCGACACCTATCGCATGGATGACCTGGGCCGGGGCGAAGTCTGGCAACGGGTGGTGAAGGAGCGGATCCCGCTGGGATACGCCGGCGACGGGAGTGAGTGCGCGGAGATGACGCTGTTCCTCGTCTCGGACCGGGGCAAGTGGGTGACCGGGCAGGCGATCAACGTCGATGGCGGCACCGTTTGGGGCAACTAAGGGCGCCGCTCCGGGGTTGAGCCTTCCGGACCCTGCATCGGGACCTCTCGGCCGCTCCGGCCCGCCTGTCGATCGCGAAAGAATGCGGGGGCAGGAGGGTCGGGATGTTTCTGATGCCAGTCTTCTTCGCCGCCGCCGTCGCGCTCATCGCCTGGGCGGCGTTCCAAACCGCTCCCGGCCACCCCGCGAACGGGGCGATGGATGTCGCCCGCCGGCGCCTCGCCTCGGGCGAGATCACATCCGAGGAGTACCGGCGCATCGAGGGTGAGCTGGGCGGCCCCGGGAGCGGGTCGCGCCCGGCGCCATGGCTCGTGGCCGCGATCGCCTTCGTGCTCATCGCGGCCGCCGCGACGATGCTCTGCTGGATGGCCTGGGCGGGCGATTGGGGCTGGGGGTGGGGCCAGATGGGCGACATGATGCGCTGGCGCCGGGATCGGTAAGGGGCCGCGACCTGTCCCGCGCGTAGCCAATCACGGCACCCGCGCCGCACGATAGGACGATGGACTCCGGCAACGATCCTGTAGCGCTCGCGGGCACGTTCCCTTTCGCGGAGGTCGCGGTGAACTCCGGTCAACCGGCCCGGACGGCGTTCACCTACTCCGTGCCGGAGGGGATGGACCCGGCCGTGGGCCAGGCCGTCTTCGTCCCCTACGGCCCGCGTGTCCTCCAGGGCCTGGTGCTCTCGCGGGCGGCCACGACAGAGCTGTCCGAAGTGCGGCCGATCCAGGCGATCGCCGACCCGGAGGCCGTCCTCGACGCGGTCCACATCGACCTGGCTCGCTGGCTGAGCAGCTACTACCTGGCGCCGCTCTGGGACTGCCTGGCGGTCTGCCTGCCGTCCGGCTACGGCCAGAAGGCGGTGACGATGGTCTCGCCCGTCGACATCCCGGCCCTCCTCCCGATCTACCCCCAGGACCAGCGCATCCTCCAGTTCGTTGCCGCTCATGGGCGCGTCACGATCGATGCGCTCAAGGAGTCTGTGCGCGGGGTGACGCTGACACGCCTCCAACGGCTGCAGAAGGACGGGCACCTCACTGTCGTCCAGGGGCTGGCGCGGCCGCCGGGCCATGCCCGCATGGAGCGGCGAGTGGCCCTCTGCGGGGGGCCTGAGGCCGCTACTGCCCGCGCCCTGGAACTCGAAGGCAAGCAGCGCCAGTCGGTGGCCGCCCGGGTCCTGCGGTTGCTTGCCGGCGAACCCGATCTGCCGCTCTCCCGGCTGCGCGAGGCGGGGGCCCAGCCGGGCCACCTCGCACGGCTCGAGGCGGACGGTTGGCTCCGCCAGTTCGAACAGCGCATGGAGCGGGACCCCCTCGCCGGGCAGGAGTTCGGCGAACAGCCGCCCCTCGTCCTCACAGCGGACCAGCGAACGGCGGCGGACGCGATCGTGGCGGGTGAGGAGTACCTCCTCCACGGGGTTACGGGGTCGGGCAAGACGGAGGTCTACCTCGACCTCGCCCGCCGGGCCGCGGAAAGGGGCCAGGGAGCGATCATCCTCGTCCCCGAGATCTCGTTGACCCCCCAAGCGGTGCGGCGCTACGGCGAGCGGTTCGGCCGGTCAGTAGCGGTGTTTCATTCCGGCCTCGGCATGGGCGAACTGTATGACCAGTGGTTCCGCGTCCGGCGAGGCGAGGCGCGGCTGGTGGTGGGCTCGCGCAGCGCCCTCTTCGCCCCCGTCCAGGATTTGGGCCTGATCGTCCTCGACGAAGAGCATGAGTGGAGCTACAAGCAGGCCGACCCCGTGCCCCGCTATCACGCCCGCGACGCAGCCCGCGAACTCTGCCGCCTGACGGGCGCGACACTCGTCCTGGGGAGCGCGACGCCGGACGTGGTGACCTATCACGAGAGCGAGACGGGCCGCATCCAGCGCCTCGAGCTGCAGGGCCGCGTGTCGCCGCAAGGCGGGGGCGAGACGGCCGCCGGGCGCCAGGCACAGGTGAGCGTTGTTGATATGCGCGAGGAGCTGCGGATCGGGAACAGGGGCATCTTCAGCTACGCCCTGGCCCGCGCGATCAGGCTCGCCCTCGCGCGGAAGGAGCAGTCGATCCTCTTCGTAAACCGGCGCGGTTCGGCCCGCTTCATGCTTTGCCGTTCCTGTGGCCATCTGCCGAAGTGCACGAACTGCCAGATCGCACTCAGCCTTGACCTGGCCGAGCCGGCCCACCCGCGCCTGCGCTGCCACAGCTGCGGCCGTCAGCGGCGGCTGGAGGACGCCTGCCCCGAGTGTGGCAGCGGCAAGTACCGGCCCTTTGGCGTCGGCACCCAGCGTGTCGAAGTCGAGGCCCACCAGGCCTTTCCCGGCGCCCGGGTCGCCCGCTGGGACAGCGACGTGGCCTCGCGCAAGGGTAGCCACGAGCGGATGGTGGAGGCGCTGGAGCGCCGGGAGGTGGACATCCTGGTGGGGACCCAGATGCTCGCTAAGGGCCTCGACCTGCCGCAGATGACGGTGGTGGGCGTGGTCGATGCCGATGTCGGCCTGAGCCTCCCGGACTTTCACGCCACCGAGCGGACCTTCCAGCTCCTCTCCCAGGTGGCCGGCCGGGCCGGGCGCCGCGAACTCGACGGGTTCGTCTTCATCCAGACCTACGAGCCGGAGGCGGTACCGATCGCCGCCGCCGCGGCGCACGACTACCGGGCGTTCTACGAGCACGAAATCGCCCATCGCCGGCGGGCTGGCTACCCTCCGTTCAGCCGCCTGGCGCGGCTGACGCACCGGAACCGCGACCAGGAGGCAGGGCTCCACGAGGCGGGCCGGATCGCGGCGGACCTTCGCCTCCAGCGTGACGTCGCCGGGCGGGCCGAACCGGATGTGCTGGGGCCGATGCCGTCCTATATTCCGCGGCTCAGGGGCGAGTACCGCTGGCAGATCTTGCTCCGCGGACGCGACCCTGCGCGGCTCATCGAGCAGGTCCGGCTGGGCCGCGGGTGGGCAATCGACATCGACCCCGCGAGCCTCCTCTGAGGGCGGGCGCTCAGGCCATCGTGGCAGGCAGGCAGGCCGCCAGGCGCGCGAGTCGGTGACCTGCGGTAGCATTGCCTTGAAGGCCGATCCCACGTTCAATCAGCTCCGGTGGTGAACTCATGACCACAGACGAACCTGTAGAGGCTCAGGACATCGACCCGGACGACCCCGTGTTCCAGTTCGTCGCCGGAGTGATCGAGATCATCTACGGCCCACCGGCGGCCGGGGAAACCTCCGCCTTTGACAACCCGGCAGCGCTGCGGGCGAGCGTGGCTGCGCTCCTCGCCGAGCATGCCGCCCCCCCGCGCGACATCTCCATGAGCGTCGAAGAACAGGCCGAGCGGCTCGTGGCGGCCGCCTGGGACGCGGGCGAGGAAGCCCCCGCCCTCGCGGTCGATGCGCTACGGCTCTGGCCGGACTGCGCCAACGCCTACACTTTCTTGGGCATCTCCGCCGGCGACGAACTGTCGCTCGCCATCCCCATGTTCACGCTTGGCGTGATGGCCGCCCACGCGCACCTCGGGAACGAGATCTTCGAGCGCGAGGCCGGGAACTTCTGGACGATCGAGGAGACGCGCCCCTTCATGCGCGCCCTTGGCGAACTGGCCCGGGCGAACCGTGATGCGGGCGCCACCGACGTGGCCTTACACCATTACCAGGAGCTCCTTCGCCTCAACCACGCCGATGACCAGGGCGCCCGCTTCGAGCTGCTGAGCATCTTCCTCGAAGAGGGCAATACCGGGGCGGCAGCCGCGATCATCGAGGCGTTCAGAGATGAGGAATCCCCGGCCTTCGCGTATGGGGCGGCGTTGCTTGCCTTCCAGCTCGGCGGCGACAGCTCGGAGGCCCGGGCCGTCCTCGCTCATGCGCTGACGGCGGCACCGGCCGTCGCGCCCTACCTCGCCGGCCTCACACCGTTGCCCAGTGACGACACAGGCGTCTACCAGATGGGCGGTGACGACGAGGCGTTGCTCTTCGCGGACCTCCTCCTGCCCGCCTGGCAGGCCACGCCGAACGCGGCCGGCTGGCTTCGCACTCAAGGCGGACCGGTGCCCGGAGCCCCGCCCAAACCCCCCGCCAAGGAGAAGCGCAGCGGGCCCCGCCAGCTCGACTGAGGCAGATGCGATGACTGAAGAATCGGATGCCCTGCGGGAATCGAAGGAGCCGTTCAACCAGTTCATGGGCGGCATCCTCGACGCCTACCATGAAAAGGGGTTGGTCGATGGCGAGAGCCTGAGCGCGCACGCCGCCACGCTCCTCGCCGCATTCCCACGCCCGATGCTGGCGGAAGGGGCATCGGTGGAGGAGGCCGCCAGGGCCCTCGTCCAACGCGCCGAAGACATGCCCGCCGAAGAACCGTCGGATGCGATGCAGTGGCTCATCGACGCCCTCGTGCTCTGGCCTGATTGTGCCGAGTCCTACATGTGGGTCGCGAACATCATCGAAGGCCGTGACAACGCGGCGATCCTCATGCTGCCGTTCTACACGCTCGCCATCGAGGCGCTTCGCCGGCGCCTGGGGCCCGGTGGCGCCGTGGACGACGACGGGAGGCCGCGGGAAGTTCCCGAAGTCCCGCTCCTCGTCAAGGCGCTCGTCGCCCTCGGTGAAACCTTCGCCACGACGGGCTATTCAGGTGACGGCGTCCCGCTCTACGTCGAGGCGCTCCGCTACGACCCGGAGGACCGGCAGGGCGCGCGCCCGCGTCTTGCCCTCGCCCTCGCTATCCGGTCCGACCCTGAGGGTGCGGCCGCGGCGCTCAGCAAAGCTACGCCAACGCCGCTCGTGCTCTACGCACGGGCCATCGCGGCCTATTGCCGTGGCGACGCCGCCGCGCCATCGCGCCAGGCGCTCCTCGACGCGCGACGCGCGAACCCCTACGTCACAGCCATCATCACGGGCAAGCGGAAGATGGTCGGCATGCTCACCGGCGACCAGGCCTTCGACAACGCCCAGTACATCTACCTGGCGATTGCGCCGGCCCTCAAAGTGGTGCCCGGGCTCGTCGCCTGGATTCGCCGCGAAACGACTGTGGGTGGCGCGCCCGCTCACGGCGGGTCGAAGAAGAAGAAGCGGTGAACGCGGCCGGCCCGGCTACGGGAGCATCCCCTCGCGCTTCTCTTCTTCGTACAGCCGCTCGGCCACGAACTCCTTGAGGAGCGTCTGGTAGCCCTTGTTTTTCTTCGCGGCCACGGCCTGGAGGCGGGCGATCGTGTCCTGGTCGAAACGGATGGAGACGGGCCGTGTGCGCGGGCGGGGCGGGGGGAGGTCAGGGTCATCTTCTTCAGGCACGTTGTCAAACCAGCGAGGTCCGAACGTGTGGGTACTCCAGAATGCTGCCGCTTCCTCGTCCGACGCGAAGTCGGGCACCTCGTCAAGGGAATTCACCTCAACGAGGCCAGCTGGCCTGGGCCTTACTTGCCCTTTGTTTCGTATCGTCTGCGTTCCCAACGTACTGCGTCCCTTGCTGTAACGAGGCGGATGTGTCCCGCGCGAACGGTGTAGACCATAAATAGGAGCTGGCCCGATTCGGTGGCTCCGATGACCGCCCTACGTGGTTCTTCGCCGCGCTGGGCGGGCGATTGTATTCGACGCGGATCAGCCAAGGCCTCCTCCACGTCGGCCGGGTTCAGGTGATGGCGGCCAATGTGATCAAGGTTCTGTTCATCCCAATCGAACACTCCCCGATCGGAAGGCACCGGCATACTCCTTCGCGATCATCGTCCGGCTCGCTGTGATTCCGGTAACACCATAGTACTTACCGGACGGCTCGGGCAAGCCCTTGGAGCGCCTACTTCCGGTAACGCCGGCTGCGGTCACGGCCGCCGGCCTGGCTGCGGCCGTAACGCACCGGACCGCCGCGGCCTGCGACATCCGCGAAGGCCTTCAATTGTTCCTCGTCCGTGCCCGCCATCTGGCGGCGCAGTTCCACCACCTGGTCGCGGAGGGCGGCCGCCTTCTCGAACTCGAGGGCCTTGGCGGCGGCCTTCATCTGCGACTCCATCTCCTTGACCAGCCGCAGCACCTGGTCCTTCGGGAGGTCGCTGGCACCGCTTGCGTCGTACGGCGTCTTCTCCTCGGCCAGCATGCGCACCTGGTCGGTGATGTCGCGGATAGCTTTGACGATGCCGACTGCTTCGATGCCGTGGGCGATGTTGTACTCGGCCTGGATGGCGCGGCGCCGGTAGGTCTCGTCGATGGCGCTCTGCATGCTTGCAGTCACTTTGTCCGCATACATGATCACGCGGCCCTCGATGTGACGGGCGGCGCGGCCGATGGTCTGGACGAGCGACCGGTTCGAGCGGAGGTAGCCCTCCTTGTCCGCGTCGAGGATGAGGACGAGCGACACTTCGGGCAGGTCGAGACCCTCTCGGAGCAGGTTGATCCCGACGACGACGTCGTAGATCCCGAGGCGCAGGTCGCGCAGGATCTCTACCCGGTCCATGGTTTCCACTTCGGAGTGGAGATAGTGGGTCTTGATCCCCATCTCGAGGAGGTAGTCGGCCAGGTCCTCGGCCATCTTCTTCGTGAGCGTGGTGACGAGGACGCGTTGGCCCTTGTCGATGTTCAGCTTGATCTCGTCCATCAGGTCGTCGATCTGGTTCTTCGTCGGCCGGACTTCAATCTGGGGGTCGAGCAGGCCCGTGGGCCGGATTACCTGCTCGACTACCTGGGCCGACCGCTGGATTTCGTAATCGGCCGGCGTCGCGCTCACGAAAATGCACTGGTTGATGTGCTGGTCAAACTCGTCGAAGGTGAGCGGCCGGTTGTCCATCGCGCTCGGCAGGCGGAACCCGAACTCGACCAGCGTCTCTTTGCGCCGGCGGTCGCCGAAGAACTGGCCCTGCACCTGGGGCAGGGTGATGTGCGACTCATCGACAACGAGGAGCCAATCATCCGGGAAGTAGTCGAGCAGGCACCACGGGGTCGACCCGGGTTCCCGCGCCTGGAGGTGGCGCGAGTAGTTCTCGACCCCCGCGCAGTAGCCCGTTTCCCGCATCGACTCGATGTCGTAGTGCGTCCGCTCCTCAAGCCGCGCAGCTTCGAGGATCTTCCCCTGCGTCTTGAAGTGTGCGAGCTGCTCTTCCAGCTCCGTCTCGATCCCCGCGATGGCGCCCTGCATCCGGTCGCTCGTGGTCACGAAGTGCTTCGCGGGGAAGATCTCGATGTGTTCGTGCTCAGCCAGGATTTCTCCGGTGAGGGGGTCGAGCTCGACGATCCGCTCCACCTCGTCGCCGAAGAAATCGACCCGCACGGCCAACTCGTCGTAGCTCGGGAGGATGGTGAGTGAATCGCCCCGCATCCGGAACTTGCCCCGGACCACGTTCATATCGTTGCGCTCGTACTGCATGTCCACCATCTTGCGGATGGCGTCGGAGCGCTTGAACGACTGGCCGCGCTTGAAGCTGAGGACGAACTCCTGGTACTGCTCAGGTTCACCGAGGCCGTAGATGCAGCTCACGCTCGCCACGATGATCACGTCGCGCCGAGTAAACAGGGAGCGCGTCGCGGCATGGCGCAGCTTGTCGATCTCTTCGTTGATGTCCGCGTCTTTGGCGATGTAGGTGTCGCTGCGCGGGATGTAGGCCTCTGGCTGGTAATAGTCGTAGTAGCTGACGAAGTACTCGACCGCGTTCTCGGGGAAGAACTCCTTCAGCTCGGAGCAGAGCTGGGCGGCCAGCGTCTTGTTGTGGGCGAGGACGAGCGTCGGCCTCCCGGTCCGCGCCACCAGGTTGGCGATCGTGAACGTCTTTCCCGAGCCGGTGACGCCCAGCAGCGTCTGATAGCGGTCGCCCCGTTCCACGCCGGTGACGAGCTTTTCGATCGCGTCCGGCTGGTCGCCGGTGGGCTTGTAGTCGGCGATGAGCTTGAATTCGCCGCGGGCGTGCGGAGCGAGGAGAGGCATGCGCCCAGTGTAGCAAGAGCGCGGGCGTGGAACATCCGTTCGCGTTCGCCCTGGTGACAGCTCGCCGTCAGGAGCCAGGAACACGATGTATACTGGCGATGTAGGAGACGATTCGCGATGAAGATGGTCCGCAAGCAGGTGTACCTGACCGTTGACGACGATGCGAAGGTCAAGCAGATCGCCCGTCAGCGTCGCTGCACCGAAGCCCAGGTGATCCGCGAGGCGATCGGCACCCTGCCCTCCGCCGAGGATCCGGGACTGGCGGCGGTCCGCGCGGCGGGCCTGCTGCTGGAGCCCGAGGGCCCGCCCGCGTCGGAGGCCGAGCTGGCAGAGGCGGAACGCGAATGGGAAGAGTGGCTCGCGGCGCACCCGGCCCCTCTGCGTCTGAGCGAAGCCGTCATCGAAGAGCGGGAGGAACGCGATGCATTTCTTGCCGGACACCTCGGGGCTGGCCAAGCGCTACCTTCATGAACCGGGCTCGCCCCACGTGCGTGCACTTTGGCGCGACGCCGGGAATGTCATTCACGTGAGCCAGCTGACTCGTACTGAGTTCGCCTCCGTCCTCGGGCGGCGGATTCGGGACGGGACTCTGGACCGCCAGGGATTGGAGCGAGCATCGCGGCTGTTCAGCCTCCACGAGCGGACTCGCTATCAACATGTGGCTCTCACGACGGCCATTCAGTTTGAGGCAGAGCGGCTCCTTTTCAGGCACCCGTTGCGAGCCGCGGACGCCATCCAGGTCGCGACGGCGACCGAAGTGGCTCGGGTGCTGGCATCGAGCGGCGGGGCGCTGACGTTTGTGACAGCCGACCAACGACAGGCGACGGCAGCGGCCGCCGAGGGATTGGCCGTTGAGTTCGTGGGCGCATAGCGGCACCCGGTGCTGCTCTGCGGGATAGGCGCAGGCGCGTCTCACCCGAGGCACCGTCTTTTGACCTGGCCTGCCCGGCGTGAAGGTGAAGGTGCGGCAATCCCCGCTCCGCAGGCGTAGGATTCCGGCCACAAGGGAGGTGGACCATGTCACTCGAAGGGAAGGTTGCCCTGGTCACCGGCGCGAGCCGCGGGATTGGCGCCGACATCGCGAAGTATCTTGGGCGGGCGGGCGCCGCTGTCGTCGTCGCTGCCCGCTCCGAAGAAGTCACCGACCCCCGCCTCCCGGGGACGATCTACTCAGTCGCGAAAGAGATCGAGGATGCCGGGGGCAAGGCGATTGGCGTGCGTATGGACATGCGCGACCCCACCAGCATCGCCGAAGGCGTGGCGAAGGCCGCCGAGCGGTTCGGCAAGGTCGATATCCTCGTGAACAACGCCGCCCTGCTCGTCCCGGGAACCATCGACAGCCTCAAAGAGCGCCACATCGACCTCCTCTGGGAGGTGGACCTGCGTGGCCCCATCTACGCCATCCGCCAGACGCTCCCACACATGCGCGCGGCGGGCGGGGGCCACATCCTGAACATCTCGTCGGCCGCCGCCGTCTTCCCGGGGCCCGGCCCCTACGCCAACGCGCGCAAGGGCGGCTGGTTCTACGGGCTCCTCAAAGCGGCCCTCGAACGGATGACGCAGGGCCTGGCCATGGAGCTGCAGGACGAAAACATCGCCGTGAACGCGCTCTCCCCGGAGGGCCGCATCAAGACGCCCGGCAACGCCTTCGGCCAGAACAACAAAGAGAACCCCGACCTCGACTTCGAAGAGGCCACCCTGATGGGGAAGGCCTCGGTCTGGATTTGCGAACAGACCCCACCGACCTACACCGGGAACCTGTTGTTCGACGTGGATGTCTGCCGGGACAGAGGACTTTAGCGGCCAACGGACGGGGACGGTGGAACTGCGCCGCAGTTCGCCGAGCCCGGGCCTGCCTCAGGTCACGTACTCGCTGCGGCCCGACTCCATCGTTTCGCCCGCCAGTCGCGCCGGCAGCCATTCCGCCAGCAGCTTCCCGACCTGCTCCTTCGCCTGGATGAGGGAGTGGCCGGTATCCGCGTAGAGGACGATCCGCTTGGGATCTTCCGCCCGGCGGTAGATGTCTTCGCTGGCCGCGTGGTCGAGGATGGTGTCGGCCGTGCCGTGGACGAGCAGAAGCGGTTTGCCGAGCTGGTGCACCTGGCGCGTGCCGTGGAGCTGAGGCGACATCGAGACCACCGCGCGCACGGCAGGCCAGAGTTCGCCCGCCTTGATGACGACGGCGCCGCCGAAGCTATGCCCAACCAGCCCGATCTCCACGCCGCCAATCCCTTTCAGGAAAGAACACCCGGCAAGGACATCCGCGACGCACTCCTCGAGGTTGTTCGGTTCGCGGTAGGTGAGCCGGAGGACGGTGACCATCTTCTCCGCGAGCAGCCCCGGAAGCCGCGCGTAGAGGGCATCGGCCGGGCCATCCAGCCCGCCCATCGCCCCACCGACGCAGACAATCGCTCCCGTGCCGCCTTCGACCGGGTGGAGGATGCCATTGATATCGCCGCGCGTGGTCCGGAGTGTGACGTTGTAGGTCCCTTCGATATCACCCGGGGCAGCGCCGACCTGGAGGACGCGCAGCTCAATATCGTCCGGCTCGGCCGGGCGCTCGGCCTCATCGTCCCACATGTTGTCCGTCACGCGGCACACTATACGGCCTCGGCCACCGTTCGGGCCGCGTGCATAGAGCGGTAGTGGAGGTGCTGCTAGCATCGAACGAGCCAGCGTCCACGACCGCACTCCGGGCTCACGACGGCGCTGGCAGGGGGATACGCCGTATGTGCGGGATCTGCGGGATCCTCCGGCCGGGGGCCGAAACCGTACCCGGGGGCGCCGTCCAGGCGATGGTCGCTACCCTGCGACACCGCGGGCCGGATGGCGCAGGCTCCTACTTCGCTCCGGGCATTGGACTCGGCTTCACGCGGCTGCGCATCATCGACCTGACGGACGCCTCGGACCAGCCCTTCGTCGATGAAGCGGCGCAGCTCGCCCTGGTCTTCAACGGCGAGATCTACAACTACCTCGAGCTTCGCTCCGAGCTGAAGCAAAAGGGCCACACGTTCCGTTCGGATGGCGATGGCGAAGTCATCATGCGCGCCTACCAGGAGTGGGGGACGAACTGCCTCCAACGCTTCAACGGCATGTTCGCCTTTGGACTGTGGGACGGTCGCAAAGGCGAACTCTTCCTCGCCCGCGACCGCTTCGGGGAGAAGCCGCTCTTCATCGCCCGCTCGCCCCGGGGCGTCGCCTTCGCCAGCGAGATGAAGGCCATCCTCGCCGTCCGCCCTGAACTGCGGCGCGCGAACCTGCGTTCTGTCTACCGCTACATCGCCCGCGGTGACCTCGACCTCGACCAGGAGAGCTTCTTCGACGGCATCGAGAGCCTTTCGGCCTCCCACTTCCTCGTGATCGACCGCGACCTGCGCGGGACACCCCAGCGTTACTGGCGGCCGACGAGCGCCACCGTCCCGGCGAGCCGGAAGGCGGCCGTCGAAGGGCTGAGGGAGCTCCTCTTCGACTCCATCCGCCTTCGCCTGCGGAGCGACGTCCCCGTCGGCAGCAGCCTCAGCGGTGGGCTCGACTCATCAAGCATCGTCGCCACGATCAACGCTCAGAAAGCGAATGCCTGGGTCCACCAGCGCACGTTCAGCGCGCGATTTAAGTCCCGCGCCCACGACGAGGGCCACTACATCGACCGGATGACCTACGAAGTCGATGCCGAGGCGCACGAGGTCTGGATCGAACCGGAGCGGTTTATCGAAGAGTTCCGCGAGATGCAATGGCACCAGGAAGAGCCGATCGCCAGCGCCAGCCCATACGCCCAGTACATGGTGATGCGGTTGGCCCGCCAGCACGACACGACGGTCCTCCTCGATGGCCAGGGCGCTGACGAACTGCTGGCCGGGTACGACCAGGCCCACGGCATGTTCTGGGCCCACTGGTTGCGCCACGGCAGGCTCGACAAGCTCGGCCGCGAGCTCTTCTCGTTCGTCCGGCGATATCGCGGCGGGCTGCGGGACCCGGGCCTCTTCGCCGGCTACTACATGCTTCCCGGCCACCTCCGGGACGCCCTCGCCGAACGCTACTACCGTTCCGGCCGGGTGCTCCAACCGGAGCTGCACGACCGCTTCGCGCCGGCCCACGTCGATACCCTCGAGCCGTTCCCCGACAGGCTCCGCAACGAGCTCGTGCGCTGGCAGACCGGCACCCAGCTTCCCGAATTCCTGCGCTACGCCGACCGCAACAGCATGGCCTTCAGCCGGGAAGTGCGGCTCCCCTTCCTCGACCACCGCCTGGTGGAGTACTGCTTCGGCCTGCCACCGGACCTCCTCCTCCGGCGGGCCGTGACGAAGGTCGCTTTGCGCGAAGCGATGCGCGGCATCGTCCCCGACGAAATCCTCGACCGGAAGGACAAGCTCGCCTACGCGCCTCCCCAGAAGCAATGGGTCCATGGACCGCTGCGCCCGTGGATGGCCGTCCACCTCGAGGCGGCGGAACGGCGGACAGACGTGTTTAACCCGAAGGAGGTCTTGCGGCTGCGCGAAGGCCACGCCAGCGGCGCACATGAGACGCTGAGCTGGCGCGTCGCCAGCGCGGAAGCCTGGTACAGGACGATGGTGGAGGATGGTTCGCGCTACCGGGGCGGCGAGGCGGAATTCAGCGCGATGGAGTGGTAACCTCCAGTTCCGTTGCGCCCGGGAGCCGGCTAACGGCCGGCGGCGACATCACTTTAGCTTTGGAAGGATCCTTACAGCATGGCAATCCGATTTGACGGGCAGGTGGCCCTCGTTACTGGTGCAGGGGCCGGCCTCGGCCGGGCCTACGCAATGGACCTCGCGGCACGTGGCGCGAAAGTCGTCGTCAACGACCTCGGCGGGGACCCGCACGGCCAGGGCGAAAACCGCTCGGCCGCCCAGAAGGTCGTCGATGAGATCAAGGCCGCCGGCGGCGAAGCCGTCCCCAACTACGACAGCGTCGCTGACTACGACGGTGGCTTCAACATGGTGAAGACAGCGATCGACACCTGGGGGCGCCTCGACGTCGTCATCTGCAACGCCGGCATCCTGCGCGATGTCGCCTTCCACAACATGAGCGAAGAGGACTGGGACAAGGTCTTCAACGTCCACATCAAGGGCTCGTTCACGGTCCTCCGGGCAGCCTGGCCGGTCTTCCGCCAGCAGTCGTATGGGCGCGTCGTCCTTACGACCTCATCGTCCGGCATCTGGGGCCAATTCGGCCAGGCCAACTACGGCGCCGCCAAAACGGCGATGCTCGGCCTCATGAACGTCCTCAAGCAGGAGGGCGTGAAGTACAACGTGAACGTCAACACGGTTGCCCCGGTAGCCGGCACCCGGCTGACCGCGACCGTCATGCCCCAGGAGATGGTCGATAAGCTCAAGCCTGAGCTGGTCTCGCCGGCCGTCATGTTCCTTGTCTCGAAGGAATGTAGCGACAGCGGCATGGTGATCGAGGCCGGGGCGGGGAATTTCAATCGCGCTGCCATGGTGAAAGGCAAGGGCCTCCAGCCCGGGATGGACGCGACCCTCGATGCCGAGTTCGTCCAGGCGAACTGGCCGGCAATCACCAGCCTCGAAGGGGCCGAGCCACAGTGGCGGGCCGGACAGTCGTTGGCTGCCTACCAGGCCGCCCAGAAGTAGCCTGGAGGCCCAGCCCGGCCTGGGCCCTGGGGACCGGCTCCCGGCCGTCCCCTGGGTCCGGCGGTCAGCTCGCCTTCTTGCGAAGGTGAGCGTATCGCTCGGCGTCGTTCGCAGCGCGGGCGGTACCGAGTATCTGGCGGCGAAGGGACTGACCGCCGTCGCCAGTCAGTGTCCCGGCCGGGTTCTTTCGCGTCTTTCGCGCCGTCGTGGCGGCATCGCCGCCGGCCGCGCTGAGGAAGGCCAGTGGACCGCGGTACTGGGCCGCGTCATACCCGAGGATCTCGACCTCGCAGTTGATGTAGACGGGGAGATGGCCGGCGCTCAATGGGCGATTGGCAACGGCCATCACAGCCCGTTCTGCGAAGACTTCGGCTTGCGCCGCCGTGGAGGCGATCAGCAGCACGGCGAATCGCCGCTCGTCTATCCGGGCGATGTAGTCTGACGTCCGCGTGACCCGTTTCAGGGTCTGGGCCACATGCGCGATCGCTTCGTTCCGGACGTCACGGCCACGCGCCTGGACCGCGTCGAATTGACCGATCTCGATCACCGCCATCGTGAGGTCCTCGCGGTAGCGTTCAGCGCGCGCGATGTCCCGCGTCAATTGGTCGAGCAGGGCCTGGCGGTTCGGCAGGCCGGTCTCCATGTCGGAGGCGAGGGCGTGCACTTTCTGGCTCGCATAGGCCTCCATCGTCCGCGCCCGGGCGCCCGCGGCGAACCGCTCCCCGCGATGTTCGAGGACGCCGAGTAATCCGGTGAAGGCGAACATGATGGCGCCGGCCACGGGCGAGAGCAGCACAGCTACCAGCGCCTCGGCCACGAGGATGAGCGTGAGGGTCCCAATGATCAGCCGGCGGTTCAGCGTGGCGGCGCGGGCGTCGCTGCCAGGCAGGGCCTGGGAGTCGTCCAATTCGGAGCGTGAAGGACGGAGCATGGGATACCACCGTTCCAGGAGGTGACGCGAAACCGCATTCAAGAAGAGTATCGACCGTGCACGGCCAGGCACCGGGCGTCTAAAGGGTTGCGCGGGGGAAAAGTAGGGTTGACCGTCAGTTACGGGCGCCCTGGCCGTCACGCCGGCGGCGAGCTGTCCAGGCGGCGTTCGAACCAGATTCCGCCGCCCGGGCCCTCGCCAAACATGGGCCGCAGCCCCATCCGGCTCCAGAAGTACACGGCAAGGCCAATATCGGGTGGCGCCCAGGCCCGGAGCACCCGCCACTGCCCGGCCTCGGCGTAGTCACGCAGGAGGCGGACGCACTCCGACCCCGCGCCAAGGCCCCGCGCCCCCGCGTCGATGCACAGTTCGCGGATGAAGAGCGTCTCGCCGTCGTCCTCGAGCGCCAAATGACCCAACGGCTCGCCAGCCGCCTGGCCGGAAATGGCGCCAGTGGCGAGGTCAACACGGACGCGCTCACCTGCCAGTTCGCCGATCACCGCGCGAGCCAATCGCGCGCCCGGGCGGCGACCCCGGCCGTATCGGACCGGTATTGTGTGCAACGCGGCAGGGCTTCGACGAAGGCGTCGCCATACTTCTTTTCGTAGATGCGCCGGTCCAGGACGGCTACCACTCCCCGGTCGCTACGGTCGCGGATCAGCCTCCCGAACCCCTGGCGGAAGCGCAGGATGGCCTGGGGCAGGGCGTACTGTCCGAAGGCGTTGTCGTACTGCTCCGACCGAGCCCGGTAGACGGGGTCGGAGGGGACGGAGAAGGGTAGCCGGGCGATGATCAGCATCGAGAGCGCGTCGCCCTTGATGTCCACCCCCTCCCAGAAGCTCGAGGTGCCGAGGATGATGCTCCGGGGGTTCCGGACGAGGTCCTCGGTCAACTGGCGGGGCGCCCCATCCACGCCCTGGGCGCGGACGGAGATGCCTTCGCCTTCGAGGGTCCGCCGGGCCCGCTCCGCGACCCGCCGCAGGGCGGCGTGGGAGGTGAATAGGGCCAACGCCCGGCCCTGCGAGGCTCGCGCCAGCGCCACGATCGCGTCGCTCACGGCCTCCAGGTAGGCCGGGTCGTTCGGCTCGGGGATGTCTGTGAACGCCGTCAGCAGCGTTGAGCGCTGGTAATCGAAGGGCGACCCCAACTGCAACGTTTCCGGCTCCTGAAAGCCGAGCCGCCGCGCCGCGTAATCCATATTGCCGGCGGCGCTGAGGGTGGCGCTCGTGGCCACGACCGTCTCTTTCTTCGAGAGCAGGTTCTCCCAGAGCGTTGGGCCAACGTCGAGGGGGGCCGAATTCAGTGAAGCGGTGCCGTCACGCTCGCGCCCCAGCCAGACGATCGTGCCGGCATCTGTGCTCCCCATCAGGCGCTCGAGCAGCGATCGCAGCTCTTCCACTTTGCGGGCCGCGCTGGTCACCTCGCCGGCGATGACGTCCGGCTCTTCGACGGTCGCGTTCTCGGTGACGCCCTGGGCCGCTGCCGTGCATCGGGAGACGACGTGCTTGAGCGCCTTGTCGAGGGCGTCCCAGGCCGCTTCCGGGATGGCCCAGCCGGGCTGGGCGCGGAGCGAGCGATCGACCAGCAGCCGATCATCGTCACCGCCTCGCGGCAGGAAGGTGGCCAGCGCTTCGAAGCATGGCCCCAGCCGGACCGCGGCTGCGGCGGCCGCCTGCTCGAGCGCCGCCCCGGCCATCTGCGCGCCGCCTGGGGGGAACGCTTTCAGCAGCGTCACCACGCCGCCTTCGCGCTGGTCGGTGCGCTTTACGCGGTGGATGCCATCGAGCGCGTCCGCGAGCAGACGCCGGCTCACCGACCCACCGAACTGCTGCGTCGCCTGGTCTTCGAGGTTATGGGCCTCGTCGATGATCAGGTGGTCGTAGGCCGGCAGTGCGTTCCCGCCAGAGGCGATGTCAGCCAGCAGGAGGGCGTGGTTCACGACGATGATGTGGGCCGACTCGGCCGCTTTCCGGGCGCGCTGGAGGAAGCAGTTGCCGGCCTTCACGTAGCTGTTTGGGCGCTGCAGACAGTCGGTGTCCTGGGCCGAAAACCGCTGCCAGGTGAGCCAGTCGTCCTGGTCGAAGTTCAGTTCACCGCGGTCGCCGGTCTCCGTTTGCGGCAGCCAGAGGAGCATCGCCGCGGCCAGGCGGGCGAAGTCGGGGTCGCCGAGGTTGGCGGCGTAGCTCGCGGTCCAACGGCGGAGGCAGAGGTAGTTCCCGCGGCCCTTGAGCAGGGTGGCCCGGAGGTCGCCCTCTTCGGCGATGTGGCCCGCCGCCTTCAACATCCGCCGCAGGGCCGGGATGTCCTTTTTCAGGAGCTGTTCCTGGAGGTTGATCGTGTTCGTTGAAACAACCACGCGCTCGCCGTTTGCCAGCGCGTGGAGCGCCGCCGGGACGAGGTAGGCCAGCGACTTTCCGACGCCGGTCCCCGCCTCCACAAGGTAGTGCCCTCCACCGGCGAAGGCCGTCCGCACCTCCGCCGCCATCCGCAACTGCTCGGGCCTATCTTCGAAGCCAGCCATCCGGGTGGCGGCGGCGAACGCACTGCTGACCTTGCCGGCAGGCACAGGGACCCGCCGTTCTCGCTTCGTGAGGGCCGGAAACTCCGGGGCAGGCCGGACGGTCGGGAGCGCCCGGTCGGACACGGGAAGGTCCTCCCACGCCTCGCCCGCGATCGCCTCGGCGAGTCCCAGGTCACGGATCGAGGTGAGCCGCGCCAGCTGCATCCGGACGGGCGGGTCCAGCTCGGCGGCAGTCTTGCGGAGGGCCACGAATACGGCCGCGGCCGTCTGGGCGTCCGGCAAGGCCCGGTGATGGTCGGCCGCTTCGATGCCGAGCAGGGCGGCCAGGTCCACCAGGCCACGGGCCTGGCGGCCAGGGATGAGCAGTCGCGAAAGCTCAGCCGTGTCGAGCGCCACCTCCGGCAGCCGGACGCCGCCCTTCCGCAGATGGAGGAGGTCGAACCCGACGTTCTGGCCGACCATCGTCGAAGTGCCGACGAATGCGCTCAGGGCAGGCCCCACCTCGGCCAGGCCGGGGGCGGAGCGCACCGCCTCATTGGTCACACCCGTCAACTGTTCGATGAACTGGGGGATCTCCCGGCCCGGGTTGATGAGCGACTGGAACGTGTCGAGGACAAGCCCATCAGCCGAGAAGCGGACAGCCCCCACTTCCGTGATGCGGTCGGTTTCGGGGTCAAGGCCGGTCGTTTCGACGTCAATGGCGACGTACGTGCGAGCTGTCACGAGGGCGAACATCCGTGCGGAAGTCCCGCAAGTCTACGTGCGGGACAGCGCTGGCGAAAGGCAGAGCGTGGGGCGATGGCCGTGGTGCCCCGCCCGGCGTCCACCATCTTCCATCGGTGGACATATTCACCCGGCAGTTAGCCCGGTCGTTTTCTCTCGGCAGCGACAAGCGACACTCCGTTCCTTCCGCATAGCCCGCGTCGATGGTACGGTCTCAGTCCCGCGGCGCCCTCGATGGGAATGTTGGCCGCTGAAGGGCGGGTGATTCCCGAAACGTGGCAGAAGTCATCATTGGCGACAACGAGTCGTTCGAAGGCGCGCTCAAGCGGTTTAACAAGCGCGTCCAGCAGGACGGCATCCTTGCCGAAGCCCGCCGCCGCGAGCATTACGAGAAGCCGAGCGTGAAGCGCAAGAAGAAAGAAGCCGCTCGCATTCGCAAGCTGCGCAAGAAGCAGCTCCGCAGCGAAGCCCGGGCGCTGACGAGGCGCTAGCCTCGCCCAACCATCGACAACCAGAAGGCCCGGGTCCTCCCCGGGCCTTCTCGATTCCGGAGGGATCGCCATGGCCACGCTCAAAGAGCGCATCGAAGCCGACCTGACCGCCGCCATGCGGGCGCGGGACGAGCTCAGGAAGAGCACCCTGCGGATGCTTATCGCGGCCGTGCGGAACGCCGAAATCCCACCCGAAGGGGCGGCCGGCGCTCCGGAGACGTTCCGCCTCGACGATTCCGGTGTGACCGAACTCGTCCTTCGGCAGGTGAAGCAACGCCGCGACTCGATCGACCAGTTCCGCAAGGCCAACCGCTCGGACCTCGCCGATAAGGAGCAGGCCGAACTGGAGATTCTGCTCGAATATGGGCCGAAACAGGCAACCCGCGAGGAGATTGAGGCGGCCGCACGCTCGGTCATTGCCGAGACCGGCGCGTCCGGTGCCCGCGACATCGGCAAGGTGATGCCCGCCATGACCAGGGCCTTCGCCGGCCGCGCCGACGGCCGGGTTATCAATGAAGTGGTCCGGGCGCTGCTCGGCAGCTAACGCCGCCTGCCCCGCCCGCTCTGATATCCTCGGACATATGACGTCAGACAGGGAGTCGGGCCGGGGGGTCTCCCGGATGCGGGCCGTCATCTTCTCGCTCGCTTTCGCGGCCGTGGCCGGGGCGGCGTTGGTACCACTGACCCCGGCCGGAGGCGGCGTCCGCGAAGGTGACCGTGCCTCCACCACGCTCAGTGCCGAGCGCGCGGCCCAGTTCGAGTCGGACGCCCTGACCGAGGCGGTCCGGGCCGAGCAGTCTCGCAAAGTTGCCGAACGCTACTTCCCGCCCGATCCGACTGTCCGTGAGCAACAGCTGGACAAGCTCCAGACCCTCCTCGATGAGTTCCGCGCTATCCGGCTGCGCACGGACCTTTCCCGTTCGCAACAGTTGAGCGACGCCGCGAAGCTAACCGGCGTCAGCGGCATCCCCGCGGCCCAACAATTTACGCTCCTCGAAATGGACGCGTTCACCTTCAGGAGCGCCCAGGAACGCACTCTCGCCGCGCTTTCAGCCATCCTCCAGGGGCCAGTGGAACCGGGGAAGGCCGCCGACCGGGTCGAAGCCTACCTCGCCCAGCCGAACCCCGCGGCCGACATCGATCCCCCAGGCACCATGGCCGATGTCGCGCTCGCCTCGCGGGAGCTCCTCAAGGCGTTCGTTGTGGAGAACGTGCGCGTTGACCAGCAAGCGACCCAGAAGCTCCGGGACGAAGCCAGGGCGGCGGTCGCGCCGGTGACGGTCACCTACTCGCGCGGCCAGGTGATCGTCAACGAGGGCAACGTCCTCTCCGCCGCCGACATCGAAGCCCTCCGGCGGACGGGCGTGATCAACTCCGGCTACGATTTCTACAAAGCCGCTGGCGGCATCATTGCGGCGCTGAGCCTCGGCATCGTCGTCTTCGCATTCGCCGCCGGCTCCGGCAGGCCATCACCGGCCGCCGCTGACCTCGCCGCAATCTGGATGGCGTCAGCGGCCGTCCTGCTGGGCGCACGGTTTGCCCTGCCCCTCGTCATGCCCGACCGCGACCAGCACTTCCTGCCCTTTGCGCTCCCCTTTGCGGGCGCCGCCGTGCTGGCGACGTTCAGGACCGGGCCTGCGCTCGGCGCCTGTATCGCCGCGGTCTCCGGCGTGCTCGTCGCCTTCATCGCGGGCGCCCAACCAGCGCTCGCCGGCTCCACGTATGTCGGCCCCCTGCAATCGCTTGAACTTGCGGCGGTGGTCACGGCAGGTGGGCTCGCTGGTTCCGCGATGGCCGCCCGGAAGCCCACGCGGCCAGGATGGGTGGCCGGCGCGGGGCTGGCGGTGACGGCGGCTTCAGGCGCGATCCTGGCGTTCTTCTGGCTCATTACCGATCCGCGCAACAACGACGACCTGGCCTGGATGGCCTCCGCCGCGGCGAGCGCTGGCGCCGGGACTGCCCTGGCCGTAGGGCTTTTCTCAGCCGTGGCTTCGTGGCTGGGCCCTCGCTCGCTCGCCAGCCGGCTCGCCGAGCTCAGCCAGCCGGGGCACCCGCTCCAGGCACGCCTGCGGGACGAGGCCCCGGGCACCTACCACCACAGCCAGATGGTCGCCTCGCTGGCCGAACGCGCCGCTTCGCGCATCGGTGCGGACGCGGCCCTGGCCAGGGTCGGCGCGATGTATCACGACATTGGCAAGCTCGGTCAGCCTGCGTTCTACGTCGAGAACTTCGCCGAGGAGCAGGTCAGCCCCCACGATGGCCTTCCGCACGGGCAAAGCGCCGCGATCATCCGCGAACACGTCAGCCGCGGCGTAGAGCTGGCCCGGCACTACGGTTTGCCTGGAGCCGTCGCGGACTTCATCCCGCAGCACCACGGCACACGATTGGTGACCTACTTCTACCGCCAGGCGACGGAGACCGGCGGCCCCGTGGATGCGTCGGATTTTCGCTACGCCGGCCCGAGGCCACAGTCACGGGAGGCCGCGATCGTGATGCTGGCCGATTCTTGCGAGGCCATCGTCCGCGCCGACCCGGACCGGCAGGGGCGGCGCATCGACCAGCTCGTTGATACGGTGCTCGGCGAACGGGTGTCGGAGGGCGAACTCGACGAATGCGACCTCACCATGCGGGACCTGAGGGCCGTTGGGGACGCCTTCAAGGAGACGCTTCGGGCGGTCTACCACCCCCGGATCGCCTACCCGATGCCATCGGCGGAGGAGCTCGCCGGCCTCGCCAGGGGGTGATCGCTGGCCCGGGTACGGCTGGCTAAATCGCCCGCACGCCATCGACGACGAGGCCCGCCGCCACCACCACGAGGAGCGCGCCCGTCAGCCGGGCGATGGCGTCCGGCAGGGCAGGCCGCACGCGGCCAGCGGCCACCAGGAGCACACCCGCCGCGACCACGCAGATCGTTGCAGCGGCAATCGTCCGTCCGGGACCTTCGTCGGCGCCGTAACTCACCGCCGCTACAAGCGTCGCTGGGCCGAAGAGCAGCGGCAACCCCAGCGGCGATATCGCGTCGCGCCATGTCCCGTCGCCCGCCGCGTGGCCGTGGCGGCCCAGCCAGACCATCGACATGCCGCTCGCCGCGAAGACGATGCCGGCCGCCACCCGGAACGATTCCGGCGCGACCGCGAGCCCATCCAGGATCCGCTCACCCGTGACCGCAAGGACGGCGATCAGGGCGACCGCCAGGAGGGCAGCCCCGGCCCCGATCGGAGGCCCTATGGGGGTACCGTCCCGGCGCACACTCCGCGCCGCCAGGAGCACGGCCGCCGGGTTCACGACGGCAAAGAAGGCCACCAGCAGCTGCCCAAAATCGCTCATTTCGACGCCCGTCCCCGTTCCTCGATGATCGCCGCAGCCCGGACGAGGCCCGAGAGCGCGTGCTGTTGGTCGTCCATCCGGGTGACGCCGTCCGTGAACCAGGCGCCCTCGGCGATGGCCGGACTGGCGAACGTGGCCGCTTCCACGGCCGTCAGCTGCCGGTCGTGAAGCATACCCGCCGCGCACACCGCCCGGTCGCCCAGCTTCTTCCGCATGTCCGCCATTCTCGGGTCGGCGCTGGCCAGCCTCCAGAGTGAATCGAGCGCCTCCGACCACGTCCCCATCCCCGCCGCCCGCGCCTGCGGGCCACGGGTGGCGTCTGAGAACCAGCTTCCCGTCCGCCGCGACTCGACCCGCACGAGGAACCCAAAGCGTTCCGCCAGGCTGCGGGCATAGACGATGTTCGCGTCGTTGAGCGGCCAGTCAGCCATTTCGGCCAGCCCATAGGCCGCCCACTGGTCCGCCCAGGGCGGGAACTTCTGCTGCTCCACCGTGTCGCGGTGCAGTGACAGGTAGTCGGCCGTGGCTCGCGATGGGCGCTCCCAATCCTCGCCGGGGAAGGCGCGCCGCATCAGCGTCAGCGCCCAGAACGCCTCGCCGGTCGCGTACAGGGAACGCAAGGCAGGGTCGGGCGCACCGGTCTCGGGGAGCCAGCGGAGCAGGAAACTGCCATCCGGGTTCTGCATCACCAGGACGAACCGCGCGACCTCATGCATCAGGCTGTCGAAGCTCGTGTCGGCCGTGGCCAGCCGCCGTTGGGCGAGCCCGGCAAGCATCAATGCGCTCGCCCCAAGCTCGATCGAACCGGTGCTCGGCGCTTTGAGGGCCGCCCAGCCGTCATAGCGGGCGAGGTTCTGCTCCATCCACGCCAGCCCTTTGTCCCCGGCTGCCAGCGCCGACGAATCGCCTTCCGCCGCGAGCATGTAGAGCGACATCGTGACCCCCGCGTGGCGGACGGCGTTGTAGCCGGGCACCTCGCGGTCCGCGTCGATGTCGTACTCATAGAGGTACGACCCATCGGGACGCTGCACGCGCTCGATCCACGCCGCCGCCGCCCGCGCATCCGCCAGCGCCTCCGGCTGTGAGACAGGCGGACATTGTTCCGGGGGAACCGCCGCAACGCGCAGCACGACCGCCCCGACGGCCCAGAGGCCGAGCATTCCCGCCAATCCCCGAAGCACGCACCGGAGCATACTCTGCGTTGTCCGTTCGAGGAGGCCGCCAGTCCTCGTCTTCTGTTCGGCCCGGCCATCAGCTTCTGTCGTCATTGTGGTACCATTCAGGGTGTGGCCGCCGGGACGCAGGCGGCGGTACCACGTGAGAGAGTCCAATGGATCAAGTGGTCAAGCCGTGGCGCCGTGTCGCGCTGATCTTCCCTGGCCAGGGGTCGCAGCACCCCGGGATGGCCGAGAAACTCATCCAGATGTCGCGGGCTGCAGCAGATGTCTTCCGCAGGGCCGACGAGGTGCTCGATATGCAACTCGCCCGCCTTTGCGTCGAAGGCACTGCCGAGGAACTCGAGGCGACAGTTAACCAGCAACCAGCCAGCTTCGTGACCTCGATGGCCTGGCTGGCCGCCCTCCAGGAGCGCTGGGATTCGCTCGACCGGAAGATCGAGCCGTACATGTTCGCCGGCCATTCGATGGGTGAATTCACCGCCGCAGTGGCGGCCGGTTCGCTCACCTTCGAGGAGGGAGCGCTCCTCGTGAAGGAGCGCGGTGTCCTCATGGAAGCCGCCGGGCGGGAGAACCCCGGCGGTATGGCCTCCATCATCGGCCTCCCGACCGAGAAGGTGGAGGAGATCTGCAAAGAGGCCGCCGTCGAGGGGTACGTCGGTCTCGCGACCGCGAACTGCGATGGCCAGAACGTCATCTCGGGCGCGCTCGGCGCCCTCCGCCGGGCGATGGAGCTGGCTGAGAAGGCCCGCGCGCGCAAGGTCGTGAAGCTCCCGATCTCGATCGCCTCCCACTCCCCCCTCATGGCGAAGGCGAGCGAGAGCATGAACCGCCTCCTCCAGAAGTTCCCGATCCACGACCCGCGCCATCCGATGGTGGGCAACGTCAACGCCGCCCTCCTGGAGACCCGCCCCGAGGTCTACGAGGAGCTGCGCGATCAGCTGACGATGGGCGTCCGCTGGCAGAAGTCCGTCGAAACCATGCGGGCCAGTGATGCCGACATGTTCATCGAGGTCGGGCCCGGGAATGTCCTTACGCGGCTTGTCCGGCGGATCGATTACAACGTGAACAGCCTCAGCCTGAGCGACCCCGACGAGGGCCTCTTCAGCGATAACTGGCGCGCCGTGGAGGCTGCTGCCCGATGACCCGGCGGGTCGTCGTTACCGGTGTCGGCGCTGTCACGGCGGTCGGTCACACCGCCGAGGAGACCTGGCAGGCGATGGTCGCCGGGCGGAGCGGGATCGGTCTTATCACCCTCTTCGACGCCGAGCCCTACGCCTCGCGCATCCAGGCCGAGGTCCACGGTTACGAACTCGGCGACCGGGCGGATGCCAAGCAGCAACGCTACATGAACCGGGGCGTGAAGTTCGGCGTTGGCGCCGCCCTCGAAGCGCTGGCCGATTCCGGGCTTCAGATTACGGAAGAGAACGCGGACATGGTCGGCGTGATGTTCGGCGCCGGCGGCGGCGGCAGCGACCTCCTGATCGAGTACCAGCACATCCTCGACGAAAAGGGCCCGAGGCGGGTCACACCCTTCCTCGTGGCGAACTTCATCACCGACGCGGTCAGCGGCCACATCGCCATCGCCACGGGCGCCCGCGGGCCGAACATGGCCATCGTCAGCGCCTGCGCCACCGGTGGCGGCACCCTCGGCGAGGCCTTCGAGACGGTGAAGCGCGGCGACGCCGACGCGATCATCGCAGGCAGCTCCGAAGCCGTGCTCCTGCCCATCTATCACGCCACCTGGTCGGCGATGCGCGCCCTCGCCACCGATAACGAGCACCCGGAGAAGGCCCTCAAGCCGTTCGACCTGAACCGTGACGGGTTCGTGGCCGGCGAAGGCGGCGCGGCCTACATCCTCGAAGACCTCGAGAGCGCGCAGGCCAGGGGCGCCCGAATCTACTGCGAGGTCATCGGCTACGGCAGCTCGAACGACGCCTACGACATGATCTCCCTGCACGAAACCGGCCGGGGGCTGAAGCGGGCGGTCAACGCGGCCATCCGCAAGGCCGGCATTGACCCGGCCGAGATCGACTACATCAACCCGCACGGCAGCGGCACGCCCCAGAACGACAAGGTGGAGACGATGGTCTTCAAGGAGATCATGGGGCCGGCGGCCTACAAGGCGGCGGTCAGCTCAGTGAAGCCGATTACCGGGCACTGCATGGGCGCGGCCGGCAGTGTCGAAGCGCTCGCCTGCGTCATGGCCATCCGCGACCAGAAGGTCCCCCCCACGATCAACTACACCACCCCGGACCCGGAATGCGA
>JBJXGC010000120.1:0-3789 GCA_046154545.1 Dehalococcoidia bacterium | reverse complement strand
CCGAGGCGCTGGTGGATTTCGAATCCGAGATGACCGGTGTAAAAGGCGACGGCGTCGTCGACATCGGTCACGAGATAGCGGATGGTGGCCATGGATCCCTCCTCGTACCGTACGATACTACGTGCTCCGGGGCGCGGCGGCCGTTGCCGCGGAGTGACCATAGGTGGTTAACCGAACGGGCTCGCGGGCCGTTCCTACCAGAGCCGCTTCGTCCCTCGACGCCCACAGGATTCGCCGTGCCTTCCTCTCTTCGCCTCGCCCGGACATATGTCCTGCGCTACCGCTGGCGCTACCTCGCCGGCTTCGCGGCCGTGCTGTGCGCGTCGTTCGTCGTGATGGTGCCGCCGGTCATCCTGGCGCGGGCGATCGACGAGCTGCGCTCGGGCCTCGCCGGCGGCGAGGGCGTCTCACGCTGGGACCTGGCGCTGTACGGCCTGCTCATCGTCGCCCTGGCCTGCATCGAGGGGTTCATGCGCTTCGCCGGCCGGCTCCTCGTCTCGGGGACGTCGCGGCGGGTCGAGTACGAGATCCGCAACGACCTGGCGGCCCATTTCATGAAGATGGACCAGGCCTTCTTCCTCCGTTCCCAGACCGGCGACCTGATGGCGCGCTGTACGAACGACCTCCAGCTCGTGCGCGACCTCCTCGGGCCAAGCTTCATCGACCTCCTGCGCACGCTCTCGATGTTGGTCGTGGGGTTCGTCTTCCTCATCTCGGTCAACCTGAAACTGGGGCTGATCGCCTTCGCCTACTTCCCGATCGTGGCCCTCCTGATCGGCAGCTGCAGCGCCGTCGTCGAACGGAAGTACCGGGAGGTCCAGGACCAGTTCGGCGTCCTTTCGACCCGGGTACAGGAGAACATCTCAGGGATGCGGACGATCAAGGCGTACGCCCAGGAGGAGACGGAGACGGCCGGCTTCGCCGTGGCGAATAAGGAGATGCTGCGGCGCTCGATGTCGTGGGCCTATTGGACGGCCGCGATGTGGCCGCTCATGGTCGTGGCGACGGGCGCCTCGACGGTCCTCGTGCTCTGGTTCGGTGGCCGCGACGTGGCCAACGGCGGCATGACGCTGGGCGAGTTCGTCCAGTTCAACGCCTATCTGATCATCCTCGCAAACCCGCTCATGTCGTTCGGCTGGACGGCGACGGCTGTCCAACAGGGTGTGGCCTCGTTGAAACGGATCGGCGAAGTCTTCGACAGCCGCCCCACCATCGTCGATGGACCGGCAGGGCCCGGTGCCGCCGCGCCCCACGGGGACGTCTCGCTCCGGGGGGTGAGCTTCGGCTACAACGGCCATCCCATGCTTAAGGACATTTCGCTCGAGGTTCCCTCTGGGACGATGGTGGCGATCGTTGGCGCCACCGGGTCGGGCAAGACCACGCTGGTGAACCTCCTCGCCCGGATCTGGGACCCGCAGGCGGGCAGCGTCTCGTTCGACGGTACGGACATCCGCGAGCTGCCCCTGGCGAGCGTGCGCGAAGCGGTCGGGTTCGTGCCACAGGAGACGTTCCTCTTCTCCGAGTCTCTTCGTGACAACATCGCCTACGGGCGGGCGGAGCCCACGGCCGAGCTCATGGAGCACGCGCTTACGACCTCCCAGCTGGGGAACGACCTGGCCCAGCTCACGCACGGGCTCGACACCGTCATCGGCGAACGCGGGGTGACCCTCTCCGGCGGTCAGAAACAGCGGGCGGCACTCGCCCGGGCGATCATCAAGGACCCGGCCGTGCTGGTCCTCGACGACGCCCTCTCCCACGTGGACACACACACAGAGGAGGAGATCCTCCACCGCCTTCGGCACTTCGCCGCCCAGCGGACGACCTTCGTTGTCGCCCACCGGACATCGACGATCGCGATGGCCGACGTGATCGTGGTCCTCGAAGGCGGCCGCATCGTCGAACAGGGCACGCACGAGGCCCTTCTCGCCGGGGGCGGGGCGTACGCCCGGTTCTACCGCCGGCAGCTCCTCGCGGAGCAGGTGGAGGAGATAGGGGTGACCGGGGGGGCGGGCACATGATCGACGACCCGGATATCGACCTCGACCAGCAGGTCTCCGGCAAGCTCTACGACCCCCACGTCATCGGCCGCCTGGGGCGGTACCTGCGCCCCTACCTCCTACCGGTCGGGGCGGGGGCAGCGTTGCTGATTGTGCTCGCGGGCCTGGAGGTGCTCGGCCCCCTGATCCTGCGCGAGGCGATCGACGGCCAGGTGGCGCAGGGCAAGACGGACCAGCTCGGGCTGCTGGCGGCGCTCTACCTGGGGACACTGGCCGGGATGTTCAGCCTCCGCTACCTCCAGTCCGTGCTGATGAACTACGTCGGCCAGCGGGTGATGACGGACCTCCGGATGGAGATCTTCAGCCACCTCCAGCGGATGTCGATCGCCTTCTTCGACCGGAACCCCGTCGGCCGGCTGGTGACGCGCCTGACGAACGACGTCTCCACCCTGGAGCAGGTGATCTCCCAGGGCGTCGTCCAGATCCTGGCCAATCTCCTCACGGTGGTGGCCGTGATGGTGGCGATGGTGCTGATCGACTGGAAGCTGGCGCTCCTGATGTACCTCTTCCTGCCGCCGCTGATCTACGCCGTCCGCTTCTTCGCGTTCACGCAGCGCGACGGCTATCGCGAGCAGCGCGCCTGGCTCTCCCGGATCAACGCCGACCTTAATGAGAACATCACCGGGATGTCCGTCGTCCAGCTCTTCAACCGGGAGCGGGAGAACCTCCGCCGCTTCGACCGGCGGAACCGCGGGTTGCTCGGGGCCAACCTCATCGTGCTCCGCTGGTACGCCATCTTCGAACCGACCGTCGTCCTCTTCGGGGCGATCACGATGGCCGTGATCCTCTGGTACGGCGGCGGCCGCGTCATCGGCGAATCGCTCTCGATCGGCACGCTGGTGGCCTTTACCCAGTACATGCAGCGCTTCTACTGGCCGATCCGCGACCTCAGCGACCGCTACACGACGCTCCAGTCAGCGACAGCCTCGGCCGAGCGGATCTTCCAGGTGCTGGACGAACAACCGGAGGTAACGGACCCGGCAGAGCCGCGGCGGCTTGAGAAGATCGCCGGGCGGATCGAATTCGACCACGTCTGGTTCGCCTACGACGACGAGAACTGGGTGCTGAACGACGTATCGTTCGACATCGCGCCGGGAGAACGCGTCGCCATAGTCGGCTCGACCGGCGCGGGGAAATCGACCCTGGTCAACCTGCTCAACCGCCTCTACGACATCCAGCGCGGCGAAATCCGGGTGGACGGCGTGCCCATTGCCGAGATCGCCCAGCGCGACCTCCGCCGCCACGTCGGGATTGTGCTCCAGGACGCCTTCCTCTTCAGTGACACGGTCGCGGAGAACGTCCGGCTGCGGGACCCGGCGATATCGCTCGAGCAGGTCCGGGCCGCCTGCGAACTGGTCGGCGCGGACCGGTTCATCCGGCGGCTTGATTCCGCTTACGACGAACACCTGGCCGAGCGCGGCGCGAACCTCAGTACCGGCGAGAAACAGCTCCTCGCCCTGGCGAGGGTGGCCGCGTTCAACCCCGAAATCGTCCTCGTCATGGACGAGGCGACCGCGAGCATCGACCCGGAAACGGAGGCCGAACTACAGGCGAGCATCAGACGAGTGACGGCCGGGCGGACGTCGATCATCATCGCCCATCGCCTGAACACCATCCGTTTCGCCGACCGCATCATCGTCATGCAGCACGGGCGGGTGATGGAGACCGGCAGCCACAGCGAACTCATGGCCCGGGGCGGCGTCTACGCCCGCCTCTTCGAACTGCAGTACAA
>JBJXGC010000115.1:0-17709 GCA_046154545.1 Dehalococcoidia bacterium | reverse complement strand
TCGACCGCCGTCAGCTCGAACGAGCACAAGCCACGTTCGACGTCTTGGTGACGACCGACCAGCGCCTGCCGAAGCGCACCAGCTGTTCGCTTAGGCAGTTGCGGTCCTGGTCCCTTCGCGCATCGACGAACCGGGGGCTCCCGGCGGTCTTCACGCTGCGCCTTAGGCAGTTGCGGCTACGAGTTCGTTGCTACTGGACCGCGTCATCTGGACGGTCGAACCGTCGAAGTCAATCGTGTCGCTGCTCGGGGAGCCGACGCCTTGGACGAACACCCTCCGTACCGATCGCTTCACGGACATCGTCGGTTTAGTGGTGCCGGCAAAGGCCCGTATGGCCGTCGCCAATGTCTCACCCAGGGGCATTCCGCGTTCGGCAGCAAGGTCACGGATAGCGCGGGCATCTTCGGCCGAGAGCCGGACGGAAAACACGACCGTCGCCGGATTGCCCACGCGAACGGCCGCCGGCCTCAACTGGGTTGCGTCGGAATCGCGAGCGGCTACCGCTTCCGCCACTAGCCCTGCTTCTGCACTCGGTGTCAATCGTCTTCGCGCCATCGCCTGATCTCCCTTCCTGTACTGGGCCAGCCGGTGATCGGCCGCCAGGTGCCCGCGGCATCGTCGACCCTGACAATCACTATCGTCCAATGCTTGCCCGTTGTGGAGGGCCCCACCATGAGGTGAGTCCCAGACCTTAACTCGTTTTGAACCTGCTCGAAGAACTTCGGGTCACCGAGAAAGACGTCCCATACGAGTGTGGCATCGACCCCATGGCGGGCAAGGTGCTCCAGGTTGCGGGCGTCAAACTCGAGCCCGGAGATCTCGTCCAATCCCTTGACTCCTCGCCTCCCGGTCGTGAGTATACATTGTAAACAATGATTACTGGGGTACCATGGAAGCAGACTTTCTCATTCTCGCAGACGCCGCGGAAGTGGCCGGCGATAAAGTGTACATGCTCGGGGGCGCGTGGAGCGCCATCCACTGTCATCAGGGAATGCCAGTCGTCCATCCCCTCGCGCTCGTCGCCGGTATCCTGGTGGGCTGGATGGAGACGAACCGCAGCCACACGTTCCGGGTTGAGGTCCGCAATGAGGATACCAACGACGTAATCTACTTCGCCGAAGGCCAGTTCGAAACGGGTCGTCCGCCCGGGATTCCGGCCGGAATGACACAGCGATTCCCGATCGCCCTCAAGGTGGCGCCCAAGTTCGATGTCGCCGGACAGTACGTCGCCCGCCTCATCGTGAACGACGAAGAACTCAAGCGGGCGCCGTTTCTGGTCATCGACCACACTGCGCGCCGGTGAAGTGCCCGCGCGGTCCGGAGATGTCCGTGCCTGAACCGCCAGCCGCAGCCGCCAATCTGCTACCCTTAACTCACCCATGTACACACCTCGCGACCTTCCCCTCCTCGCGCGCCTGCGCGAGCGCGTCCTCTATTCGGCCGGGCCGATTGGCTCGACCCTTCTCTCCTACAACCTCGGGCCAGCCGACTTCGTTGCCTTCCCGGGGACTGAGCGGGAGGAGGGGCATGACGGCTGTCCCGAGTGGCTGAACGTCGCCAACCCTGAGGTCCTCCATCGCGTCTACCGGGGTTTCTATGCGGCCGGCTGCGACGCCGTCGATAGCTGCTCCTTTGGCGCGAACGAGATCGTCCTGGCCGAGTTCGACCTGGCGCCCCGCACCCGCGAGCTGAACCGCCTCGCCGCGGAGGTGATCAACCAGGTGCGTGACGAGTTCAGCACGCCGGAGTGGCCTCGCTACAGCTTCGGCACCATCGGCCCCGGCACGAAGCTCCCTTCACTCGGCCACACCACCTGGGACGAGCTCTTCCACAGCTACCGGGAGCAGGCCCTCGGCCTCCTCGAAGGCGGGATCGACGTCCTCAAGGTCGAGACCTGCCAGGACCTCCTCCAGGCGAAGGCCGCCCTCGCGGGCTGCGAGGCGGCGATGGGCGAGCTGGGCTTCCGCGTCCCCGTCATCGCCAGCGTCACGATCGAGACGACGGGGACCATGCTCGTGGGCTCCGACATCGGCGCCGCCCTGACGGCGCTGGAGGCGATCGACACGGTCGATATCGTCGGCATTAACTGCTCGATAGGCCCGGAGCTGATGGTCGAGCATGTGCGCTTCCTCTCCGAGCATTCGCGACGGCCGCTCTTCATCGGCCCGAACGCGGGCCTGCCCGAGCTGATCGACGGCGAGGCCTGCTACACGCTCACGCCCGAGGAGTTCGCCCGCCACCAGAAGATCTTCGTTGAGGAGTACGGCACCAGCATCGTCGCGGGCTGCTGCGGCACGACGCCGGCCATGTTCGAGCGGGCGATCGCCGCCATCGGCCATCCCGCACCCCGGCCGCGGACGCCCGCCTTCGAACCGGCCGCCGCCTCGATGTACGCGGCCACGCCCTTCCGCCAGGAGACCTCGTTCCTCGTCGTCGGCGAGCGGATGAACGCCACCGGCTCGCGCGCCTTCCGCGACCTCCTCCTCGCCGGCGACCTGGACGGGATGACCGCCCTGGCGAAAGAGCAGGCGGCCGAGGGCGCTCACATCCTCGACGTCATGGTCGATTACGTCGGCCGCGATGGTGTGCCCGATATGGAAACGCTGGCCGGCGCCCTTCGTACCCAGGCGACCGTGCCGCTCATGTTCGACTCGACCGAAGTGCTGGTGGTGGAAGCGGCCCTGAAGCTCTACGGCGGCAAGGCCGTGGTCAACTCGATCAACCTCGAGGATGGGGAGCGCAAGATCGGGCGGCTGATGCCGATCATCCGCCGCCACGGCGCTGCCGCCGTCGCCCTCGTCATCGACGAGGACGGCCAGGCGCGCACGGCCGACTGGAAGCTGCGCGTGGCCCATCGCATCGAGGAGTTCGCCTGTGGGCGGTTCGGCCTGGAGCGCGGCGACCTCCTCTTCGACATGCTCACGTTCCCCCTCTCCGGCGGCCAGGAGGACCTGCGCAAGGACGCGATGGAGACGCTCGAAGCGATCCGCCGGGTGAAGGTCGAAATCCCCGGCGTGCACACCATCCTCGGCGTCTCCAACGTCTCCTTCGGGCTGAAGCCCGCGGCCCGGCGCGTCCTCAACTCGGTCTTCCTCTACGAAGCGATCACGGCCGGGCTCGACGCGGCGATCGTTAATGCCAAGCAGATTCTGCCGCTGAACCGCATCCCCGAGGAGCAGGTCCAGACCGCGCTCGACCTCATCTACGACCGGCGCCGCCCGGCCGATGACGACGGCGAAGGCGGCTACGACCCGCTCACTCACTTCCTCTCGCTCTTCGAGGGCGCCGAGACGGAGAAGGCGGCGAAGGTCGACCGCACCACGCTCCCGGTCGAGGAGCGGCTCGCCCAGCGCATCGTCGACGGCGACCGCCGCGGCATCGACCTCGACCTCGACGAAGCCCTCGAACGCATGGACCCGCTCACGATCATCAACGCCCACCTCCTTTCCGGGATGAAGGTGGTTGGCGAACTCTTTGGCAGCGGCAAGATGCAGCTCCCCTTCGTCCTCCAGAGCGCGGAGACGATGAAGACGGCCGTCGCCTATCTCGAACCGCACATGGAGCGGAAAGACGGCGACACGAAGGGCAAGATCGTGCTCGCCACGGTGCGCGGCGACGTCCACGACATCGGCAAGAACCTGGTCGATATCATCCTCAGCAACAACGGCTACACGACCTACAACCTGGGCATCAAGCAGCCGATCCAGAACGTCATCGACAAGGCCCAGGAGGTGGGCGCCGACGCCATCGGCCTCAGTGGCCTGCTCGTCAAGAGCACCGTGGTCATGCGCGAAGACCTGGAAGAGCTGAACGCCCGCGAACTCTTCCACTACCCCGTGCTCCTGGGTGGGGCGGCCCTCACCCGCCGCTATGTCGAACACGACCTCCGCGAGATCTACAAGGGCACGGTCGTCTATTGCCAGGACGCCTTCGAGGGCCTGGCCACGATGGACCGCCTGATGACCGGCGAGACGATGCCGGGCTCGTCCGCGAAGCCTGCGGATGGCGCCGGCTCGGGCTACGACGAAGTCCGTATCACCACGCCGCCCATCCCCGGCGCCGCGGACGCGAATACGTCGCAATACGCCGTGAGCGATGTCCGCGCTGGCGCGGCTGTGCCCGTGCCCACGCCGCCGTTCTGGGGCACGCGCGTTGTCACGGGCATCCCGCTCCGCGAGGTCTATCCGTACATCAACGAGACCGCACTCTTCCGCGGCCAGTGGCAGTACCAGCGCGGCGAGCGGAGCGAAGCGGAGTACACGGCCTTCGTCGAAGCTGAAGTGCGCCCCGTCTTCCGCCGGATGCAGGAGGAGGCGCTCCGCGACAACTTGCTCGTCCCCCAGGTGGTCTACGGATACTTCCCCTGCCTGGCCGAGGGCAACGACCTTATGGTCTGGCCGGCGCTCATCGATGGTGCCCCGACGGGCGAGCCCGTCCGCTTCCGCTTTCCGCGGCAGTCCTCAGGCCGCCGCCTCTGCATCGCCGACTTCTTCCTCGACGCGGGACAGGCGGGCGGCCCGGCGCCCGCCTTCGACGTGGTCGCCTTCTCGCTGGTGACCGTGGGCGCGAAAGCGACCGAGCACGCCCAGGCGCTCTTTGCCCGGAACGAGTACAAGGACTACCTCCACTTCCACGGCTTTGCCGTCGAAACGGCGGAGGCGTTGGCCGAGTACTTCCACAAACGCATCCGGACGGAACTCGGCATCGCCGGGAAGGACGGCCCGAAGGCCAGTGACCTCTTCAAGCAGGTCTACCAGGGGAGCCGCTACAGCTTCGGCTACCCGGCCTGCCCCGACCTCGAGGAACAGACCGGCATCGCGACGCTGCTCGACCCGGCGCGCATCGGCGTCGAATTGGGCGAGACCTTCCAGTGGCATCCTGAGCAATCGACGAGCGCGATCGTCGTGCACCACCCGGCGGCGCGGTACTTCGTGGTGCGGTAGCGGGGGAGGCAGCGTCGCGAACCATTGTTTTTACACAGATCCGGTAGAACCCCGATTGCAAGGAGCTACCCTTGTTGGCGACGATGTTTGGCGAGGATCCCTTGAACAATCACGTTGAGGCCGAATCATTCATGAAGCCGATGCCCCAAGGAAGCCGGGCGGTTCTCTGCGCCCAGAGGGCTATGCGTGCCGCCCTCCCCGTTGATGCCGAATTGTACGTCGGCCGCCGCGGCGCATCGCCCTTGTTTCTTGTGAAGCTTAGGCGAGGCGGGTCGTTAACGGCACTACTGCCCGTGTTCGCCGCCGAGCAAGCGGCACGCACTGCCGCCGACGAAGCTGGCGGTGCGCACATCATCTACGAGATCTGCGACATCGACTTGCGGGACTGCCCGACCATCGGCATGCGACTGATCTCACCGAAGCTCCCGAACACAACGGGCTCCTGAGCCGCACGCGCTAAAAGTTTTTCGCATGCCGCCAAGAGCGATTCCGCATAATTGCGGACCTCCCGAGCCTCGGATGAACTGAGGTCTGCACGTTGCTCAACCTTGTTGAGGGCCATGTTGATCACCCTTACGGCGTTGTAGAACGGCGGGTGGTGGCTCCAGATGATGTCCTCAAGCCAGGCCGGCGAAGGGCGGGTGCTCAGCGGCGCTATGCCGTCCGCGAGGACACCCCCGTGACGGGCGCTTGACTCCGTGACTATCAACACCATTGCCGTGTGCCATAAGGCGCACGCGGAAGCTGGAAATTGATTTTCGAGTTGCGCCGCGGCAGCGCAATGCTCACGCGCCTGCTCACACGGCGTCATCGTAGGCACGAACTTGCTAAACCGCCTGCGCCGAAGCAACGGGCTCCACCACATCAGCATATCGTGCACAACCGCAGCCAACATGGACGGCCGCAATACAGGTCCCAAACCTCACTGACCGCAGCGCCAACCGCCCCAGCGAAGCATAAGCCAGTTGCTCCTGTCTGATAGTGTTCTGCATGTCGGCAAGGCGGAAGCCTGGCCGCACTCGTGCGGTAACCCGGAGAACCGCGTGGTAATCATAACCAAGGGCGATTTCAAGTACGGCCTCGTCTCCCTGCACCCCCTCCAAATACGCTCGAACGGCGCTTAGCTCGGCTTCCGGAAGCTCGTCGATGTCACTGAGCATTGGCTTTTGGAGCGCAGCGGGTCTGCGGTCCGGGGTAGGGGATGAGATCTCCGTTTCGCTTTGCGCCATTTCGCTCACGTGTGTGTAAGAATGCTCCCCGAAGGGTTGGCGGACTATAGCAGCCAATGCTAAGAACTGTATACACTCGGCGGCAACGGCCAAGCGCTGGGCACTGGCGGTTTGGGCAACGGTGAAGCCCCAGGCCCCGGGTCTCTCGTGGCACTATGCCAAAACCCCGGTTGAGTGGTTCGCGGGCGTGTGGATAGTTTACTTCGTGCTCCTCGGAGTCGGATACCTTAACGGCGTTAGGTGGGCGGCTGCCGAGGTTGCAGCGACGATCTCGGCCGGCGGCGGCGCCCTCCTGAGCCTGGCGGCAGCTGCGCACGCGTTGAGTCCGTTACGGCCTGAGCTTGCCCTGTCGGCGTCCTCTACCTCTGCGAACGGGTCAGTTACGACCACTATTAAGCTGGCGAACATTGGAACGGCGGCAGCGCCCGGGGTAACGGTCGAGACGGTCGTGCGCTGCCCGGATGGCCACTGCCGCGTCGAGTGCAGCAACTCGTGGTCCCCACAGCCAGAACAGGCCTTGTTTGGGGAACGTCGAAGACAAATTTGGCTGGCTTCGTTGCAACCTGGCAGCGCGGAATTGCTCGTTCTCAAGCATCCCGAGTGTGTTGGCTCTTTGATCTGTTTCGATATGGCCGGCCGGTCGGCGGCGTGGCGGCCCTCGAAGACTGATTTCGAGCTGATGGAAACAGCCCACATGGTGCTCATGTGGCCGAAGCCGGGCCGCTAAAGGGTCATCCGCGCCTACCGGCTGGGCCGCGGGAAGGGGTAATCCTCGTTCTTCATCGAACAGTACGTGTCGGCGCCGATGAGACGTGGTCGTGGACCTCGATTAAAGAGCAGCTCGCCGGCGGCGATGACCAAATGGTCAACGTCACAACCGGAGGGCTGGGGCGCACGAGGATGACCCACGCGGCCAGCATCATTGGCCCGGCGCGCATCGGCGTCGAACTGGCGAGACCTTCCAGTGGCACCCCGAGCAATCGACCAGCGCGATCGTCGCCCACCATCCGGCCGCCCGCTACTTCGTGATCAGGTGAAGTGTGGCTCGGCTCACCCCCAATCGGTCAGGAACTCCAGGCGCCCGATGAACTCCGCCGGGCTGAACAGCTCAGCGATAAGCGCGAGCCGCCGAACACGTTCGCCTATCGAGAACTGCTGCTGAGCGACCAGGACGATGCCGGCATGGGAGCTGCCAGATCGAAGCCACTGCGTGTGAAGCCTTCAGAAGTCGCCGAGGTTACTCGATACGGGCACCCGCCCTTCAGACGTGGCGAAGCGCAGGTGTTCGGGATCGGATGCTTGCAGCAACCCAGATTCGACCGGAACCGCCACGTCGATGCCGTCGGCGAGAAGTGCTCGCACCAACTTGGAGTCGCCTGAGTCCTCGTCAAAGTAGTACCGCAGCACCAACCGGTCAGGCCGTCACCGGGCGGCACGTCCGTACTCGCCCCGCAACCGCTCGTGTTCCTGGAACTCGTCCGCTACCTGCTGGTCGACGAGTTCACGGTTCGAGTAGTAGAAGGCCAGCGCCGCGTGCACTTCGGCGAGGGTCAGCCGTTCGTACCGATCTCCAGCAATCTCCTCGGGAGTCGCCCCCTCCGCCGCGAGACGCGCCACCGATGCGACCGTCACCCGCTTGCCGGTCACGTGGGGAAATCCACGGTGCCACGACGGGTCTCTGGTGATCAACTTGTCAATAGCGACGACGCCGACGGCCATGCACTCAGTGTATCGTGGCGCCCGGGACAGTGCGGGCTTTCTATTGCGCACGGCGTGCCCTGCACACCCGGGCCGGGTGGTCCCGTTTCTGAGCCGGGGATCGTCGTGAAACGCCGGACGGGCGTTCGGAATCCAGCGCCCCCGAGGGGCGCGGCTACGGGCTATCGGCGGCGCGCCGCCAGGGGCCTGCCGCTACCCCCCGTAGTTCACGCCACACTCTTTAAGGGTGAGCGCGTCCATCTGGTGGTTCACGCCGGCCTCGACCACCTTGCCGATGACGATCACGTGGTCTCCCTCGGCCACGGTCGTCACCAGCTCGCACTCCCACCAGGCGGGCGCGTCGGTGAAGACCGGGCAGCCGGTCGTCTTCGTCTCGAACGTGTAACCGCCGAGCTTGTTGCCCTCCGGCTCCACATGCTTGAAGAAGGCGAAGGCCATGTCCTTCTGACCCGCCCCGAGCACGCTGACCGAGAACACCTTGTCCTCACGGATCCGATCGAGCGTGCCCGTGCCATCCTTCACGCCGACCACAACCAGCGGTGGCGCGAACGAGGCCTGGGTCACCCAGTTGATCGTCGAGGCCGTCGCGTCCTTGCCCTTGCCCACGCCGAGCACAAACAGCCCGTAGGGGATCATGCGGAGCGCCGTCTTCTTCGCCTGTTCGTCCATGGGGTCACCTCTTCGCCAGGATTTGCGCAAGGGAGCGTGACCAGACGCTCACCGGCCGTCAAGCGCTCGCCAGCGTCAGCGGCGCGCAGGTGGGAAGGCGTACCCTTCGCGCTGCATCGAGACGAACCGCCCCTGGCCGATGATCACGTGGTCCATGACCTCTATCCCGAGCAGGACGCCGGCGGCGATGACCGCCTTTGTCGCCGCGACATCCTGGGCGCTCGGGCGCGGGTCGCCTGAGGGGTGGTTGTGGACGAGGATGATGCTCACGGCCTCCAGGACGATCGCCTCCCGGAAGACGTCGGCCGTGTGCATGGGGACGTGGTTGACGCCACCGTGGATCGGGTTCGCGGCGCCGAGGAGCCGGCTGCGGGTATCGAGTGCGAGGACGTACAGCTCCTCTTTCGCCCGGCCGAGGAGGCGAGCGCCGAGGAGCTGGAAAACCTGATCGGGTGTGACCAGCTTCGGCCGTGAATCGGGGTCGATCTGTTGCACGCGCCGGCCCAGCTCGATCGCGGCCGCGAGCTGGGCCGCCTTGGCCGGGCCCAGCCCCCGCGCCCGTTGGAGGGTCTTCGCTTCGGCCCGCACCAGGCCCGGCAACCCGCCGATCGTCTCGAGCAGGCTGCGTGCCAGGTCGATGACGTTCTCACCTCGCATGCCGGAGCCGAGGATGAGGGCGACCAGCTCGCCGTCGCTCAACACTTCCGGCCCATGGTGGAGCAGCCGTTCGCGGGGACGGTCGTCCGTCGCGATCTCACGCATCGTCCGGTAGGGGCTGCGGGGCCGCTCCTCGTCTTCGTCCGGTGCCACGGGCCGATTCTACGCAATGGACGGGAAGTCCGGGCTCATGCCTCGGCCTGGGCCGCTGGTCCTGGTTGGGCCGCCACCTTGATCCGCTCGGCCGCCACGATGATCGCCGAATGGGGGTAGTAGCGGATCTCCACGCGGTCGCCCACCTTGATGTCGATGAGGATGTCCACGTCGCCGCGGAAGATCTTCCCATCGATACGGACATAGTGGGTCTTCATCACCAGCATGTCGCTTCGCGCCCAGCGGCGGGTGACCTCGCCCGTCATGGTATGCGGCTGCCCAACCAGGTCCTGGATCGCCTGGATCGCCTGCGAACCGAAGAGCACGGAAAGGATGACGAGCACCACGAGAAGGAACCAGGTGGCCTGCGTGCCGCCCGTGAATTTGTCGATGGCGAAGTAGATGAGCCCGCCGCCGGCCGCGACGAAGAACGGCGTCCAGAGCACAGCGGTGCGGAGGATGCCGTTGCGCACCTGTCGTTCCCGCATCTTCTGCTGGATCTCCGGGTCGTTCTGCCAGTTCATCGCCGTAGTTTGGGGCCTATGCACATGCTGAGCCAATAGCCCGGGAAGCATCAGAAAATGGCCAGGCTGGCGCCGATGAAGCGCAGCCCGAGGCGTCCGGTTACCCGCTGCGACGACGTGTTCGCTGGCGAGGTGGTGTAGAAGAGCGGCTTCCCCGCCAACGCCGGGTGGGCTGCCCAGCCGGCCGCCGCCGCCGCCGCGAAGCCACGCCCCCGGGACGCCAGCACGGCCGCCACTCCGGCCTCCGCCGCCTCCCGCCCGAGGCGGGCCGCGAAGGCGATGGCCGCGACCCCGCCGCCGTCCATCGCCACGCACCAGGGCTCCCAGAAGTGGCTGAGGTCCACAAAACCGAGCGCCACGAGTGCCAGGGGCATGCCCTGTCCCCTGATCCCGGCGGTCAGCGCGTCGCCCTCCGGCGTGCCCGAGCGGACGAGCGTCGCGGGGTGCTGGTACCCGGTCGTGTTCGGAAGCGCCCAGGTCAGTCCGAAGTCCTCTCCGGCGCCGCCCTCGCTCCCGAGTAGCCGCCGGTACTGTTCGAAATGGACGGGCCGCCCACCGGGCTCGATCAGGGGCGGCTCCCCGGCCATCAGGCGGGCGATCGAGGAGGCCACGTCCTCCTCCACTTCGGCGCCGACGCGGAAGACATTCCCCGCCTTGCTCCCGGCGATGTAGAGCCGCGGCCCCGGACCCTGCTCCGGGTCGTTGCGGCTCAGGATCCGGCCCGAGGCGGACATCGTGAAGATGGTGTTGGCCTGGATTTCGCGCAGCCGCCGGTCGTCCATCTCCATCACGCCGGGCGCCGCCTCAGCGGGCCGGGGGAAGGACCAGCACCTGGCCGATCTGGATGACCTCCGTGAGGCCCGGGTTGGCCGCCTGGAGTTGCTCGACCGTGATGCCGTTCGCGACCGCGATCCCCGAGAGGGTGTCGCCAGCCTGGACAGTGTACGAGCCCGGTGTCGGGGAGGCGGTGGCGCCCCCCGTTGGGCTGGGCGTCGTGGCCGCAGCCGGCGTCCCCGGGCCTGCGGTCGGGCTCTGCGGCGGGGCGGTGCTGCGGGGCGTCGGCGTCGCCGTCGTTCCGAATGAGGGCGTCGGCGTCGCCAGTGTGCGGACGCTGTCCTGGCCGCTCTTGCTTTCGGGCGGCCGCACCAGGAGGAAGACAGTCAGGAGCGTCCCCACCACCAGGGCGACGAGCGCGCCCCGGTAGACCGCCGCGTTCGGCGTCGCCGCTTCCGGCGAAAGGCAGCGGAGGCAGACGTCTTCGCCATGTTCGGTGCAGTAGAGCCGCCCGCAGGTGGGGCACTCCTCGGTCGCTGGTCGCGTGCAGTAGTGGCAGGCGGCATCCGGCATGGGCTCTACGGTATCAGGGAACGGCCCAGCGGGAACCGGCAGGAGAAAGCTCCCCTCACCCGCGGGCCCCGGTGGTGGGGCTCAGGCGGGCACGTACAGGCGCCGTCCACGCACCCGGTTGCGGCGCCCGTACTGGTGCAGCAGCTGCCGGAAGGCCGTCAGCCGCGCCCGCCCATAGGCTCCATAGCCGGCCGCCACCGCTTCCCCTGTCGTCACGCGGTCCACGGTGAAGGCCGACTGTTCGAGGGCGGCGTAGGCGCTGGCGCCGGTGACGAGGACATCGACCTGGAAGGCCGAGAGCGTCGTTCCCGCCCCGTCGAGCTGGTGGCGGGCGGTGTAGAAGAGCTTCGCGTTCGCACCGGCCGGGGCCGTCTCGATGTCGAGCGTGAGCGTCGTGGCCCAGCTCGCGAAGTCCACGTAGGCCGGCGGGAACTGCGCCACCGGGTACTCCACCGTCTCCACCTCCACCAGGTCGGCCAGCGCGGCCGTCGAGAGGTCCCGGCTCCCGGCCGTCGTGGCGACGGTGAGCGTCTTCTCCTGGGGCATGGCCGCGCTCAGCTCGCTCAGCGCGTGGTCGATGTGGCGGTCGAGCTGGGCGTCGGGCCAGCGGTAGTTCGCGGCGTCGGTGTCGTGGAGGTCCTTGCGGACGCGGTCGCGGACATCAGTAAGCGTGGTAGGCATGGGGAGAGCGTCGAGCACGGCCGCGCCAGTTCGAAGCGCCCCATGTCACCTGGGACGCCCGCCGTCGCACCATGTCCCGCGGGGCATGTCCCGAGCGTCCGTGAAGTTCTGTGTGGTCGGGGTGCACAGATTCGAACTGTGGGCCTCTTCGTCCCGAACGAAGCACTCTACCAGGCTGAGCTACACCCCGAAGAGATCCATCGTAGCAGCACCTGCGGCCAATGCCCAACGCCTGGCAGACGCGGGCCAGGCGAAATCGCCAAGACGCCAAGGCCGACAAGAATTCGCCAAGGAAGTTGAGGTTCGCTGCCGCCCTGCCTGAAGTTCGGCTCTTGGCGGACCTTGGCGGACCTTGGCGATCTTGGTGCCTTGGCGGTGAACCCATGCGCGTCTGCCCTACTGGAACAACGCCCCTACGGACTGCCCCGAGTGGATCCGCCCGATGGCGTCCCCGAACTGGGGGGCCATGGGGATGACCGTCATGTTTGGCAGGCGCTTCTCGGGGGCGATGGGGAGCGAGTCCGTGACGACGATCTCGCGCAGGCCGGCCGCCTCCAGGCGGCCAATCGCGGGCCCGCTGAGGACGCCGTGGTAGCCGGCCACGATCACCTCACCGCAGCCGTGCTGGCGGAGCATGGCGATCCCGCCGGTGATGGTCCCGGCGGTGTCGATCTCGTCATCGAGGAGGAGGCAGCCGTGGCCTTCGACGTCGCCGATGACGTTCATCGCCTCCGTCTTGCCGCTGTTCCCGAGCCGCCGCTTTTCGATGATGGCCAGCGGCAGGTCGAGGCGCTGGGCCATGTCGCGGGCCCGCTTCTCGTCGCCGACGTCGGGCGCCACGACCACGAAGTTCTCCAGCTTCTCGGCCTTGAAGTGGGCGCTCATCGGGTAGAGGGCGTTCAGCTCATCGACCGGGATGTTGAAGAAGCCCTGGATCTGGCCAGCGTGGAGGTTCTGGGTGAGCACCCGGTCACAGCCGGCCGACTCGATCAGGTTGGCGATGAGGCGGGCCGTGATCGGCACCCGGGGCTGATCCTTCTTGTCGCTGCGGCCGTAGGCGTAGTAGGGGATGACGGCCGTGATCCGGCCAGCGGAGGCGCGTTTGGCGGCGTCGATCATGATCAGCAGCTCCATGATCGAGGTGTTCACGGGGCTGCAGAACGGCTGGACGATGAAGACGTCCCGCTGGCGGATGTTCTCCTGGTACTGGACGAAGACGTTCTCGTTACTGAACTCAAAGACATCGACTTTGCCCGGGGGCCGGCCGATGCGGGCACAGATCGCCGCCGTCAGTTCAGGGTGGGCTCGGCCGGAAAAAACCGCCAGGTCGTTGTACAACGTGAGGCACCCCCTGCGACGGCGAGCCACCTCGCACTCCCGGACGATAGCACCCGTGCGCCACCTGGCGCACCCCCAGCTTAGCCTGAGGGCAGCCAGCGCTCCGGACGTACCACGATGATCACCATCCGCTCGTGCCCGCCGCCGTCCACGATCCGCTTCGCCGCCTCGGCGCCGCGGTAGTGCGTGTGCAGGGCCAGCCGCTCTTCGTAGCTCACGGCGCCCTCGACGGCTGCCGGCCCCTCCCCGGTCACGTACCGGAACGCTCCCTCCCGCTCATCGACGCAGAGGCTCGCCCGGCCGGTGCGCTCGATGTTCCGGGTCTTCGCGGAGCCGCGGTCGGTGATGATCCGGAAGGTCCCGTCCACGTAGCGGAACCAGACCGGCACAGCATGCGCCCGCCCCTTCGCGTCCACGGTCGAGAGGACGGCGGTGCGTGGTTCGGAGAGGAAGGCGGTCCGGTCGTCAGGCGTCATGCGGCGCATCCTACCGGCCCCGGTCGTGCAAGGCACATCCGCGCGCGGCAACCCTTCAGTCGAGGGCGCCACCCTCGCGGAGCGAGCGGATCTCCGCTTCCGCGAGGCCGAGGACCCCGGCCAGGACCTCGTCCGTGTGTTGGCCAAGGGCGGGCGCCGCCGAGCGGACCCGGAGAGGCGTCCCGGAGAGCCGCCAGGGGATGCCGGCGTGCTGCGCGCCCGCCGTCTCCGGGTGGGGCAGCCGCACCCAGAAGTCGCGGGCGGCCAGCTCCGGGTCTTCGACCACCTCCTTCGTCGTGAACACGGGCTGGGCGGGCACTGCGGCGGCCCGGAGCGTGGCGGCGGCCTCTTCCGCTTTGCGGGTCGAAGTCCAGGCGCTGATCGCTCCTTCGAGTTCGGCTTCGCGGGCCTTGCGCCCGGCGCGGGTGCCGAGGGTCGCGTCGGCTGCCAGGTCGTCCCGGCCGATGGTCCGGGCGAGGGCCCGCCACTCCGCGTCCGACCAGCAGGAGATAGCGACCCAGCGATCCTCGCCGAGGCAGGGGAAGACGCCCTGGGGCGCTTCGAACTCGTCGCGGTTGCCCATCCGCGGCGGCTGTTCGCCGGTCATCTGGTAGGTGAGGAGGCCCTCAGCGACGAGGGGGATCGCGGCCTCCCACTGGGACATATCGACGTACTGGCCCTCGCCCGTGGTGTTGCGATGGCGCAAAGCGGCGAGCACCCCGATCGCGGCGCAGAGGCCGCCGTTCGGGTCGCCGTAGGAGATGCCGACCTCCTGGGGGCCGCCGCCGGGGTAGCCGGTGAGGGAGGCGAGGCCGATGCTCGGCACCTGGGTCGGCCCGTAGGCGACATACTTCGCGATCGGGCCCGTCTGGCCGTGGCCGGCCATCGACACCTGGATGAGGTCAGGGTTCAGGGCGCGCAGGGTCTCGTAGCCGAAGCCCATCCGCTCCATCGCGCCAGCACCGAAGTTGTCGATGACGACGTCGGCGTCGCGGATGAGCGCATAGGCGAGTTCGAGGGCGCGCGGGTCCTTCAGGTTGAGGGTCAGACTGCGCAGGCCCTGGTTGTACTGGTTCACGTAGCCAGAGCGGTTCGGGCCGGGCTGCCCCTGCCAGTGCGGGCCCACCCCTGCCCGGAGGGTATCGCGGCGGAGGCTCGACTCCACCCGGATGACGTCGGCGCCGAGGTGGGCGAGCTGCATCCCGGCGACTGGCCCGGCCCAGACCCAGATGAACGCCACCACCCGGACGCCCTCCAGGGGGAGACGGGGGCGGACGGTTTCGATGGCCGCGTCTGGCGCCGGTTGGGCCGTCGGTGGGGCCCATTCGGCCATGACTCCAGCGGTGTGCTCGCCGAGGAGCGGGGCGCGGCGTCCAACCTCCCAGGGGGTGGCCGAAAAGAGCCACTGCGCGCCCGGGTAGGTCCAACGCCCGGCCACCGGGTGGTCGACTTCGTGGTAGAAGCCACGGGCCGCCAGGTGAGGGTGTTCGAGGAGCTGCTTCATCCCGTTGATCGGCGCGCAGGGGACGCGGATCTCCTGGAGGGCGGCGTAGGTCTCGGCGACGGTGCGGCCGGCCAGTTCGCTCTCGATCAGGGGGAGGAGCGCGTCGTTGCTTGCGGCCCGGGCCATGCGGTCGGCGAAGAGCTCGGACTCGGCCCAGTCGGGGTTGCCCAGGAAGGCGAGGAGGCGCTTCCAGTCGTCCTCCGTCACGGCGACGATGAAGAGCAGCCCGTCTTCGAGCTGGACCATGCCCCAGGGGCCGAGGATGCGCACGCCGAGGCGCGAGGCGACCACGCCGGAGTAGAGGTAGTGCATGAGGCCGATCTCGAGCTGGCTGGCGACCACGGCCTGGACGGAGACATCGACGCCCTGCCCGAGGCCGTCCCCGTCGCGCGCGGCCAGGGCACCGAGCGAGGCGATCACGCCATGAAGCCCCGCCTGGTAGTGCGACTGTTGCCCGAACGGCTTCAGGGGCGGCAGGTCCGGGTCGTCGAGGCCGGTGGGGCAGAGCGAAAGCCAGCCGCTGGTGGCGAGGTCGGTAAGATCGCGCAGAGGACGGGCGGTGTCCGCCGCCTGGAGGCCCTGAGGGGTGATGGTGGTGACCACGAGGCGGGGGTTCACGGCCTTGAGCGCTTCGTAGGTGAGGCCTCGGCGGCGGACCGCGTCGATGCTGCCGCTGACGATGAGGAGGTCGGCGGCGGCGGCGAGACGGCGCAGGGTGGCCTGGCCCTCGGCCGTGTCGAGGTCGGCGGCGACGCTCCGCTTCGCCTGGTCGAGGAAGAGGTGGAGGCCGCCGGTTTCGGGGCCGGCCGCGCCGGGCGGATAGGGGCCCCGGGCCCGGCTGCTGTCGCCGCCCGGTGGCTCAATCTTGACCACGTCGGCCCCGAGATGGCCGAGGATGGTGGCGGCGAACGGCGCGGCCACGAAGTCGCCGCATTCGAGGACGCGGAGGCCGGTAAGCGCGGACGTCATCGGGCAATTCCTTGGCCGGGCTAGTTGGCGGCGAGAATACAGGCGGAGCGCCGGTGGGGCCATGGCCGGGCGGTGCCGTCCATGGCTTTGAGTACCGGCGCTGAGGCGCACCAGGAATCCGCTGCGGTTGGAGCGGTCGCAGGGCCTGTCCGTAGCGCGCGCGTGAGCAAGCGCCGCGCTGGTCCCCCGTCCTCGGTCCGGGCCAGCGGACGATCACCGTTATCGCATTCATCGTCGGCCGGATGGCGCCGGTCGAGGGCGCCCGGGCTGACGCACGGGGGACCTGAGCCCTCCCTGGCGGTTGGGCTAAGGATGCGTGAGCGGCGCATGCTTGCCTGAGATGTCGTCCTTAGCCCGACTGCAAAGGGAGGGCTCCGGTCCCACGCGCGCCGTTTCCTGGAGTCGTCGCAAGACGCTGAACCCCACCCGCGACCAGTGCCGCGGGCCGCCGGCTCCTGTAGGCTTGGGCGCACTCAGGAGGGCCGCGATGAGCATCGAAGATGAGGTCAGGCTGCTGGCCGACCGGGCGGCGATCAGTGACGTCGTCCACCGCTACGCCACGGGCCTGGATACGCGGGACTGGACGCTGCTGCGCTCGATCTTCACGGACGAGGTCGACATGGACTTCACCTCCGTGCGCATGCGGGCCGGGCGGATGAAGGCGGACGACTGGGTGGAGAGCGCGCGCGTCCTCTTCGCCGGGTTCGACGCCACCCAGCATCTGAGCGCGAACCACGTGCACGACATCCGGGGCGACGAGGCGATCTGCACCTCTTACATGCGGGCGGAGCACTTCGTCGCGAACCTCGAGGGAGAGAACTCCTACACGATGGGCGGGTACTACACGAACCGGCTCGTGCGCACGGCCGGGGGCTGGAAGCTCTGCGCGGTCACGCTCACGGTGAATTGGAACCGTGGCAACCGGGACGTCCTGCGGCTGGCGGCACGGCGGGGGCGGGAGCGGTTGGGGCTGCCGCGCTGACAGGCCGCCCCTGGAACGCCGGACGGACGCGCGACACCAGCTGGCCGGGTCTTCCCCTCTTGACATTGAGGGGGCGGCAGCCAATTCTGATCAGGCGAGTCATCGCAACAACGGCTAGCCCGCCTCGGCGGGACGGGGGAACCAATACTCGGGGCGAATCCACCTGTGGCCCGCACACGTGCGGGTGAGGGTGGAGCGGCTATCTCCGGTCGCAGCCCGTCAGCTCACCCCGGCGGCGTAGGAAGACCTCGGCTTGAGGCCTTCAGATGGAGTTCCGGTCAGTTCGTCGTCCTTTCACGCTCGTTTCGAGACGTGACGAACCCCTTTCCCTTTCGATCGAGTCACCCGGCCGGGTGCGCGAGCGGCTCTGGAATGTGCTGCCCGTCAGCCTGTCGCTGTTCCTGGCGTCGTCCATCTTCTGGGCGCCGTTCTACGCCGCCTGGGCGTTCGCGGTGGGCATCGTGCTCTTCTTCGGCTACTGGGTGATCCGTTCCTACGCCGTCGTCTTCGCCTGCTTC
>JBJXGC010000104.1:0-11256 GCA_046154545.1 Dehalococcoidia bacterium | reverse complement strand
AACGGCATCGCCGAGTAGTCGCAGAACACTCCAGCCGACACTCGGACCCTCTGAAGAATCACAAGTTCTTGTGATAGATGGATACCCGGTCATTGCGATGGCCGGCCACTCGATCCGCGCCAAGCTGTCGCCGGTCACGGGGGCAGCCCGGCGCGGCGAGCAGGGCGAACGCCGCCTCCGCAGCCCGGCGGAGGGATCGAGCGGTCGCGCTGGTTGATGTCTCCGCAACGAAAGCTCTTCCGAGGGAGAGACGGCGCCGGCGTATCCGGCGGTCGATAAGCGAATAGTCGTAGAGAGGTACGTCATGCGGTTCCCCACACGGAAAATGTTCGTCGCGGCGCTCGTGGCCGCAGCCTTCCTGCCGTTGCTCCGTCCAGCGGCGCCGGTTGCGCTTGCTGCGCCGCCGGGCGATGCGGTCATCACCTGGAACGCGAATGCGGGCAAAGCGGCAACGGCCGCCTGCCTCGCTCCACTCGACAATCCCCTGCATGAATCGCGTCTCTACGCGATGACGCAGGTCGCCGTCCACGACGCCCTCAACGCCATCGATCGGCGTTCCCGGCCGTACGCGTTCGATGTCCACGGCGATCGGGGCGCGTCTCCAGAGGCGGCGGTAGCGGCGGCCGCGCGCGGCGTGCTGGTGCCGCTGATCAGTCAGCTGCCCGCTGAACTGACTCCGCCCGCCTGCATCGCCGCGGGCATCGCCAGCGTCGAAACGGACTACGCGGCATATCTCGCCCTGATACCGGACACGCCCGCGAAAGCCCAGGGCATCGCCCTCGGAGAAGGCGCCGCGGCCGCGATCCTCGCCCTGAGAGCGAACGACGGTGCCGTTGGACCGTTCCTGAACTTCAACTGCCCGGTGAACACGCAGCCCGGCGAATACCAGTGCACGCCGGGCACACCGTTCATCGTCTTCGAGCTCTGGGAGAACGTGACGCCCTTCGCCCTTCGGAGCAGCTCCCAGTACCGCCCGGGTCCGCCCTACACGGTGGACAGCAAGAAGTACGCCGCTGATTTCAACGAAGTGAAGTCCCTCGGAGGTGATGGCGTCACTACTCCGAGTGCACGGACCGCGGACCAAACGGAGATCGCGCTCTACTGGTGGGAAAGCTCTCCCCTGAAGTGGAACCGAGTCGCGCGGGTTGTGTCCCTCCAACGGGGGGTGGAGCTCTGGGAGAACGCGCGGCTGTTCGGCTTGCTGAACCTCGCGTTGGCCGACGGCTACATCGCGATGGTCGATTCCAAAAACCACTACAACTACTGGCGCCCCGTCACGGCCATCCAGAACGGCGCGACGGACGGCAATCCAAGGACGACCGGTGACCCAACGTGGACGCCGCTGCGGGGGACGCCTCCTGACCAGGACTACGTCTCCGGGCATGCAATCGAAGGAGGCGCTGGGGCCGAAGTGCTCAAGCAGTTCTTCGGTACCGATCGGGTCCGTTTTAAGGACTGCAGCGCCTCGCTGCCGGTCGGGAGCTGTAGCGAGGCGTCGCCGGTGTTGCGTTCCTACTCCTCGTTCTCCCAGGCGGCGGACGAGAATGCGTTATCCCGCATCCTCATCGGATTCCACTTCCGCAAATCGGTTGAAGAAGGCACCGAGTACGGGCGGAAGATCGGCCGCCGCGCGACCAACCTCTACATGCGGCCCGTGAAGTGAGCGCTGCAAGGTCTTAGCGTCCGGAGGGAGGCTGGCTTCGTTTGAGGCCGGCCTCGCTTCAGGTCTGTGGCGTACCGGGGCCAGCGACGTCCACGTTTGCGACCTCCGAACCTATTGATGCGACGGTCCTACGCCGCAGGTTTCGGAAGGTAACGCACGTTCGGGAGTCCTTCGAAGTCAGCGTCTTGAGTCCACAGCGTGGCACCCAGCGACTGCGCGGTGGCGTAGATGATGCTGTCCGCCATCGCCAACTTGTGCTCGACGGCGGCGCTGACGGCGCGCGCCGCAAGGGCATCGTCGAGTGGTACGACCCGGAATCGCCGCAAGAGAGCCACGGCCGTGGCGGCGTCCTCCTCGCCGCGCTGCTGCCATACGCGCCGGCCGACTTCGAACACGACGATGGACGGTACCACCAACTCTTCAGTGCCTTCTATCACCGGCGCGAATGCCGCCGCATTAGCCCCATCGGCAAAATATTCGAGCCAGCCCGACGAGTCAGCGACGTTCATGCGTCATCGTCGGGAACGTTGGTCTCGATACCCCTGAGGAAGCCGCGGAAGGTGCTGATTGGCTTCAGGGGCACGAGCTCAATGCGACCGTCGCGCTCCGTCAGCTCGACGCGCTGTCCCGGTTTGATGTTGAGTGCCCGACGGATCGCCAGGGGGATGACGACCTGATACTTGGGCGAGACGGTAACGATCTCCATCGAAGTCACCGTTGTACAGAAGGTATCGATACTCTAGCACAAACCGTGGCCGTTAGCGGCGGGCCACGTAGAGTCACGAGATATTATCGAAAAGGAACTCCCTCCCATGGTCCAGATGCCCGCCCTTGCCCTCGCCGCCGTCCCCGGACGGCGGGCCACGACTGTCGAACTCGCCCAGGACATCGAACGGCGCGGGTTTTCAGGCATCTACTGTGCCAGCTTCGGCGACGGGATCGGCCTCTGCCTCTCGATGGCCCACGCCACGAAAACGATCCGGTTCGGGACCTCGATCGCCCAGATCTACGTGCGCCATCCGTTCGAGATGGCGCAATCGGCGGCCTATATCCACGAGATCAGTGGCGGGCGGTTCGTGCTTGGCCTGGGCGTAAGCCACAGCCCGAACAACTCGCGCCTCGGCGTGCAGACAGGCAAGCCGCTGAGCGACATGCGCAACTACATCGCCGCCATCCGCGCCGCCGAGAAGCAGGTTGGGGCGCTGCCGCCGATCGTCCCGGCCACGCTCCGCCAGAAGATGGTGGACCTCGCGGTCGAAGTGGGGGACGGGGCGGTCTGGGCGAATGCGTCGCGGTCGCACATGGCGGCTTCGCTTTCGCATGTGCCGAAGGAGCGGATCGAGGCAGGCTTCTTCATCGGCAACATGCTGCCGACCTGTATCGACGACGACCGGGAGGCGGCGGCGGCCGTCTGCCGGCGGACGCTCACGGGGTACGTCACGCTCCCGAACTACCGCAACTACTGGAAGGAGGCCGGCTACGTGGAGGAGATGGAGGCGATCGAGAAGGCGCTGGCTGAGGGCAACCGCGACGCGCTGCCCGGCCTGATGAGCGACCGCTGGCTCTCAGACTCGACGCTGTATGGCTCGAAGAAGGACGTAATGGAGGGCCTGGAGGCCTGGTTCGCGGCCGGCATGAGCACGCCGATCGTCGTGCCGTCCTCAACGAAGGGCGGACAGCTAAAGGCATTCGAGGAGATCTTCGAGGCGTTCGCGTAGGAGAGGCGCCGGGCATGGATGGCGACCGGGCTGATGGCATGGGTGGTGGTGGGCAGCGAGCGCCCCGGGCGGTCATTTTCGACCTCGGTGGGACGCTCGTGGATTGGCACGACTGGGACGCGCGCACGCCCGAGCGTTGGGCGAGGACGCATAGCTACCTCCTGACAGCGCTCATCCATCACCGCTGGCCGCCGCGCGAGCGGTTCGTGGACGCCATGCTGGCGGCGGAGACGGCGCATTGGCGGAGGGTCGAAGTCGAGCACTGGAGCGGGCCGCCCTCGGCCGTGGTGAGCGAGGGGTTGCGTTCGCTGGGTATGTACGGCCACGAAACCGAAATCCTGACCGTCCTGGATGGCTACGCGCGGGCGGTGGATGGCGAAGCGTTCGTCTTCCCCGATGCCGTGCCAACGCTGGAGTGGCTTCGCGAGCGGGGCTACCGGATCGGGCTGCTCTCGAACACCTGGTGGGCGGCGGAGTGGCACAACGCCGACCTGGCCACGCACGGCCTATCGGGGCTCATCGACGAGCTCGTATACACCTCCGACCTGCCCCATTCGAAGCCGCACCCGTGGGTGTTCGAGCACGTCGCCGGGCTGCTCGGTCACGATGCAGCGGCCTGCGTGATGGTGGGCGACCGGCCGATCGACGACATCGGCGGGGCACTGGGGGCGGGGATGCGGGCCGTCTGGAAGACGAACGGCGAACCGCGCGCGAAGCCAGGACACATCGTCCCGACGGCGACGATCCGCGACCTGGCTGAGCTGCCGGCGCTGCTCGAAGGGTGGGCCGATTGACCTCACATGACTTCGCGGAGGAGCTGCGGGTGGCGGTGGAGGCGGCGCGAGCGGCCGGAGTTGAGGTCGCGCGGATGCGCACGGAGGGGCTCCGCTTCGGGCGGAAAGAGGGCTGGGAGCTGGTCTCGGAGGCGGATATCCGGGCGGCCGAGATGCTGCATGCGGCGATCATGGGCGCCTACCCGGCCGACGGCTGGCTGAGCGAAGAGCACACCGACACGGCCCACCGCCTTGACAAGGACCGGGTCTGGATCGTCGATCCAATCGACGGGACGCGCGAGTACCTCCAGGGCGTGCCGGAGTACGCGATCTCGGTCGGACTGGTGGTCGAGGGGCGGCCGGTGTTGGGCGTGGTCTACAACCCGGCGGCAGAGGACATGCACGCGGCTACCTGCATCGGCGCGGTCGAGCGAGCAGCCGCGGTTCTGCCCCAGCGCTTCGACGTGCTCGTGGGGCGGGGCGAGCACCAGTGGGACGACGTGCCGCCGCTCCCGCCAGGCGCTCGGACGCGGGGGATGGGCAGCGTCGCTTACCGCCTGGCGCTGGTCGCGGCGGGGCGGGCCGACGTGACGTTGACCGGCACGGGGCGGAGCGAGTGGGACGTTGCCGCCGGGGCAGCGCTCTGCCTCGCGGCCGGGCTGCGGGTGACGGATGTCCTGGGGGCGCCGCTGCCGTTCAACCAGCGTGACCCGTTCGTGCGGGGGCTGCTGGCGGCGCGGGCGGGCCTTCACGAGCACATCTCGAAGCACTTCCGGCGGTTCTGACGGGGGAAAGCCCGTGCTCCTATGGAGTCGGTGCGCTGTAGTCCGGCGCGCCTACTGGAGTGCCGGGGCGTGACGGTCCTTCCAGGGCATCGCCTCTTCGAGGCGGGCGGATAGGCGGAGGAGGAGGTCTTCGCGGCCCATCTGGGCCACGAGGTGGACGCCGACCGGGAGGCCGCCGGGCGTCCAGTGCAGGGGCAGGGAGATGGCCGGCTGGCCTGTGGCGTTGAACGGAAGGGTGAAGCGGCCGATGCGCCCGTAGGTGCGCCCGATGCGCCAGGGGGTCTCGACTTCGGGCCAGAGGTCGTCCGTTTTCATGGGTGGGCAGCCGGAGGTGGGGGTGAGGAGGATGTCGTAGGGCGCCATCCATTCGATGACGCGGACGACCCAAGCCTGCTGCAGCTCCTGGGCTCGGGTCCATTCCGAGGCGGTGATGCTCTTGCCGCGCTCGGCGGCGGTCCAGTTGTAGGGCTCGACATCGTCCACCGTCGGTGGTCGGCCCACCGTCTCGCCGAGGGCCTCGACGCGGCGGGCGATGCCGGCCATCCAGAGCTGGCCGTTGACGGTGCCATCGCCGCCGAAGAGCGCGTCGCCGGAGACGGGCTCGACACTGTGGCCCATCGCCGCCAGGACGCGGGCCGTGTTTTCGACGCCGGCGACACACTCGGGATCGACCTCGTAGCCGCCACCATCGGTGAGCATCGCCACCCGCAGGCGGCCGGGGTCAGCGCCCAGCTCCGCGGCGAAGGACCGAGCCGGGGGCGGGTAATGGAAGAGGTCGGCGGAAGTGGCGCCATGCACGGCGTCGAGGAGCGCAGCCGTGTCGCGCACGGTCCGGGTCACGCCGAGTTCGGCGGTGAGCCGGCTGATGCTGGCCGGGCCGGGGATGCGGCCGCGCGTGGGCTTGAGGCCGACGAGGCCGCACCAGGCCGCGGGCAACCTCGTGGAGCCGCCGCCGTCGTTGGCGTGGGCGAGGGGCACCATCCCCGCGGCGACGGCAGCTGCGGAGCCACCGCTCGAGCCAGAAGGCGAGCGGGAGAGGTCCCAGGGGTTGTTCGTCGGGCCGAAGGAGAGGGGCTGGGTCGTCGGGCAGGAGCCGAGTTCGGGCGTGTTCGTCTTGCCGAGGGTGACGAAGCCGGCGGCGCGGAAGCGGGCGCCCAGCACGGTATCCTCGTCCGAGCGGTGCCCGGCAGCCTTGAGCATGCGGCTGCCGGCGTAGTAGGGCAGGCCGGCCTGGTTCGCGCCGATGTCCTTCAGGAGGAACGGCACGCCCCGGAAGGGGCCGTCCGGGAGGCCGGGCGAGGCGGCGGCGCGGCGTGCATCCTCGAAGAGCGGGATGATGACGGCGTTGACGGCCGGGTTGCGCGCCTCGATCCGGGCGATGGCGGCATCCACCAGTTCGAGGGGGGTGACCTCGTTGCGGCGGACGAGGTCGGCCTGGGCAGTGGCGTCGAGCAGTTCGAAGGGGTCCATGGGGCGCGCCTCGCGGGAGGGATGAGTCGGAATCTACGCGAACGCGCCGACGGCCGCGAGGGCATCGCAGCCCAGCCCAGGCTTATCGCCGGCCGGACGTTTGGGCACTCAGCCCCAACCCTGATCCGGCCTTCGTCCGAAAATCGCCTTCTCCCCGATACCGATCATGCCGATGATCCTGGATCCGGGGGCCTCCCGCTACTTTTGCGCCGGCCGCACTTCTAGGCTGGCGCGGCATCGATCGCGTCCCAGAGCGTCCGCACGGCGAGGCTGAAGCCGGGGAGCGCAGGGGACTCCATCGCGCCGTCCGCCTGCAGCCGGGCGCCGTCGCGCGTCCCGTCCCAGACCTCGACCCAACGCCCCTCAGGCTCGATGAGCCAGCAGACATCGACGCCTCGTTCGCGGTAGAACGTGCATTTCAGCCGCAGGTCGGTGACGCTCTGGTCCGGAGAGACAATCTCGATCGCGGCAGTCGGCGGCTGGAAGATGGAGTCACCGACCGGGCGGCCGGGCGCCCAGTATCCAAAGTCTGGAAGGCGGTAGAGGCGGTCTATGCCGGAACTAAGATTCGTCGTTGGGGTTTGCCCTCCGAACCCGCCCACGGAACGGACATACAGGACGAAGGCTATCGTGAGTTCGGTAGCCACGGAGACGTGCATCTTCTGGGTCATGTATGGGCCTCGTTTGGCGGTGACCACGCCGTTCGAGAACTCGAACCGCTTCGAATTGGCGAGCGATTCGAGGTACTCGCACTCGTCCATTTCGATACCAGCGAGGACCGGGGCTGCTGTCGCCATGCGCTCCATTGTACCAGACTGTTGAGGCCCTGCGGCGGTTCCGGCGTCAGGCGGGCGCAGCGTGGATCGCGTCCCAGAGCGTGCGGAGTTCGAGTCGGAAGCCGGGCAGCGCCGCGGATTCAATCGCGGCGTCAGCACGCAGGCGGACGCCATCACGGGTCGCGTCCCAGACCTCGACCCAGCGCGCTTCGGGTTCGACCAACCAACAGACTTCGACGCCGCTATCGCGGTAGAACCGGCACGTCAGCCGCAGATCAGCGACACTCTGGTCAGGGGAGACGATCTCAACCGCCGCTGTCGGCGGAACCGCGATGCCGTCGCCGATCCTCCGGCCCGCCGCCCAGTACGCGAGGTCCGGAATTCGGTAGAAGCGGTCGGCGCCCGCGCTGAAGTTCGTCGTCGGGGTCTGCCCGCCGAGGCCGCCCGCAGCTCGCCTGTAGTCGCGGAACGCCGCTGTCCACTCATCAGCGACGATCCAGTGCTTCTTCTGAGTCATGCATGGCCCTCGCTTGGCCGTGACGACCCCGTTCGAGAACTCAAAGCGCTTGGAATTCGCCAGCGATTCGAGATACTCGAACTCTTCCATTTCGATACCAGCGAGGGAGGGCGTCGCGACTGGCATGACTCACATCCTACCAGAACTGCCCGGGCCCAGCGGCGCTCAGCCGGTCTCCAATTCGATGCCCACGGGGCAGTGGTCGCTGCCCATCACCTGGTCTTCGATGAAGGCGGACTTTACCCGCGGGAGCAGCGCTTCGCTGACCATGACGTAGTCGATCCGCCAGCCAACGTTGCGGGCGCGCCGGTCCCGCCAGGCGTCCCAGTAGCTGTAAGCGTCCCGGGCTTCGGGGTTCAGGACGCGAAAGGTGTCCATGTAGCCCTCGGCGACGTAGCGGTCGAGCCAGGCGCGTTCTTCGGGGAGGAAGCCTGTGCCTTTGACGGCCTCGTCCGGGCGGGCGACATCGGCTTCGGTGTGGGCCGTGTTGAGGTCGCCCATAAAGACGACCGGCCGTCCAGCGGCTCGAAGCGCGTTCACGCGGGCGAGGAAGGCCTCGTAGAAGGCGAGCTTGAACGGCAGCCGGTCGCCGCCCTTCTTGCCGCCGTTCGGGAAGTAGGCCGTGAGGAGCGTGAAACCGGGGTAATCGGCCTCGATCACTCGCCCTTCGGCGTCGTACTCCGGGATGCCGATGCCCAGGCGGATCGCGTCGGGCGCCTTTCGGTACAACAATAGTGCCCCGCTGTAGCCGGGCTTCTCAGCCGGATGCCACGCCGCTTCGTAGCCCAGGTCCCGCCAGGCGGACTGGTCGGTCTGCTCCGGCGTTGCCTTCACCTCCTGCATGCCAACCACATCGGGTTGCCTGTCAGCCAACCACTTCTGGAGGTCACCGGTCTTCAGGGTGGCGCGCAGCCCGTTCACGTTCCAGGAGCAGATCTGCATGACGGTCATCGTTCCGTATTAAGGCGTAAGAGGACGAAGCATGCAAAGGGCGGGAGCTAGACCGTGACGCGTGTGATGACGACCGCTGCCGTGCCCACCAGGGCGACCAGGAGGTACTCGGCCGTCGTCGCCCACTCGAGGTCGTGGTCGAGGAGGTGGTGGATGATGCCCGTCGCCAGGTAGAAGCCGATGATCAGGAGCGCCCCGGCGAGGAGCCCGTCGAGCGGGAAAAAGTAGAGGGCGAGGCGAAGTTCCGCCAGCGAGACACCGATTGCGAGCGAGACGAGCAGGGCGCTCGGCCCCAGCGGGCGCGTCTCCCGGAGCAGTTCGAGGGCGAGGGCCATGCTCACCAGCCCGGTGCAGACCGTGCCGACAAGCAGGCCCAGGTGATTGGTGAAGATGACGGTGTAGAGCGCAAAGGCGGCGAGGTAGGTGGCCACCGCCAGCGCCAGCCGCATCGTGCCGTAGCGCCGCGATTCGAGATCGACGGTCTGGTACTCGGCCCAGGCGATAAAGCCCGCTGCGACGGCCGGGACCAGCGCCGCGCCCATGCGCGCATACCCGTCGATCGCATGGTCGATGAAGAACCCGGCGCCTAGCACGGCGAGCGCGGGCAGGACGACGTAGACCACCGAACCGAAGACGCCGTGACCCGGCCAACGGGGGCTGGCCCGGACAATGCCATCGACCGCGAGGCCGGCGAGGGCTGCGGTGAGCCAGAGGATCCAGGGCTGGTAGGGCCGGATGCCGAGGAAGGCAAACAGCCCGGCGGCGACGAGGATGCCGAGGAGGATGGCACGGCCGGTGCCCCCGATGGCATTGACCTGCGATGGGGCGTGGGTGGTCAGCCGTCTACTCCCGGGCGAACGTGGGCTGCTCGAGACCGTATATCTCGGCGCCGTTCCGCCACCAGAGCCGGTCGCGCTCTTCGTCTCCGAGTTCGAGGAGGTCGTAGATCGCCTCGAAGCGGTTGATGTGGTCGCGGATGTCATCCATGCCGCAGTCGCTGCCGAAGACCAGCTTTTCGATACCGATCTCCACGCCGATGAGCTTCCGTTCGACGGCGTGGCGCTCGATCGTCTCACCGCCGCTCATGTCGAACCAGACGTTGTGGCGCCAGCGGGCGACCGAAGCGGCGTACTCATAGTTCCCCTGGTTGCCGAGATGGGCGCCGATAATCTTGAGCTTCGGGAAGCGGTTGGCGATGGTATCGAGGTGGAGCGGGCTCATCCGCGAAGCGGAGACGTTGCGGGGCGGCATGCGGTCCTGCATCGCCATCATGCGGTCGTACATCTGCGCGGCCTTCGCGTCCCGCCGCGGGTGTGTGATCGAGTAGTCGATGCCACCGCCGATGACGCCCATGTGGTAGAGGATCGGCATGCCGAGCTGCTCGGCCTTCGCGTAGGTCCCCAGGTAGTCCGGGTCGTCGTAGTCACGGGCCGTGCCGATGAGCTTCAGGCCCCGGTAGCCCATCTGGTGCAGGTCCTGGACGGCGGCCCCGTCGATCTCCTCGGGGTCGATGAGCGCGACCGGGATAAAGATCTCCGGGTACTGCTTCAGGAGGTTGATGCCCACCTCGTAATCCGGCCCGAAGCGTCCGCCGGTGAGAATGCAGCCCTTCGTCACGCCGGCCTTCGCTGCCACCTCGGCCAGCCGGTCGATCATGGGCGCCGGGTCGGCGTTGGGGTTCTCCCAGTCACGGGGGAAGTGGATGTGGATGTCGAAGATCTTCTGCATGGGCCTGGTCCGCCGCGGGATTGAGGTAGGCCGAGTGTAGCATGGGCCAGCCGCCGGGCCACGGGCCGATCGTCAAGGGCCGCTTCAATTCCGGGCCTCTGCTACCCTCGGCCGGTGCTCTCGCGTCCGTTCATCGCCCTCTTCATCACAGTCTTCGTGGCAACCCTCGGGATCTCGATGGTCAGCCCACTGCTGCCTGTCTACGCCGAGACGATGGGGGCGAGCGGCGTCGAGTTGGGCCTCGCCTTCTCCGCCTTCGCGATCGTCCAGGCGATCTTCGGCCCGATTACGGGACGGCTCTCGGACCGCTTCCCGCGCAAGCCGTTCATCATGGCCGGGCTGCTGGTCTACCTCGTGGCCGCCCTGGGCTACCTGACGGCCGACACGGTCTACCAGGTGATCGGGTTCCGCGCCTTCAGCGGCCTCGGGACGAGCATGACCTTCTCCGTCGCCCGGGCCTACGTGGGCGACCTGACGCCGCCGGGACACGAGGGGCGCTGGTTCGGCGTGTTCGCCGCGGCCGACCTCCTCGGTTTCGGCACTGGACCGATCGTCGCCGGGACCATCCGCGAAGGCGTCGGCTTCGACGCCGTCTTCATCACGATGGCCGCATTGATGGCAACAGCCGCCATCATCGTCCTCTTCTGGCTGCCCAGGCGCCCGCCAGAACACGTCGCCCGGCGGCTGCGGGAGAGCGCGGCCAACCTCCCGTTTCGCGCTGCCCTCCAGGACCGCCTCGTGATCGCCATGACGGCCCACGCCGCCTTCGTCTCGCTCTCATTCGGCGCAACCTTCGCCTTTCTCGGGCTGCGGCTGGAGCGGGACATCGGCGTCAGCCCAACGCTCATCGGGATCGGCTTCGCCACCCAGGACCT
>JBJXGC010000101.1:0-42379 GCA_046154545.1 Dehalococcoidia bacterium | reverse complement strand
GTACACTCGCGGCATCTGACTGGAGGAGACCTCACATGAGACTGGAAGGCCGGGTGGCGATCATCACCGGCGCGGCTTCAGGCATGGGCGCCGCGACGACGAAGCTGTTCGTGGGCGAAGGGGCGCGGGTGTTCGCGATCGACCGGCCCGGGACGGCGCTGCTGAACGTCCACGCCGGGCTGGCTGGCGTCACCTGCCTGGAAAAAGACATCACGGACGAGGACGCGCCGGAGGCGATCATCGGCGGGGGCGTCCGCACGTTCGGACAGGTCGACATCCTCGTGAACAACGCGGGTGTGGGCTACAACGCACTCGCCGAGGTGACCCCGATCGAGGAGTGGGACCGCGTCCTCAACGTGAACCTCCGCTCGATGTTCCTGCTCTGCAAGCGGGTGATCCCCGAGATGCGCGAGCGCGGCTATGGGCGGATCGTGAACATCTCCTCCGTGGCCGCCCTGCGCCCGGACTACGGGCTCGCCGCATACGACGCCGCCAAGGCGGGCGTCCTCGGCCTCACCCGTACCCTCGCCCTGGAGCTGGGCAAGTTCGGCATCACGGTGAACGCTATCCAGCCCGGCCCGATCTACACGGGCATGACCCGCCAGAACTTCGACCAGGAGTACATCCGCCAGCATTGGGAGCGGAAGACGGCCGTCCGCCGGCTGGGCCAGGCCGAGGACATCGCCAACGGCGTCCTCTTCCTGTCGGACGAGGCGTCGAGCTTCGTTACGGGGCACGCCCTCGTTGTCGATGGTGGCCAAACGCTGCGGATGTGAGAGGACCGCGGAGAGCGGCCGGCTACCGGCATAGGTCAGCCCCGAAGACGCGCGTCAGGAGTGAACGCTGCCGGTCCGCCCACATCCAGCTCGCTGAATGCCGGGTGGGCGGGGTTGAGGAGGACGTTGGCCTCCAGCGGCACAATGACCGACGGCACGACCAGCCCGACGGACCGTGCGGAACGAATCCAGGCGGACCCCAGCGAGCGCGTTTCGGTCTCGCTCATTGCCGGGAACCCCGGCACGTCGGCCGGAGTGATGCTCTGTAATGACACGGACTCGGGAATATCGATCGTGAATAACGCCATCGCTGGCAACGGGCCACCCCGCTCGATGTGGACCAGTGCTTCGAGCAACGCCAACGATACAGAAGAAGATGTGTATACCACGCGCAGTCCCGGTTCGTTCCACCGGCCTCCGGCGAGGGCCGCGCCCTCGCCACTGAAAGCTGTCGCGACAAACGCTGGCCGCACAAGCCGGTAGACCCGCACTACGCAACGACGCCGTGTTCGAGCCGCGTCAATACGGCGTCCACGGCGGACGTCCCCGCATCGGTGTCGAGTAACTCGATCGGCTTCCGATCACCCAGCGCCGGGACCTCGCCCTGCAGCCATCGCACCACCCGGGCGGGTTCCTCGAACACGCGGAGGGCATGAGCCAATACGCGGGCCAGGCGGAGCAAGCGGTCGGCCTCGGCGGGCTTCAACAATCCCGCCCTCCGGCGGCGCGCGAGGGTCGCCGGGCTCAACCAGAGGACATTCGCTACCGCCGCCCGGGTGAGCGGGAAGCTCGTCTCGATCGTCGTCAACGCCGACACGGGGAGGCCCAACGTCCTGATCCCGTCAGACTCCACCGAGGATGGCCAGGAGCTGATGTCCTTACCGAAATCGGCGTCCGTCGTCGCGTACGTGACCATTGCCCCAGTATGCCAGACGGACGCCGGCACCGTGAACCCTACGCCGAACGGTTCGCGAGCCAGCGGTCGAGCTGCGGCCAGAGGCGGAACATCGCGTTGCCGCCGGCCACCAGGCTCACGTGCCCGCCCTTCATCACGATGTCCTGCTTGTCTTCGCTGCCGGCCAGGGCGACAAGGTCCCGGGATGCGTCGGCGGGGACGATGTGGTCGTGCTCAGCGGTGACGTGAAGGAGCGGGATCTTCAGGTCTTCGAGCCTTGCCGGCCGCCCACCGAGGGTCAGTTCGCCCTTGACGAGCTTGTTGGCCCACATCAGCTCCTTCGTGGTCTGGCGGAAGCACTCACCCGGGAAGGGGATCTGGTCGGCGGACCAACGGTCGAACAGCCGCCAGGACCTGACGAACTCGTCGTCCCACATCTTGTCCCAGAGCTTCACGCGGCCAACCGCCTTGGACACAGGGCGAAGCATCTCGAACGAGGCCGACATCATCTCCGGGGGGACGTTGCCGATCGTATCGACGATGCGGTCGACATCGAACCAGCGCGGGTCGGCCCACTTCCGCTGGAGCCCCATGCCGTCATAGTTCACGGGGGTCGTGAAGCAGGCGAGGTTCTTCAGCGGGCCCTCGGCGTGAAGCGCCGCGTAGAGCACTGAGAGAAGGCCTCCCATGCAGTACCCGATCATCGAGATGTCCTGCTCGCCCGTCTCTTCTTGCACCTTCTCCACGCAGGTGGGGATGAGGTCGAGGACGTAGTCTTCAAGGGTGAGGCGGGCGTCTTCTGGACGGGGGACACCCCAGTCCATCATGAAAACGTCGAAGCCCTGCTTCACGAGGAATTCGACCAGGCTCTGGCCAGGCGTCAGGTCGAGGATGTACGGCTTGCTCACGAGCGACATCACCAGCAGCACCGGGACGCGGTAGATCTCCTCGGTCTGCGGGCGGTAGTGGTAGAGCTTCAGCGTGCCGCGGGTGAAGATCGTGTCCTTCGGCGTCATTCCGACGGCCGGGTCGCCGGTCGAGATGTACTCCAGGCCTTTGACCTGGCGCCGCATCGTCCGTTCGACCTCGACCCGGACGCGGTCTGCCAGCGTCTGCTCCTCCGGGGAGAGCGGCGAAGGTGTGGGAGCGGCGGGCGCAGGCGCGACGCGAGCCCTGGCGGGCGCGGGCGGGACGGTCACTTTCGCAGCGGCGATCGCGGCGGCCTGCGGCTTTAGGCTGACCGTGCGGTCCAAGGCCGTGGTGTTGGGGGCTGGGCGGGGCATCACGGAGGCCATGTTGTTCGGTTGCAAAATCATTCACCTTTACCTTAGCCGTCCCCACCGGGATTTCCCAGCGGGTAGCGCCTATAGCAATCATGATTACTTGGGCATGTTTCCCCGCTATTAACGCGGCATTGAGACCGTGTTTCCATCAGTAAATCCCCACAAAACGACCGTAGCCCCTTCAACGGGCGCGGGCGGCCAGGGCAGGCGAAAGCCGCGCCCCAGCGACTTGGCCCCGGAGACCGGTTTAAGCCGGGATTTCGCCGATGACGGCGCGCTCGCGCAGGCCCGCGATCTCCTCACCCGTTAGGCCAAGGCCCCGAAGCACACCGTCGTTGTGCTCGCCGAGGAGCGGAGCCGGCCGTGGCGGTGCGGGGCGCTCCCCGGCCTGATGCACAGGCAACGAGGGATACAGGTGGAAGCCTACGACCTCTCGTTCCGACCCGGCGAAGAACTCGTTCGCAGCGAACAGCTCCGTAGCGAGGACATCAGCCTCATTGTGGACGGGCGTATGAGGGATGCCGTGCGCGGCCAGCGCGGCCTCCACCTCCACCCGGGGGAGCGAACGCGCCCAGGCCCCAAACCCGCCAACGGGCCCCCCGATGGCTGCTTCCAGTGCGCCCACCTGCGACGGGGGCACCTCCACAGCCACCCAGCGGTCATCGTCCGCGGTCTCGAAGGCGCCGGCGAGGGCGGCACCGGGACGCGAATTGCCCTTCCGTACCGGGAGAACGCCACTGCGCTGAAAGTCCACCAGCTCCGCACTCACCATCGGCAGGAAGCCCTCGATCTGGGCCCCTTCGAGGCAGCGGCCTTTGCCGTCGGCCGCCCTGGCGGCGAGCGCCGCCATGACCGCGACGGCGCCGTTAAGGCCGCTGATCGGGTCGCCAAGGGCGTTGCTCATCTGGAACGGATTCGTCGCTTCGTCGTAGCCGATCATCGAGGTGAGCCCTGACATCCCCTCGATTGTGTTCCCGAAGACGAGGTAGTCCGCTTCTGGGCCGGTGGCCCCGAAGCCCGGCTGGCGGAGCATGATGAGCCCCGGGTTTTCGCGGGCAAGGCTCTCGTAGCTCAGGCCGAGGCGCTCGATGACGCCGGCGGTGTAGTTCTCGATGACCACATCCGCGGTGAGCATCAGCTTCCGGCCGAGCGCGTTCCCCTCGGGCGTCGAGAGGTCCAGGGTTACGGCCCGCTTGCCCCGGTTCACCGTGTTGAAGACGTGACTGCGTTCGTGCAGGACGTTTGTGGGGTCGTCTCCGGGCGGACGCGAACCGCGCCACCAGTCGAAGCGCCGGTGGCTCTCCAGTTTGATCACGTCCGCGCCGTAGCAGGAGAGGATGTGGGAGACGAACGGCCCCGCCCAGCCCATCGAGAAATCGACGACGCGGACCTTACCCGGCTCCCATGGCCCGGGCGCCACCTGTCCTGGTGCGGCCGGGGCGCTCTCGGCAGTGACCCGGGTGGGCGGTCCCGGCACCTTCAGCGCCCGGCCCGCTGGCGTGGTCACAGCGTGCCACGACTCGCGGGCCGCGAGCTGTGGCGAATCAAGCACTTCGGCGAGCGTCGGGATCGGCGAGCAGGGGATGCGGGCGCGCTGGAGGATGTGGTACGCCTCGAACCGGGTCTTGCCTGCCAGCCAGCCCGCCACGTACGCGTCCAGTTCGGCGACGTGTTCCATCCGGGCGAGGATGCCGGCGAAGCGCTCGTCCTGGGGCAGTTCGGGATGGCCGATGACCTCGCAGAGCTTGACGAACTGGTGATGCAGGGCCGCGTGGATACCGAAGAACCCATCCTTGCAGGGAAGCGTCACCAGCGTGCACTGGGCCTTCGCGAAGTGATGCCCGGCACGCTCCCGGGCGACGCCCAGGTACTGGTATCCGACGACGTCGTAGACGCAGGTGGCGGCCACGGCTTCGGCCATCGAAAGCACGTGTAGGCCAGGACTGCCCATGCCTGACAGCGCGTGGATCGCTGCGAACAGGCCCGCCGCGAAGCGGGGCTGGGGGCCGGGTGGCGCCAGCGGCTCGCGGCCCGGGTTCCCGACGGCGTTCATCCAGCCGCCCGCGGCGCAGAGGAGGAGGTCCGACGCGGGCCGCTCGTCCCAGCCCGCATTCAACCCCCAGGGCGTGATCCAGAGCACGGGCGTACTTGCCGCGAGTGCCTCGAGTTTCGCTCTCGTCACCGCCGTCACGGGCGCGTCCGTGATGAAGCGCACACCGGGCGCCGGAGTCAGCGCCGGCTCCCCTACGTACCGCGCCCCCTCGCCAAGGAAGGCGCCGAGGCCTTCGGGGTCGAGGGCCGTCTCATGGGTGACGGCCGCCCCGTACTGGCGGAGGAGCCAGGCGGCGTAGGCCGCGGCAACCCCGGACGAACTCACGGCGAACCCTTGACCACGAAGAAAGTCCACGGCCGCATTCTACGCCGAACGTGGCGCTCGCAAAGGCGACGCCCACGGGCCATGTACGATAGCCGCATGGTCGATGCCGCAACGCTCCGCCGTGCCCTCGGCCTCATCGACGCCGCCAACGCTCAGGACCCGAACACGGTGAGGGCCGGCGCCGTTGAGGGTCCCAGGGAACTGGTCCTCTCGCGCCTGGTCAGCGCCTGGGTCAGTCGCCTCGATGAGGACCCAGCGCCTGAACTGGTGCTCGCCGCCCGCGGTCACCACCTCCGGCGCTGGGAGCATCCCCGTTCGGCCTACCCCGCCGGGCGGGGCGGCTATCTGCGCTGGCGCACCGCCCTCTACACCATCCACGCGGGACATATCAGCGCCCTCCTCGAAACCGCCGGGGTCGAGCCCGCCGCCGTCGCCCGCGTGGCCGCCCTGGTCGCCAAACGCGTGCCCCGCACCGAGCCCGACGCGCAGGCCCTCGAAGACGCGCTCTGCCTCGCCTTCCTCGAAGCGGACCTCGCCCCGGTGGCCGGGCGGATGGACGATACGACGATGGTCCGGGTCCTGCGAAAGACCTGGGCAAAGATGAGCGGGCCCGCCCATACCCTTGCCCTCGGGCTGATCACCGACGACGGACAACGGACACTCGTCGAGCGCGCCCTGGCCGCTGCTCCCGGACAGGACTCCAGCGGCTAAGGCCCGAAGTCGATATACAGGGGGCAACGGTAGCCGGCCAAGGCTCCGGCATGCAGGACCGGAAAGAGGTGGAAGGTGAAAGTCCTTGTTACGGGCGGAGCGGGCTTCATCGGCAGCCACCTCGTGGACGCGCTCTCCGCGCGGGGCGACGACATCGCCGTGATCGACAACCTTCGGCGCGGCCGGCGCGAGTTCATCGCCGCCTCCGGCGCCCGGCTGATCGAAGGCGACATCCGCGACCCCGGTGCGGTCGAGGCCGCCATGGAGGGCGCGGAAGCTGTCTTTCACTTGGCCGCCCAGTCCAACGTGCTTGGCGCCATGTCCGACATCGACTATTCGTTCAGCACGAACGTCGTGGGGACGTTCAACGTGCTCAAGGCGGCCTCGCGCGCGGGCGTCCGCCGGGTCGTCTTCAGCTCCTCCCGGGAGGTGTACGGCGAACCGGCCGTGGTACCGGTCGCCGAGACCGCGGCGATGGCCGCGAAGAACCCGTACGGCGCCAGCAAAGTCGCCGGAGAAGCCTACTGCCGCACCTGGGCGACGCTCGGCGGCACCGAGTGCTCGATCTTGCGGTTCGCCAACGTCTACGGCCCCCGCGACCGGGACCGCGTTATCCCCCTCTGGCTGGAACGCGCCGGGGCAGGCGAGGACCTCGTGGTCTACGGGGGCGAGCAGCTCCTGGACCTGGTGCCGGTCGCGACCGTAGTCGAGGCGATGTTGGCCGCCGCCGCCCGGCCCGCCGATGACCCGATCAACGTCGGCTCCGGTGTCGGCACACGGATCCTCGACCTCGCCGCACGAATCCGTGAGCTAACCGGCTCAGCCGTCGAGGTCGATCTTCAGCCCGCCCGGGGGGCCGAGGTCGTGCGGTTCGTGGCCAACGTCTCCCGCATGCGAAGCGTCCTCGGGGTCATGCCACCCGCGGAGCCATTGGCGGCGCTCAGCGCCCTCGTCCAGCGCCCCGCGTAGCGGCGGCGGTCCACGCTTCGGTGCCGGCCGGTGGCCGGCTCGTGGACTGTCGGTAACGCTGAGCCCACCACACCTCAATCCAGCCTGAACCACCAGAGGACAATATAGGAGGATGACATCGCTCATGGCCCACCCGACACCTGCGTTCGTACCGGTCGAACCCGGCCACAATATCCGCTTCGGCCTGGTGGGCTACGGGTACTGGGGTCCAAACCTCGCACGAAACATCGGCCAGCACGCCGAAGCAACGCTCGTGAGCATCTCCGACCTGGACGAAGGCCGGCTGACCGCGGCCCGGCGGGGCCACTCGCTCGCCCGCACAACGACCGACTTCCGCGAGATCCTTCGCGATCCGACGATTGACGCCGTCGTGGTGGCGACGCCACCGGCGACCCACCATCGCATCGTGATGGAAGCGCTCGAGTCGGGGAAGCACGTCCTCGTGGAAAAACCGCTGGCCACCTCCGGCGCCGATGCGGAGGCGATGGTCAAAGCGGCCCGCGCCTGCGGCCGGACGCTGGCAGTCGATCACACCTTCCTCTTCACGGGCGCCGTCAAACGGATCAAACAGTACTTCGATGCCGGCGACGTGGGTGAGGTGTATTACTACGACTCCACACGCATCAACCTCGGGTTATTCAACCATCATACAAACGTCATCTGGGACCTGGCGCCGCACGACATCTCGATCATGCAATACCTGATCGACCAACCCGTGCGGCGCGTGTCCGCTATCGGTGAGCGCCACGTCGATACCAATGTGGAGAACATCGCCTACATCACGCTCCAGTTCGATAGTCAGCTCCTCGCCCACTTTCATGTGAACTGGCTCGCGCCGGTGAAGGTGCGCCGGACGATCATCGGTGGCAGCAAGAAGATGCTGGTCTACGACGACACGGAGCCGAGCGAGAAACTCCGCGTCTACGACTCGGGCGCACAGCTAAGCGCCGGCGCCGAGGACATGTACCAGCAGCTCGTACAGTATCGCACCGGCGACGTCGTCGCCCCAAAGATCGAGCAGGGCGAGGCGCTGGCCACCGAGCTCAGCCACTTCATTCGCGTCTTACGCGGGACCGAGGAACCGATTTCAGGCGGCGACCTTGGAGTCCGTGTGGTGAAAGTCATCGAGGCCGCCCAGGCATCGTTGAGGCTCGCCGGAGCATTTGTGGAGGTATCAGCATGAAAGTCCCATTCGTCGATATGCAACGGCTTCACGCCGAATCACGTGACCAGCTCCTCGAAGCGTTCAGCCGGGTCATCGACTCCGGCGCGTTCGTCCAGGGCAAGGAAACCGAATCGCTCGAAGCGGAGTTCGCGAGCCAGTACGGCGTCCGGCACGCGCTCGCGATCAATAACGGCACCGCTGCGCTCCACCTCGCGTTGGTCGCAGCCGGTGTTGGCCCCGGCGACGAAGTGATCACGGTTTCGAACACTTTCATCGCGACCGTTGAGGCGATCAGCCAGGCCGGCGCCACACCCGTATTCGCCGACATCGACGCGGCGACGATGAACATCGACCCGGCCAGCGCCGAACGGCACATCACCCCGCGCACGCGGGCTGTGATCGCCGTCCACCTCTACGGTCGCCTGGCGGATATGGCCGCCCTCGAAGGCCTTTGCACCCGCCGCGGCCTGAAGCTCATCGAAGACGCCTGCCAGGCGCACGGCGCCATCTCCGGCGGACAGCGGGCCGGCACGATCGGGGACGCCGGCTGCCTCAGCTTCTACCCCACCAAGAACCTCGGCACGGTCGGCGAAGGGGGCATGCTGCTCACCAACGACGACGCCATCGCCGCCCGTGTGGCCTCCCTCCGCAACCATGGCCAGACCGCGCGCCACCACCACGTCGAGGCCGGGTACAACTACCGCCTGCCCGAGTTGCAGGCCGCTGCCCTCCGCGTCTTCCTGCCGAACCTGGACCGCTGGAACGCCGCCCGGGTCAAGGCCGCGGCCCGGTATGGCGAGCGCCTCTCCGGGGCCCGGACAGTGGCCGCCGCACCAGCGCCCACTGGCGAGCACGTTTACCACCTCTACGTCGTCCGCTCGGCCGCCCGGGAGCGGCTCCAGACCTACCTCGGCGACCGGGGCATCGGGACAGCGATTCACTACCCGACGCCGATCCACCTTCAGCCCGCCTACGCCAACGAAGCCACACCCCAGGGCAGCCTGCCCAGGACCGAGCAGGCCGTACGCGAGATCCTGTCGCTCCCGATGCACCCGTCGATTACATCCGAAGAGATCGACACTGTGTGCGACGCCATCCTCGCGTTCGAAGCGCACGAACCGGCCTGAAGTAGCGGCGTCCGGGCACCCGGGGGGCGGCACTACTTGCGGGTGGTGCGCTCCCACGACCCCGGGCCACGGCGGGCGGCCAGCGCGGCGTAGACCCGCAGCTTATGCAAAATGAAGCGCGGCGCCTGGACGAGCGCGAGCAGGTCTTGGGCGCCCGCCCGGGCGGCCGTCCAGCCGGTGGCCGCGTAGGCCACGACCGAGGCGACGGCAGCCGCTCCCAACCAGGCCGGCGCCGCCCCAACCGCCGAAACGGCCGCGCCGACGACGGCCAACCCGGCCACGACACTCAAGGGCGGGGCCGCAACCTCAAGAGCTGCGCCCGCGCAGCGGCGGTCGCCACGCCGCAACGCGCCAGCAGCCACGCGAACGGCCTTCCCCATTAGCGCGAGACGGCCACCTTCCCAACGCTGGTCCTGGACGCCGGCATCGGCGTAGTTTGCCGCCATGAAGCCGCTAACCCGTGCCCCCGGGGCGAAGGCTACGGCCACCCCCCGGGCGGCGAGCGCCAGCGTCGTGTCGGCGTCTTCGGTGAGGCCCTGACCGCCGAGGCCCTCCCGCGCGATCTCCCAGCGGAAGGCCATTCCGTTCCCCTTGAGGCCAACGCCGAGCCCCAGCCGTGAGGCGCCGAGGGGCCGGGCCCAGTGCACCAGCATGAAGGCGAGGCGGCGCAGGCGGGTGAGCGGCGCGTCGCCGCCAGCCACCACGTAGTAGGCCTGGCAGACCTGGGCGCCGCCTCCGAGCTCGTGGGCCAACCCGGCGAAGAACGAGTCCGAAACGGTGCTGTCAGCGTCCACGACCACCACCGCGTCAGGCTGGCTCGCCCGGCGGCGGATCTGGTCGATGGCGAAATCGAGGGCGTAGCTCTTGCCCCGGTTGAGGGCGTCCGTGCGCTCGAGGACGGTCGCCCCTGCGTCCGCGGCGACGGCGGAAGTGGCGTCGCGGCAGTTGTCGGCCACGACAAGCACCTCGGGCCGGGGCTCCCATGGCGCGGCCAGCAGGCTTCGGACACAGTCGCCAACGAGGAGCTCCTCGTCGTGGGCGGGCACCATCACCGTGAACCGCATGCCACCGCCCGTTTCCGAAGGGACCGGCCGGCGGAGCGCCGCGATCGCAAGCGCGGTCCACCAGGCGCCGTGGACGAGCGCGACGGCGCCGGGCGCCGCCGCCAGGACGGCGAAGACAGGCTTCGTCATCAAGGCCCCACGCTGGACCGGGATGGGGTCCGGGCGCCGTTCAACGGCTCCACCAGCGCGGAACGCAGGGCGGCCACGAAACTCTCGATGGTGAAACTGGCAAGCGCGGCTTCGCGGCCCGCCAGGCCCATCGCATCGGCAGCCTCGGCGTCGCCGAGCAGGTGTTCGATCGCGGCCCTCAGGGCGGCGGCGTCGCCGGGGGGGACGTAGAGGCCGGTCGCCGAGCCGCCCGGTGGGCAGCCGAAGGCAGCCGGGCCACGAGCCGCCGTGGCGGCGTCGTCGAGGCTCCCATCGGCGCGGACGAGTGGGCCTTCGACACACTCCCGCTGGCCGCGGGAGGCCGTGACGACGACCGGGCGCCCACAGCTCATCGCTTCGAGGATGGTGGTGACCCCTGACTGGTTCGGCACGTCATGGACGGGGACGGCGACGAGGCGGGCGCCTCGGTAGAGCTCCCTGAGGCCATCGAAGGGCAAGGGCTGCGCCAGGTGCTCGACGTTGGCGGGGAGTGGGCCGGCCCCGGCCAGGTCCCGGGCCCAGTGGCTACCGGCCGCGATCACGACGCGGACCGGCAGGTCCCGCGCTGCCTCCACCAGGGTCTCGTAGTCGCGATTCTCAGACCCAGCGGCGACGATGAACATTGCCGCCCCCGGCAGGGCTCCAGGGGCCGTCCAGAAGGCCGTATCGACCTGGTACGGCACGAGTCGCACCTGCCACCGCCCGCCGACCCAGGGGCTCACGATCTGCCGCTGTTCGAGGCTGTGGAGGATGAGCATGCCGCGCGTGCCGGTGTGCGTCGCCAGCCAGAGAAGAGGCAGCTTCCAGCGGCGGCTGAGCAGATGCCCCAGCATCACCACGCGGCTGGGACGGCGGCGCAGGAGCGCGAGAAAAAGCAGCATGGGCAGGCCGTTGTGTTCGCCGTCCGCGAAGATCGCGTCGCCTTTGCGGGCCTGGCGGGCAACGCGCCAGGCCTGGCGCAGGTGCGGCCCCCAGAGCTTGCCGAGGACGCCCTTCCGCCGCGCCCCAGCATCGCGGTAGATGATCTGTCCGCCGGTCGCGGCCGCCAGTTCGACGAAGTCGCGGCGCGGGCCGCCGGCGAGCAACCTTGCCGTCTCAGCTTCGCTCGCGCTGACCATGATCAGCACCCGGCCCGGCATCAGGCGACAGCCTTCAGGCGCTCGATAATGCGGAGGGCGTTCGCCTCGGCGTCCATCCGTTCGTGAGCCGCAGCCCGGGCGGCCGCACCCATCCGCACCCGAACCCCGGCGTCATCGACGAGGCTGCGAAGGGCCTCCGCGAGCGACGCGACGGAACCAGGTTCGATAAGCAGGCCGTCCACACCATCGACCACGGTCTCCGGGTTGGAACCGACGCGGGTCGTGATGACCGGCAGTCCGGCCGCCATGGCCTCGCCGATCGCCACTGGCGTGCAGTCACCACGCGTCGGCAGACAGAAAATGTCCGCCTCGGCGAAGGCCTGGACCAGCCCGCCCGTACCGGGACGCAGGCCGCGTTCGTGGCGCACACCCGGCATCGGCGGGAGTTCGGCGTCGCTCACGACGGTCAGCTCGGCGCGACCGGCAAGGGGCGCGAACGCTTCGAGCAGGGTGTCGCCACCCTTGCGCTGGAAGTCTCCGCCCACGAAGAGGATGCGTGGCGTGTGGGGGCGCTCATCGCGCTCAATCTCGAAGAAACCGCGCCCCGCACCCGGGTGAGCGACCAGGATTCGTTCGCGCCGCACCCCGTAGTCCCGGACCAGCGAGTCGGCTGCCCAGCTCGACCAGGCGACGACCGAAGCCGCACCGCCCAGCACTCGCCGGTACCACGCACGCTTGGCGCGCTCAGCGCGGGCGGAGCCCTGCGCATGGCCGTACCACTGTCCCATCTGGTCGAGCTGCGCGGGTGTTGCGTCAACACTGACGATGTATCGGCCGCCGCGCGCCGCCTGTGGCGCGAAAAGCGAGATCGTCGAAGTGTGGAAGAGCGTCGCCGCCGGTTTGCCACCTCCCCGAAGCGAGCGCCAGGCGAGGGCGCTTCCCCGCACGGCCCACGGGACCGGCAGTCGCGAACCTTCGGGGTATTCGATCCGGTGGACGGCCGCGTCCGGCGCGGCGGCGGCTATGGCCGCTTCGAGGTTCAACCCGTGCGCCCGGTGGCCGAGCGTCTGCTCAAGGCAAAAGGCCAGCGCTGGTCCGGTCATCGAACGGGTCTCCCGGGCGCAGGCGCGCCATCAGTCACGGTGAAGTTCGCCCACCGTACCGGGCCTCAGCGGCTCGCCGCCAGTAGGCGTGTCCCTAAGCATCCGCGGCGACGACTTCCACAACGGAGAGACGCGCGGCCGCCCGGCCGCCGACCGGTCCACCTTCGACGCCGGGGCGCCCCAGGGCACGGTATTCGAAACCGGCGGCACGCACGCGCGCCGGGTCGAAGAAGTTGCGGGCATCGACGATGACGTTGTTGCGCATGCTCGCGGCAAGCTCGCGAAGGTCTATCTCCCGGAACTCGGGCCAGTCGGTGGCAAGGATGAGCGCGTCGGCGTCCGCTGACGCGTCAATCGCCGAGCAGGCAACGCGCGCCGCTGGGACGGCCCGGGCGATCCGGTCACCCGGCACGACGGGGTCGAAAATGGCGACCTCCGCCCCCTCCAGGAGCAGCAGGCTCGCGAGGTCGAGGGCGGGTGAGTTGCGGATGTCGTCCGTGTCGGCCTTGAACGCCGCACCGAGGATGGCGACGCGGCGCCCTTCCAGCCCACCGAGGGCCTGGCGCACCTTCTGGATCGTGCGCAGCCGCTGACCGCTGTTGATCTCCATGACTGAGCGCAGGAGCTGCGGATGGGTGCCGTGGACCGCCGCCATGTGGGCCAGCGCCTTCACGTCCTTCGGGAAGCAGCTTCCCCCCCAGCCGAGGCCGGACTTGAGGAACTGCATACCGATGCGGGCGTCCATGCCCATGCCCCGCGCCACCTGTTCGACGTCGGCGCCGAGGGCTTCGCAGATTGAGGCGATTTCGTTGATGAACGAGATCTTCGTGGCAAGGAACGCGTTCGACGCGTACTTCACCATCTCGGCCGTGCGGATATCGACACGCTGGACGACGGCCTCGAGGGGCGCGTAGAGCTCGGCCACCCGCTCGATCGCATCCGGGTCGTCTGACCCCAGGACGATGCGGTCCGGTGACATGAAGTCGTCGATCGCCGACCCTTCTCGCAAGAACTCCGGGTTCGAAACGACGGAGATGGAGCCGTTGCCGCTGCGGTGGGCCATACCCGAGACCAGGTCTCCCGTGCCGATCGGGACTGTGCTCTTGTTCACAATGATCGAGCCGGGGAGCAGCCGCGGTGCCACCGTGCTCACGGCATCGCGGACGGCCCGGATGTCGGCCGCCCCCTCCTGGGACTCCGGCGTGTTGACGGCGATGAAGACGATCTGGGCCTCGAACTGGTCCATGTAGGAGTCGTGGAAGTGAAGCCGCCCGGCGTTGAGCCCCTTGAGGATCAGTTCGTCGAGTCCCGGCTCATGAATCGGGCTCCGGCCGGCCCGCAGCATGGCGATGCGTTCCTTATCGGTGTCCACGCAATCGACCGTATGTCCGAGTTCAGCGAAGCAAGCGGCCGAGACCGCACCAACATATCCACAACCAATCACCGCAATCCGAGTCATCGCCGATCCTTTCGCGGGGGAGATCCCGCTGCCTGGTGTTGTCAGAATGACGGAGGAGCGTTGAAGCGTCGTTGAGGGGCGGTGGCTGCCCGGTTGCCGGTCTCTCAGAGGGCGGCGGACCGGACATCGTCATCCGCGCCGGTGGCGATGGGGCCACCCACGCCCGGCTCAGCGACGCCTCCGGACGGTGCCGGCGCGCCGTTCCGGACCCTTCGGACGAGGACGGCGGGAGTGACTGCGAGGAGGGTCGGCAGGTCGCGGAGGAGGTACCGCCGCCAGAGGCGGCGCGGCTCCTGGACCAGCCGGACAAGCCACTCCCCGCCCGTAGCTCCGACCAGCCGGGGCGCCCGTCGGCGCTTCCCCGCGTAGAAGTCGAACGTACCGCCCACGCCGATCCACAACGCCTGGGGAGCCTCCGCGTACTGTTCGGCGATGAAGCGCTCCTGCCGCGGGCAACCCAGGGCGACGAGCACCAGGTGCGGCTCGGCCGCGGCAATGCTGTCCGCGTACTCACGGGACTGCTCCGGCGTGAGCCTGCCGAATGGAGGGCAGAGTACGGCCGCGACTTCGACGCCCTCGTAATCGGTGGCGAACCGCGCCGCCGCCGCGCCGGCGACATCCGGTGTGGACCCGTATATGACGACTCGAAGGGGAGCAACCTGCGAGGCGCCTCCCAGGATGGCGGCGACAAGGTCCACGCCCGTCGTGCGGCGGGTGCGCTTCGCTCCCGCGAGACGGGCGAGCCAGGCCACCGGCGCGCCGTCGGCGACCACGAGGGTGGAAGCGCTGAGGTCGGCCCGGAGGACGCGGTCACGACGCGCCTGCGCCACGAAATCGAGGTTTGCCGTCGCGACCCGGCCACCAGTCCTGGCCCGGATCGCCGCGAGACAACGCTCGGCCGCGTCATCAGGCGATCCGTCCAGGACGGAGATCGGCCCGATCGCGACATGGCCAGCCCGGGGCGTGGGCGCTGAGACCCCCGTGTTTCGATGCAAGGAACGCTCAAAAAAGGACATGTGACCACCCAGCCGCTCTAGCGGCCTGAGCAAACTGTGCCCGCCGCCCGTCGATGCGAGGTTGAGGGGCCGTGGCCGAGCGGTTCGTCCGCGGCGGTCAGCTCGCGATCTGCTGTGACTGCTGGACGCGCATGGCGTACCCGACCGACTGATGCGAGATGATCTCAAGCGGCTCGCCGCCAGCCTGGCGGAGCTTGCGCCTGATGTGGGAGATATGCGTCTTGAGAAGGCCCGCATCCGGGTCGTCGAGCGCCTCCCATCCGAAGGCAAGCAATCGATCAATCGTCGCGACGTTGGGGTGGTGCTGGCAAAGGCAATAGAGCAGGCGCCGTTCGAGCTTCGTGAGCTGGAGGGGTACACCGTTCTTGATGGCCGTGTAGGCCTCCAGGTCCACGTCGAGGTCGCCCAGGCCGACGGCGTGCGAGGCGGGCACGACGGTGGCGCGGCTGGCGAGCCAGCGCTCGGCCCGGACGATCACCTCGAACGGGTTGTATGGGCTGTAAATCACGTCGTGGGCGCCGGCGCGAAGGGCAACGATCGGCGTCAGGCGGGTGATGCGCTCCGTTATGACGAAGATGCCCATGTGCGGAAACGCCGTCGCGAGGCGCTCGATCTGCCCGACCGTGTCCCCATCGAGGTCGGGGAACGAGAGCACTGCCACCACCGGTTCGAAGGGCAGCCGTTCGAAGAGACGCGTAACGTTCGGGACGCAGACGGGCTGATGTCCACGGCGTTGCGCAGCGAACACCAGGATGTCCGCCGCAACCGGTTCCGACTCTGCAATTGCGATGCGCACGAGCGGTGCTCCTTTCTCTCGTGAGGCCGCGCCGGGCTAGGCCGGCGCGAAGCTGTAGCCGACGCCGTGGACGGTATGGATGATCTCTTCGTTCCCACCCGCGTTCCGGATCTTGTGCCGCAGCGAGCTGACGTGACCCTTGAGCAGGGTGGCGTCGCTGACGTTCTTGTAGCCCCAGACCTGCTCTGAGAGAAACGAATGGCTGAGCACCTGTCCCGGATAGGTCACCATCTGGCACAGGATCTCGAACTCAAGACGCGTGCAGTTCAGGTTGATGCCGTCGAGGTAGGCGGACTGGTTGGCTGCGTCGAGTTCCAGACCAAAAGCGGAAATGCGTGGCGGCGCGATCCGGTCTGAGACCATCGCCGGGTTTGACCGGCGGGCCACCGCGCGCACCCGGGCGAGCAATTCGCTCGGGTTAAACGGCTTCGTGATGTAATCGTCGCCCCCGGCGTTCAGCCCGGCCACCACATCGGCCGCCCGGTCAATAGACGACAAGAAGACGATGGGAAGGAGCGGGAGGGTCTCGCGTAGCCGCCCGAGGAGGTCCAGTCCCGTGCTGTCGGGCAGGCAAACATCGAGCACCGCCAGGCCCGGCGACTTCTGGTTGGCGAACCGAACCGCGCTGGAGGCCGTCCCGGTTATTACGACCTCGTACGAGTCACGTTTGAGCGTCTGGGCGATGATCTCCGCGTAATCTTCATCATCCTCCACCACCAGCACCAACATCGCTTCCTCCAACATCCCCGCGGCTTTGCCACGCCGCCGGGCGGCCTCGCTTACCGGACTCCATCGACGACGGATCCGGCGCTCGGCCTCGCACTGAGTATCGGCGCCATGGAGAGGATCTGGAGGGCTCGTTACCCGTTGGTAGCGGCCGTCCGCCCGATCTGGGCAGCCTGCTGGCTAGGCCCCGGTCGATGAGATAGGGAGTGACACCGTGACCTCATATGTGCGGCCGGCGCAATGGCCGGTCAGCGTCGCACCGAGCTGCCGGGCAAGCTCGCGCGTCAACTCGGCCCCGAGGCCCAGGCCCCGGTGGCGGCTCGATACCGCGACCGAGTTCGAGACCGTGACTACGACCGTGCCGGGCTGGCGCGTGGCCATCACGAGCACCTCATCCCCCCCGGGAGCATGGTCCAGCGCGTTAGTGATCAACGATTGCAAGAGCACTTCGAATCGCGCTCGGACGCCGACGCATTCGGCGCCATGCGCTTCCGCCGAACCGCTCAGCCGGACCGAGACGTTGAGTCCGCGAAGGGTTGAGACGATGTCCTGGGCGACCTCCACCGGCCGGTAGGGTTCGCTCCGCCCGGGGCGGGAGGCGCGATTCAGGTCGAACACCTCCTGGGTTGTGCGTAGCATCCGCTCCGCCGCCCGGACGATCATCTCGCAGCGCTGGCGGATGTCGTCGTCGGTGCAGTCATCCGCCGCCGCCCGGGCAGCGGTGGCGACAAGGCCGAGCGGAGCGCGAAGCTCGTGAAGGACGAGGGTCGTGGGGTCGGCTGTTAAGTTCACGTTAAGGCAACCTTCCGTTTACTCTCCGGTTACAAACCATGCTCATGGTAACCCGCCGATAATCCCAAATGGAATCCCTTCTTTGAAGGAGTTTCGTTAGTGTTTACGACTAGTCCGTTTGGACTAGGGAACGCGACTGTCACCGCCCTGGCCCTCAAGCGCCCCCAATCATGCGACGAAAGCTGAGGCATGAACATCTCATCCGTCCAATCCATCCCCATCCCGGACATCTCCGGCCATGGCGACGCCCCGAAGGTCATCCAGGCGCAGGTGGCCGTCGGCGCGGCCGTCAAGGTCCTTCACGCCGAGAAGCAAGTCGGTGAGGCGCTCGTCGCCCTGCTCGACCCCAACGTTGGCAAGTCGCTGAACGTGAGCGCGTAGGGCGTGCAGCATGCCTCTTGAGCCGCTAGGCTCGTCGCTCGGGCGCCGGGGCTTTCGCGGGCGCCCGACGGAGGGCAGGCGATGGCCACGGTGCGCGATCCCCAACCCGGACATCGCGAGCCCGACGGTTGTGAAGACGCTGCACAACCCCCGCCCACTGCTGCCCAACGCCAGGGCCGTGGGACGTGGGGGTTGAGGGAGGCGACCGCCGACGACGTCCAGGCGGTCACCGAACTCGTGAACCTGGCCTACCGAGTTGAAGACTTCTTTAAGATTGGCGACCGGACTGATGCGGACGATGTCGCTGCACACCTCCGCAAAGGCCGCTTTCTCCTGGTTGAGGACGCCCGCGGCCTCCTCCTGGGCTCCGTCTACGTCGAGATCAACGGACCAGACGGCTACTTCGGGATGCTCGCCTCACGCCCCGGCCAGCAGGGACGTGGCCTCGGCCGGTTCCTTGTGTCCGCCGCCGAAGACGCCTGCCGTGTCGCGGGCTGTACGGAGATGGGCCTCACGGTCGTCAACCTCCGCGAAGAGCTACCCCCGTGGTACCAGCGCCTTGGCTACCACGTCACCGGCACCGAGCCGTTCCCTCCGGGCGAGCGCGTCTCCCGCCCCTGTCACTTCCTCGTGATGACGAAACGCCTCACCTGAACGGTGTCCCACGCCAGGGCCCCGCCGCAGACGGACGCCGGTCGTCTTAAGGCCCGCCGCCACGATTGATTGAGTGAAGGACGCTGAGCAGGATGTCTACCGTCGGCCGATCGGCTGGCTCACTACTGCGATGGGCGAAGCGGACGACGCCAGCGGCGTCGATCACGAAGTCGCCGCCAAGCTGGCGAAGGTCGCCATCGAACGTCGGCCGGCGGCCACGGAGCGCTTCCCCCAGGTAGAACCAGAGCGTCCGGGGCGAAAGCCAGGTGCGGAACAGGCTTCCCCGATCGAGCCTGTAGGCGCTATAGCTGGCGCGCGCCTCGTCGCTCAACACGGGCCAGCCGAACTCCACGTCGCCCAGGTACCAGGCGACCCGCTCCAACGGCTCGAACGAGACGAGGAGCACCTCCGCGCCAGCCTCTCTCACCTCCTCCCTCCGGCGCCACAACTGTGACGCATGCTCCCGGCAGGGTAGTCAGCCGAGGTGGCGATGGAAGACAAGGATGAGGTTGCGGCCGCGATACCTCGCCAGGGACCGTTCAACGCCGTCGGAGCACGGCCCAGCGAACGGCGGCGCCGGGTCACCCGGGCGAATGCTCATAGCGCCGCCCTCCACTCGGTGCGCGTGCCCAGGGGCGGCTCCCCGGCTGCCGTTCTCAGTTTCATCTTCACCCTCCTTCAGTGGGTCAGCGGTACGGCCCGTGTGAGGCCGCGGTGCCCGGCGGCGGTCGGCCGAAGCGCGGCTGGTGCACGCGAAAGACGGGCAGCTGGGCCTGTCCCTCCACTTCGGGCTGGCACTTCGGGCACCAGGCCGTGTGGCGAATGTCCGGGCCCTGGGGTGCGCTCAGCAGCCGGGTGCGACAGCGGCGGCAGGGCTGCCCACCTCGCATGTACGTGTACATCGTGGGACGGCGGCTGAGGTTGAACCGGTTGGGCTTGCCGACGCTCGCCCGCAGGAGGTGGCTGGCCGTGTCGATCAACTCCCGGATCGTGTCGTCGTCAAGCTCGCGGAGGAGGCGCCAGGGGTGCAGGCGGCACCGGAACAGCACCTCGTGCTTCCAGATGTTGCCGACGCCGGCCATCGCCTGCTGGTCCATGATCGCGTCGCCGACCGTCCGCTCGGCGCGAGCCGGGTCGCGAAGGCGGCGAAAGGCTTCCTCAGCGTCGAAGCCGTCGTCTAACAGGTCGGGCCCGAGGCCAGCGATAGGCCGGTGGACGGCCAGCGCGCGCTCCTCGATCAGTTCGATGACCGGGGCACTGAAGTTGACCACGACAGCACCCTCAACTTCGAGGACGAGCCGGGCTTCGCGCTCCGGCCGCCGCCAGGGCTCACCAGGCGCGTAAACGTGCCAGGTCCCGAACATCCGGAGGTGGCCCCGGAGCGCGAGACCGTTGTCGAAGCTGATGATGACGTTCTTCCCCTGCGAGCGGACGCCGGTGCAGGTCGCACCGATGACCCTGGCGACCTGGGGCACCGGGCCGGGGCCATGAGCACGGGCCGCCAACAGCTCCCGTCCATCAAGGGCGGCGCGCAGGCCAGCCGCGAAGCGGTAGAGACTATCTCCTTCGGGCACTGGCGTACTCCGTGCGCGGCGGACGATAAGTGAGGCCCCGGTAACCCGGCGCAAAGCCCGCGCCGAGGAACGGCCCCGCCCGGGGCGATTCGGCCGCCGGCAGGCCGTCGATCCGTTCGATAGAGCGCGGCCGCCCCCCGTCGCCAGGCTCCGCCGCGAGCGCCTCGACAGCCAGCCGCGCCATCCGCTCATCCTCAAACGCGGGCAGGGTGACGACGGAGCGGCAGCCACGGTCGAGATAGAGGACTGGCGCGCCATCGACAAGGAGCGCGCGGGCGCCGGCCGCCCGGGCGAGGGCGCGGCGGTCCTCACCCTCCCGCTTCGGATAGGGCAGGGCGGCGCCATACGCGTTCGCGGGGTCGGTGGCAGCAAGGATGAGCACGACCGGCTCCTCCGGCGGGTCGCGATGGGCGCGCAGCCGCTCGACGGCCCCGGGGAGGGCGAACTGCGCCCCGCCCAGCCCTTCGATGAAGTAGCCGCGGCGCACGCGGCCCGACTCCTCCATCGCCTTGAGCACCGGGTAGACCGCCCCAAAGCCGCCCGCCACCCCTTCGCCCGTGACGGACTCCCGCGTGACGACGCCGTAGCGCTGGAGCAGGGACGTGGCCAGGGCATGGGCGCGGAGGGTCCCGACGCTGCCCTCGCCGTAATCGAGGGCCCACCACCGGCCCGACACTTCCGGCGGGATCGGACTGCCGTTGCGCCGGGGCGACTTCGCGGCATGGTGCGGCCAGGCCAGCGCCCGCACAGGCGCGAAGGTGTCGTTCGTCACCAGGCCTGCCCAGACGAGCTCCCAGAGTGCCTCGACGATCTCCCGCGCGTTCGCCGTGAGCTGCCGGGCCAGGTCCACAAAGAAGGAGGCGCCACGAGTCCGGAGGACGTTGAGGAGGTCCCGGGCGAGTCCTTCCCCGGGTTCGGCGGGCGGTGGCCCGGCCAGCAGGGCAAAGGCCTCGCGCCGAAAGAGGGCGATCCGGCCATCGTCGCGCCCGAGGGATCCCCGTCCGACCCAGATGACCTCGCCGGCAGCCCCAAGCTCATCGAGCAGACGGGGATGATAGCCGTCCACGCGGCCGGGCAGGACGCTCCCTTCGAGCACGGATGCCGGGAGCGCGAGCCCCTCGAGCTGGCCAAGCGCCTCCCGCAGCCGTTGGAGCCCGTCGGCCGTGCCGTTGAGCCCGTGCCAGCTCGCAAGGAAGCGGGCGAAGGCAGGCCCGTCCACCGCCTCCACCTCGCGCCGGAGGCGTGCCAGGGAGCGCCGCCGGAGCATTCGCAGCACCTCGGCATCGCACCACTCGCGCTCGTGGCCACCCGGGCGGAAGTCGCCGTGGACGACGGAGCCGGCCCGCTCCAGCGCTTCGAGGGCGGACCGCACGAGCGACTCCGGCACGGCCCAGCGGAGGGCGGGGTCGGCGCCGAGGAAGGGGGCGTGGGTGCGCGCAAACCGGGCGGTCAGGCCATCGAGCGCGTCCTCGCTCTTTCGCAGGAAGACCTCCGGCACGCCCAGCGGCGGCGATACGCCAAGTGCGTCGCGGTAACGGCCGGCGTCCTCCATCGCGATCCAGCGAAGCTCCCCGGCGATACGTACCGGACAGGCGCGATGGCTCGCCAGCAGCTCCTGGAGCCAACCCGCAACAGCGTCCGGCGAGGTCACACGGTCGCGAATTTCGTCCTCGCTCAGGTCCCCGAGGCGGCGCACGAGGTCGTGGAGCTGGTCGGCGTTGCGCGCCTTGCGGTTGTCCGCCAGGCACTGCAGCTCAAGCTCCACCTGGAGAAGGGCGTCCGGGTCGAGCAGCTCACGAAGTTCGTCTTCGCCGAGGAGGTCACGCAGGAGGTTGCGGTCGAGGGTGAGGGCCTGGGCCCGCCGCTCGGCGAGCGGGGCGTCGCCCTCGTACATGTAGGCGGCGATGTAATCGAAGAGGAGCGACCGGGCGAACGGTGACGCTTCAGTCGTCTCCGCCGTGACGATCCGGATTTCGCGGCTGGCCACCTGGGCGAGGATCTCTTTCAGGCCGGGGAGGTCGAAGACATCGCGCAGGCACTCCCGGTAGGTCTCGAGGATGATCGGAAACGACCCGTAGCGGCTCGCGACAGCGAGGAGGTTGGCCGAGCGCTGGCGCTGGAGCCAGAGCGGCGACCGCTGCCCCGGCCGGTTCCTGGGGAGGAGCAGGGCCCGCCCGGCGTTCTCGCGGAAGTGGGCGGCGAAGAGCGGCGTATCCGCCAGCCGGTTGATCACCAGCTCTTCCACCTCATCGGGCGATGGGAAGAGCTGGTCCGTCGGCGGCGGCTCCTCACCCCCGGCGAAGCGAATCGCGATCCCGTCGTCACTCCAGAGGGTCTGCACGTCGAACCCCGAGCTGACCGTCAGGATGGCCTCGATCGCCTGGCTCCAGGGCGCGTGGACCCGCCCCCCGAACGGCGTCAGGATGACCAGCCGCCAGTCTCCGAGTTCGTCCCGAAACCGCTCGACCACGATCGCGCGGTCGGTGGGCAGGGCGCCGGTCGCCTCCTTTTCGGCCGCGAGGTAGGCCAGCAGGTTGTTCGCCGCCCGGTCATCGAGGTCGTGGTCCGCCACCAGCGTCTCGATCGCCCGACCGCGGTCCTTCACGGCTGAGATGGTGCGGGTGAACTCGCCAATCGCCCGGCCCAGCTCCAGCGGCCGGCCGATGCCGTCGCCCCGCCAGAACGGCATCTTCCCCGGCTCTCCCGGGGCCGGCGAGACGATCACCTGGTCCCGGGTGATCTGCTCGATCCGCCAGGTGGTGGCGCCGAGCATGAAGGTTTCCCCGGCCCGGCTCTCGTACACCATCTCCTCGTCCAGCTCGCCGACACGCGGGCCCCCAACGCCGAGGAACACGCCGTACAGCCCCCGGTCCGGGATGGTGCCGGCGTTGACGATGGCGATGAGGCGGGCGTCGCGCCGGGAGGAGAGCAGGTCGCGGTCGCGGTCCCAGATGATGCGCGGCTTCAGGTCGGCAAACTCGTCCGAGGGGTACTGCCCGGAGAGCATCCCGAGGACGGCCTCAAGGGCGTCGCGGCTCAGGGTCGCGAAGTTGTAGGCGCGGCGCACCATCCGTTCGAGGTCGGACACGGCCCAGTCGTCGATCGCGCACATCGCGACGATCTGCTGGGCGAGCACATCGACGGGGTTCTTCGGGATCTCCGTGCGTTCGATCAGGCCCTTGTGCATGCGCTGCACGACTACCGCGCATTCGAGCAGGTCGCCGCGAAACTTGGGGAAGATCCGGCCCGTGCTCGGCGCGCCCACCTGGTGGCCTGCCCGGCCCACTCGCTGGAGGCCACGGGCGACGGACTTGGGCGATTCGACCTGGACCACGAGGTCCACCGCCCCCATGTCGATCCCGAGTTCGAGCGAACTCGTGCACACCAGCCCGGGCAGCAGGCCCGCCTTCAGCCGTTCCTCGATGTCGAGGCGCTGTTCGCGCGAGACAGAGCCATGGTGGGCGCGCAGCAGCTCCTCGCCCGCGATCTCGTTGATACGGAGGGCTATTCGCTCGGCCAGGCGGCGGTTGTTCACGAAGATCAGGGTCGAACGGTGGCCCCGCACGAGGTCGAGCAGTTCCATATAGAGGGCGGGCCACATGGATGGCCCTGAGCCTTCGAACCCCGTCCCGACCAGGTGCTGCGCGTTCGGGTGCAGGGTCGAGAGCTCCGGCCGGTCCATGTCGTCCACCGGCACGATGACCTTCAGGTCGAGCTCCTTGGCGATGCCCGCGTCGGCGATCTCCACCGGCCGGTCGCCGCCCAGGTACTTCGCGATCTCGGCCAGCGGGCGCTGCGTCGCGGAGAGACCGACCCGCTGGAAGGGGCGCTGGGTCAGCGCTTCGAGTCGCTCAAGCGAAAGGGCGAGATGGGCGCCACGCTTCGTGCCCGCCATCGTGTGGATCTCATCGACGATGACCGTATCGACGCTCCGGAGGACCTCGCGCGAACGTGAAGTGAGCATCAGGTAGAGCGACTCGGGTGTGGTGATCAGGATGTCGGGCGGGTCCCGGCGGATCTCCTCGCGCTCCCGGGTGGGGGTGTCGCCGGTGCGGGTGGCCACCGTTATGTCGGGTGGCTCCAGGCCCTCCCGGGCCGCCGCGATGCGCAGCCCGGCGAGTGGGGCGCGGAGGTTCCGCTCGACATCGTAAGAGAGCGCTTTCAGCGGCGAGATGTAGAGGGTTCGGACGCCAACCCGCTTGCGGCGACCATCCCGGCCTGCAATGGTCCGATCTTCGATCGGTTCGACGGAGAGCCGGTCGAGGCACCAGAGGAAGGCGGCGAGCGTCTTGCCGCTGCCCGTGGGCGCAAGGAGCAGGGTGTGCTTGCCGCTGGCGATCGCCTGCCAGCCGAGCTCCTGGGCGCGCGTCGGCGTGGCGAAGGCGCCCGTGAACCAGCTCCGGGCTACCGGGCTAAAGAGGTCGAGGACCGGCGTCGCGGCGGCAGCGGGCATAGCCGCATCATTGTGCCAGACCTGCCGCCGTCAGCACAGGTGTTCGAAAGACGGTCTACGCTTTGCCGGGCGCCGGTTCGACGGCTGGTTCAACGAAGAACCCCAGGTGGCGGCGCCGGTCGTCGCTGGGGTGGACGGCCACGCGGAAGATCGTCTGATAGGGGATGAAGACCTGGATCGCCGATTCGTGCTCGGGGTCAACCGTATGAAGCGCGACCCAGGCGTCGGAAACGCCCGAGATGCCCTTGACGATGTGCGTAGCGCCATCGGCAGTCAGCACTTCGACGAGGGGCGACTCACACTCGACCTGGCTGCAAAACGCGCCGATCGACTGCGGCAGCACCTGCTCGAAGAACGTCCGGTCGAACGGTACGCCGCTGGGCACGGGGGCATGCGGCTGCGCCGGAGCGGTCGCCGGCCCGGCAACGACCCCCGGTGGGAGGTAGATCACCCGCGACGGTTGTGTCATTCCCGGAGCGTAGGCTGACGCCCCGAAGATGACAAGCGCACTGAGGCGGCCTCCGGATAGGCCGGGTTATGCCTTCGGTGCATCGTTTGGGCGGAGTAGGGGGACTTCACTACTGCCGAAGCTCCTAACACGGCGCGTAATGTGAGCATCCGGAGGCTCCCCATGAGAAAGTCGCTCCTCATTACGATCCCACTCGTCGCGCTGGGTGCGATGGTCCTCGGGATCCCCCAATTCACAGACAGCGCGTCCGCCGACAACGACGGGCGCATTCGCGATAAGTACGTCGTCGTCTTGAAGGACGGCGTCGAGCCCGAAGGGAACGCCGAACGTCACGGCCGCGAGGACGGCATCGCAGCAGAGCACATCTATCGCGACGCCGTGAACGGCTACTCATTCCGCGGGTCGGCGAAACAGGCCGCGGCCCTGGCGAAGGACCCGAACGTCAAGTTCGTCGCCCAGGACCGCGAGGTCCACGCTATCGCCCAGACCCTTCCCACGGGCGTCCAGCGCATCGGCGCCAATGTCAGCAGCACGCTGGCCGGTAATGGCAGCGGCTCGGTGAACGTCGGCGTCGCCATCGTCGATACGGGCATTCAGACGAACCACCCGGACCTCAACGTCGTCGGCGGGAAGAGCTGCGTTGGCGGCAGTTACAGCGACGGCCACGGCCACGGCACCCATGTGGCCGGCACCGTCGGCGCCCGTGACAACGGCTCCGGTGTCGTCGGCGTCGCGCCCGGGACTCCGCTCTACGCGGTCCGGGTCCTCGATAGCAGCGGCTCCGGCTCCTATTCGTCGATCGTCTGCGGCCTCAACTGGGTGGCCGCCAACGCGGCCACGATCAAGGTCGTCAACATGAGCCTCGGCGGAGGCGGCGCTGACGACGGAAACTGCGGCAACAGCAACGGCGACATCATGCACATGGCCGTCTGCAACCTCGTGAGCAAGGGCGTCACGGTCGTGGTCGCAGCGGGCAACTCGAACATCGACATGGCCAGCTTCGTGCCGGCCGCCTACGACGAGGTCCTCACGGTCACCGCCATCGCCGACTTCAACGGCGCACCCGGTGGCGGCGCGTCGCCGACCTGCCGGACCGACGTGGACGACACTTCCGCCGACTTCAGCAACTGGACGACGGCCGCCAGCGCCGATGAAGCCCACACCATCGCCGCTCCCGGCGCCTGCATCCGCTCAACCTGGCGGGGCAGTTCCTACGCCACGATCTCGGGCACCTCGATGGCATCGCCACACGTAGCGGGCACCGTGGCCCTCTGCCTTGCGAGCGGCAAGTGCACGGGGACACCGGCCCAAATCCGCGCGAAGATCCGGTCCGATGCCGCCGCCCGGGCGACATCCACCCCGGGCTACGGCTTCACGCCAGAAGGCGGACACTCATACGGCAAGCTGGTCTACGCCGGCGGCTACTAACGGGGACAGGTCTCCAGGTCACAGAGAGCGGCCCCGGCACATGCCGGGGCCGCCCTCGTTTCCAGCGCGCACAGCGGCGGACACGAAACCTCCGAGCCGCGCGCATGAGCAAGCGTGCGCCCGCCAGCCACGGTCGCAGGTCAGACGCCCGCGCCCACGGGGACGGGTGGCGGTGCCCCCCACGTCACGCGGTGGGTGGGTTCAGAGTTTTGCGTGATGCGAAGGCCAATAGCCGTAGCGCGACAGTGATGGAGCGCCGCGGCCTCCGGCGACGCGATAAGGTTCCGGTTGTGCGGGCTCTCCCTGCGATGCCGGCTGCTCCGCCTCGAAGTGCAGGGAGCCTCAGCGCCGGACGGCCCTCTCGCAAAACTCTGCACCCCACCCGTCACGCGGTGCACGGGCGCACCGATCGTCCTAAACTTGCACGACCTGATGGAGGCTCGCCATGCCCGACCCGAACGGCCACCAACCACCCCTCTTCTCCGAAGACGCGCTCGCCCGGATCTCGCGCTCTGTCCACGCCTGGGAAGAAGGGCCGCTCGCGAAGACGCTCTCGCGTAACCCCGAGCGGGGCGGCGGCTTCGCCACCAGCAGCCAGCCCGTCCAACGCCTCTACACACCCATCGACATCGCCGAAATGGACTACGAACGCGACCTCGGCCTGCCCGGCGAATACCCCTTCACCCGCGGCGTCCAGCCCACCATGTACCGCGGCCGCTACTGGACGATGCGCCAGTACGCCGGCTTCGGTACGGCCGAGGAGTCGAACCAGAAGTTCCGCTACCTCCTCAGCCAGGGCCAGACCGGCCTCTCCGTCGCCTTCGACCTCCCCAGCCAGCTCGGCTACGACAGCGACGACCCGATGGCCATTGCCGAGGTCGGCCAGGTCGGCGTCGCCATCGACTCGCTCTACGACATGGAGACCCTCTTCGCCGATATCCCGCTCGATAAGGTCTCGACATCGATGACGATTAACGCGCCCGCGGCCGTGATGCTGGCGATGTACATCGCCGCCGCCGAGAAGCAGGGCGTGGCCTCAGAAAAGCTCAACGGCACCGTCCAGAACGACGTGCTCAAGGAGTACGTGGCCCGGGGCACCTACATCTTCCCGCCGGGGCCGAGCGTCCGCCTCGCCGCTGACATCATGGAGTACTGCTCGAAGAGCGTGCCCCAGTGGAACACGATCTCCATCGCGGGCTACCACATGCGGGACGCCGGCTGCACCGCCGCCCAGGAGATCGGCTTCACCTTCGCCAACGCCTGCGCCTACATCGACGCCGCCCTCGCCAAAGGCCTCGATATCGACGAGTTCGCCGGGCGGATTAGCTGGATCTTCAACACCCACAACAACTTTTTCGAAGAAGTCGCGAAGTACCGCGCCCTCCGCCGCCTCTGGGCCCGGATGCTCAAGGAGAAGTACGGCTCGAAGGACGCGCGCTCGATGATGTTCCGCACCCATACCCAGACCGGCGGCTCCACCCTCGTCGCCCAGCAGCCCGAGAACAACATCGTCCGCGCCGCCATCCAGACCCTCGCCGCCGTCATCGGTGGCGTCCAGTCGATCGCCCTGAGCTGTTTCGACGAGGCCCTCGCCCTCCCCACCGACGAGGCCCAGCGCCTCGCCCTCCGCACCCAGCAGATCATCGCCCACGAATCCGGCGTGGCCGACACCATCGACCCCATGGCCGGCAGCTACTTCGTCGAGCACCTCACCAACCAGCTCGAAGAGCAGGCGCGCGCCTTCCTGAAGCAGATCGAGGACCTGGGAGGCTCGGTGCGCGCCATCGAGACCGGCTGGATCCAGGCCCAGATCGCCGAGGCGAGCTGGGCGTACCAGCGCAAGGTCGATGACAAAGAGGAGATCATCGTCGGCGTGAACGAGTATACCGACGACGGCGGTGACGCCCGCCCCTCGATCTTCAGCGTCGACAAGCGCCTCGTCAGTGAACAGCTCGCCCGTCTCGCCCACCACCGCAAAGAGCGCGACGAGGCCAGGGTCGCGGCCTCGCTCGCCTCCCTGAAAGCCGCCTGCCAGGGCACGGAGAACCTCATGCACCCCATCCTCGAAAGCGTCCGCGCCTACGCCACCCTCGGCGAGATCTGCGGCGCCATGCGCGAAGTCTTCGGCGAATACACGCCGGTGACTGTGATCTGACGGCTGATGGCTAACGCTCACACTGACGGCTGAATTGGTGTATCGGGACCCGTCCGAGCGCGGCCGGAAGGCCGCTCAATAGGAGCAATCACCCGGGGTATAGCCGAACCGGCTCTCGAAGCTCACTTCGGCGACTTCTGGAACCGCTCGAGCCAAACCGAGAGCGACGCTTTGGGCCGAAGGGCCGTATCGGCAAGGCCCATGCTCGCGAAGGCGCCGAGGCCTGGCCCGACATCGATGCCCGGACCCCACGAAGGGTGACTCAGGTCCAAATCGGCATACGTCAGGAGAATGAGGAGCTCGGCCTCCACGCTGTCCAGCAGCTCGAAGAGCTTCCGTACATAGGCTGTCTGCTTCTCCGGCGTGAAGCGGCCGTCCGCGGACTGGCCAGCGCTCGCCCACCCGCCTTCAACCTGGATAAGCGGCTTGCCCGTCGCCTCCCTAAACCGCCGGTAGTAGTCCGCCGGGATCTCGGCCGGGTCAGCGAAGACGAACGACGGGTAGGAGCTCAGCCCCAGCACGTCGATGTCGAACTGCTTTCCAAGGGCAAAGTGGTCGATCGGGCGCACGGGCTGCAACGGTATCCGCCCCCACGCCTCGTCCACCTGGACCGAGACGAAGACCTTCGTCGCTGGGCTGCGCCGGCGGATCTCCGGCGCCAGCCGGTTCACCATGCCCCGGATCTGTTCGTAGAGTGGCAAGCTCCCGAGTTCGGCCAGCGTGTTGATCTCCGAGGCGAGCCCGAGGTAGTCCGGCTTGTAGCGCTCGGCCAGCAGCGTCACCCACGTCTCATGCATCGCGAGCATCGCCGGCTCCATGAGGCTGCGCCGGGCCGCCGCAATCAGCGGGCCCTCCTGCGTCCGGTCGAGCCCGTTCAGCGGGTCCACCAGGATCGACAGGCGCAGCCCCCTGGCGCGGACGAAGGCGATGATCTCGTCGTACTCCTGCTGGAACGCCATCTCCATGCTCTGTCCGGCGAGAAGCCGGTCCCATGGCACCTCGCGCTGGATGAGCACAGCGTCCCCTGCCTGGGACATGGCCTCGATGGTCGCAACGATCGCTTCGGCCGTGGGTTGGGGGCCGACAGCGAACCAGCCCATCCGGTAGGTGCGTGTGGCGGATGCCGCGGAGTCGGCGGCGAGGCCCGGAAGGACAACGCGATTGTCACCCTCCGCCCGGGTTCCAACGGCGGGACGCAGGGCCATGACCGCCAGCGTCAACGCTGCAAGGGCGAGGATCGGGGCCTGGCGTCGCGCGTCCCGCATCGGCATTCTCGGAAGATACCGGCCTGCCCGCCCACTGTCGCTGGCCTCGGGGCGACGCTCGCCGCCGGTGCGATAGAATGCCCCCGCAACCGGCGGCCATGCGCCGCACACTCAGACTTCGCGAGGTATCACCTGATGGCCCAGGAAATCGGTTTGCCCACCACGGAACGCTACGCACCGCCCGCACGCGTCAGCCAGGGTGCCCTGGTCAGCTCGATGGACGAGTACCGCGAACTCTACCGCCGTAGTATCGAAGACCGCGACGCCTTCTGGACGGAGATGGCGAACAAGCACATCCAGTGGATGGCCCCCTTCTCCACCGTCTGCGAAGAGGACATGCACGCCGGCCGATTCACCTGGTTCAAGGGCGGAAAGCTGAACCTCAGCGCCAACGTCCTCGACCGCAACCTCGCGACCCGCGGCGACAAGGCCGCCCTCGTCTGGGAGGGGGACGAACCGGGCGAGACCCGCTCCATCACCTACCGGGAGCTGTTCGAGGAGACCTGCCGGCTGGCGAACCTGTTGCGCGCGAAGGGCATCAAGAAGGGCGACCGGGTCGCCATCTACATGGGGATGGTGCCCGAGGTGGCCGCCGCCATGCTCGCCTGCGCCCGGATCGGCGCCGTCCACTCCGTCATCTTCGGCGGCTTCAGCGCTCGCTCGATCCGGGATCGGATCGACGACTCGACCTGCAAGGCGATCATCACGCAGGACGAAGGCCGCCGCGGCGGCAAACCGGTCGCACTCAAGGCGAACGTCGATGAGGCCCTGGCCGAACCGGGCCACTCGATCGAATTCGTACTCGTCTACCGCCGCACCGGCACCGCCGTCGCGATGACCCCGGGCCGCGACACCTGGTGGCACGATCAACTGCCGAAGCAGCCGGCCACCTGTGAACCTGAGGCCATGGACTCCGAGGACCCGCTCTTCATCCTCTACACCTCCGGTTCCACCGGGAAGCCAAAGGGTGTGCTCCACACCCAGGCGGGCTACCTGCTCTGGGCCATGCTCACGTTTAAGTACGTGTTTGACTACCGCGAAGACGAGGTCTACTGCTGCGCCGCCGACGTGGGCTGGGTCACCGGCCACAGCTACATCGTCTACGGGCCGCTCGCCAACGGCGCCACCAGCGTGATGTTCGAATCGATCCCCACCTACCCGGACGCCGGCCGCTACTGGGATATGGTCGATCGGCACAAGATCAACATCCTCTACACGGCGCCCACCGCAATCCGCGCCATCGCCCGCGAGGGCGACGACCATGTGACGCGCTACAAGCGCACCTCCCTCCGCGTTTTGGGCTCCGTCGGTGAGCCGATCAACCCGGAGGCCTGGCGCTGGTACTACAACGTCGTGGGCGAAGGGCGCTGTAGCGTCGTCGACACCTACTGGCAGACCGAGACCGGCGGCCACATGATCACCGGCCTGGCGGGCGCCACGCCCATGAAGCCAGGCTCAGGATCCCTGCCGTTCTTCGGCGTGCGGCCCAGCGTCGTCGATGAGGCCGGTAACGAGATCCTGGGCAACGGCGTCACCGGGCGCCTCTGCATCGACGCGAGCTGGCCCGGGATGATGCGTACTGTCTACGGCGACCACGACCGCTTCATCCAAACCTACCTCTCCACCTACCCCGGCCGCTACTTCACCGGCGACGGCTGCCATCGCGACGAGGACGGGTACTACTGGATCACCGGCCGCGTCGATGACGTCCTGAACGTCTCCGGCCACCGCTTGGGGACGGCCGAGATCGAGGGCGGGCTCGTGCTCCACCCGGCCTGTGCCGAAGCGGCCGTCGTCGGCTACCCGCACGACATCAAGGGCGTGGGCATCTACGCCTTCGTCCTGCTGACCGCGGGCCTCCAGGGCTCACCCCAGCTCGCGAAGGAGCTCCGTGAATCGGTGGCGAAGGAGATCGGCGCCATCGCCCGCCCCGACAAGATTCAGTTCGTCGATGGCCTCCCCAAGACGCGCTCGGGCAAGATCATGCGCCGCATCCTCCGCAAGATCGCCGAGGGCGAGCCCGAAAACGTCGGCGACGTGACCACCCTCGCCGACCCGGCGGTGGTGAGCGCCATCATCGACGGAGCCGGGAAGGCGCTGTAGGGCGAGCGGGACGCGCGAGCTTAGCGCAGCCCAAAGAGGTCGCTGAGCTCGATGGTGAAGCCGGGCACGATGTCCTCGCCGCTCAGGGTGGAATCGCCCACGAGCCGAAATGCACTGCCGTCCGCCCGGTAGACGTTGACCGAACGGGTCTTCGGGTAGACGACCCATACCAGGCGCACACCCGCATCGAAGTAGGCCTGCACCTTCTCTTCGATGTCGGAGCCGCGGTCTGTCGGTGAAATCACTTCGATTGCGAGGTCCGGCGCCACGTGCGCGAGAGGATCGTCGAGGCTCATGCCCAGGAGCCGTTCGCGGGAGATGAACGAGCCATCCGGCTTCCGATACCGGCGAGGAAAGTTCGGCCAAATCTGGTAGCCGAACTCGTGCGGGAACACCTCGCCCAACTCGTTCTCGTCCACGAAGTCGGCGAGCGGCCGAAGAAGGTTGAACGCAAGACGTGTCGATGGATTGGCCATAGGAATCTTTACCCATGTCCCTTCGAGGTATTCGTAGCCTTTTCGCTCCGGGAGTTCGGGCCACTGTTCGACTACAGAAGTGGATGTCGGCGCTGAAGCCATCAGAATCCTCCGGACCTGAGTGTCAACTCTATCACTCCCTACGACGCCTTCGTCTTCTTCGCCGCCGCGATGCTCGCTTCGAGGGCGGCCATCAGGTCGGTGACGTTCGCCTGGGCGGCGGGGCGCTCTTTGAAGGCGATCGGCTCGGCCCCGCTCGCCTTCTCCTCGATCAGCGCCTCGAGCTGCTCGCGATATTCGTCGTGATACTTCTCAGGCTCGAAGTCGGCCGAGAGGGCGTCGATCAGCTGCTGGGCCATGGCCAGTTCACGTTCCGTCGCGTTTATGTCGCCTTCGTTCGGCAGGTTGTCCAGTTCGTCCTGGCTCACCACCTCGTCCGGGAAGTAGAGCGTCGACATCGCGAGGGCCCGGCCGGCCGGCCGGATGGCCACCAGGTACTGCTTCTGGCGGAGGACGACGCGCCCCAGGGCCACCTTGTTCGCGCTCTTCATCGCACCCAGCAGCAGGGCGTACGGCTTCTCGCCCTTCTTGTCGGGGGCGAGGTAGTAGGAACTCTCGAAGAAGACCGGGTCGATCTCCGAAAGATCGACGAACTCCTCGATCTCGATGCCGCTGGTCACCCGGGGCGCCAGGGCAGCAAGCTCGTCGTCGCTGACGATCACGTACTGGTCGCCGCCGACATCGTAGCCCCGGATGATCTCCTCGTTCCCGATCTCCACGTCCTCATCGCCACAGAACCGCTTCAGTTTGACCCGCGACATGTCGGGCGCGTGGAGCTGGTTGAAACGGATGTCCTTGCTCCGGGCCGCCGTGAACATCTTGATGGGCACATTCACGAGCCCAAAACTGATCGAGCCGGACCACATCGCACGAGGCATAACGGTCGCTCCGTTGAGAGAGTTGTGCTGTTCAGGGTACCACGCGGCAGGCCCGGACCATCAGCGGGGGTGGGCTGCAAGGTTTTGCGCGACGCCGATAGTGAGGAAGGGGACACAAAGCCTCAACGGGGCAAAAGGGGCCAAAAGACGACCGGACGAGCACGCCACCCCCGTGGCCGTGACCAAATCCATCCCGCCGTGAACGATGCCCTGACGCTAAACAACAAGCAGGGAGAGGCCAGCCGCCGCCACGGCAAGGCCACCGGCGGCCGCCAGCGACTGCAGTATCGAGGGCATCCCCCGCCTGTTCCAGAAGTAGAACGACCCGATGCCGGCGCCTGCCGCCAGGCCGCCGAGATGGCCCCCAATGGAGATTCCGGGGACGGCAAAGGTGATGACGAGGTTGATCACGAGCATCATGCCGATACCCGTGCTCCAGATGTTCACGCCGCGCCGGTGCAGGCCGATGGCGGCCGCGCCGACCAGCCCGAACGCGGCCCCAGATGCACCCACCGTGAGCGCGTCCGGGGAGAGCAGCAGCGCCCCGGCCGAGCCCGCGAGGAGTGACGCGATGTAGAGTGCGACGAAGCGCGGCTTCCCGATGGCTGGCTCGAGGAGCGAGCCGAACTGCCAGATCACGATGGAGTTGAAGGCCAGGTGCATGAGCCCGCCGTGCGTGAAGCCGGCCGTGATGAGCCGGTACCACTCTCCTTCCGCCACCAGCGGGCCGAAGAGGCCGAGGTCGAGGCGCGTCAACTGCTCGCCCGTCAGCCGGCCGACGCCGGGTCGGGCCGCGGACCAGAGGCCCACGAGGACGTTCACGGCGATGATCGCGATCGTTATCTGGGCCGCCCCGCCGACGCCGATGACGCCTACTCGGGGGGCCACCATCGGCTTCGCGCACTCGACACAGTGCGCGCCGACCGGGGCCTCGACCAGGCACGGCGTACAGGCGGGCCGGTCGCAGCGCGAACAGCGCCGGAACGTCTCGCGGTCGGCGTGGCGGAAGCAGGTGAGGGACGGAGCGGCGGCGTCGATAGGATCAGGATAGCGCACGACGGCGTTCAGGATGTGTTTGTCCGGTCGGTGTCCGCTGCCTCCGCGGGAGCCTCCGAACGCCCTATACTCGGCCGCGTGAAAGCAGAAATCATCGCCATCGGCACCGAGATCCTCCTCGGCGAGATCATCGACACAAACAGCGCCTTCATCGCGAAACAGCTGCCCGAACTCGGCATCGACCTCAACTACAAGTCGGTCGTGGGCGACAACATGGGCCGCATCACCGAGACCTTCCGCCGGGCCTGGGAGCGCAGCGACCTGATCATCTGCACGGGCGGCCTCGGCCCCACCGAAGACGACATGACGCGCGAGGGGATCAGCGAAGTCCTGGGCGAGACGCCCTACGTCGTCCCGGACCTCGAGCAACGCTTGCGGGCCTTCTTCGTCAATCGCGGCTACCCCATGCCCGAGTCGAACATCAAGCAGGCCTGGCTTATCCCGAGCGCGAGGGCGCTCGACAACCCCCGGGGCACCGCGCCGGGGTGGTGGGTCGAACGCGACGGCCGGATCATCGTCTGCATGCCCGGCGTGCCCACCGAGATGGAGCGGATGTGGGCGCACGAGGCGCGCCCCGAGCTGGAACGGCGAAGCGACGGCGAGGTCCTCGTCACACGCACCATCAAGACCGTCGGGATCGGCGAAGGCACGGTCGATGAGATGGCCAAGCACCTCTACAACACCCCCGGCATCGGCATCGGCACCTACGCCCGGGCCGACGGCGTCCATCTGCGCATCGGCGCGAAGGGCGCGACGCCCGAGGCCGCCTGGCGCCTTATTCACCCCGTGGAAGAAGAGATGGAGCGGATCTTCGGGCCGGCCATCTGGGGCAAGGACGACGATACCTTCGAAGGCTGCATCGCTGACCTGATGATCAGCCGCGGCCACTCCCTCGCGACGATGGAGTCCTGCACGGGCGGCCAGCTCGCGAGCATGCTGAGCGACGTGCCCGGCGCCTCCGAGTACTTCAAGGGCGGCATCGTCACCTACCAGACGCAGGCCAAGATCGACGCCGGCGTCCCCGCCGAGGTCATCGAGGAGTTCGGCCCCGTCTCCGTCGAAACGGCGCAGGCCATGGCCCTGGCCGCGGCCAAGGGCATGGGCGCCAGCTATGGCGTCGGCATCACCGGCGCCCTCGGCCCGGAGCCTCAGGGCGGCGTCGCGCCCGGGACGGTACACGTGGCGGTCGCCGGTCCGGACGGCGTGGCTCAAACGTCGAGCATGGCGATGAACTCCGGGCGGACCATGGTCAAGCGCCGGGCCGTGCTCACAGCGATGCTGCTGATCCGGCGCGCGCTCCTGGAGGCGCCGCCGCGGGGCGGATGAGTTCCTGTTCGAGGTGGAGACGCCTCTCGGATTCCCGGTTACGCTGACGGACACGACGTGGGACGAGATCAGGCTGCGGAAAACACCGCGACATGCGCGACCGGCTCGCGGATGTCCAGCTTGCGCTCGAACGCCCCGATGAGGTTCGCTGGAGTCGAACGCGGGGCGACAGCTATCTCTTCTATCGGGTCGTCGGGCCCCGGAGGCTGGTTTGCGTGGTTACCCGTCGCGCAGGCGCCAATGCTACGCTTGTAACCGCTTACTCAACGCGGTCGATGAAGCAGGGGGAACCGATATGGCCGAGATAACCCTGCATCACGATACCCAGGGCGGTACCCTCGTCATCTACTGGGGCAATCCCGACGATGAAGACGTATGCGACCACACAGACTCGGATGTCGTCGTCATGCTCGATGCCTCGGGCCGGGCGATAGGGATCGAAGTCCTGAATTACGAGCCAACTGATTCCGGACCCCTGACGGTGCGCCTTGATCGCTTCGATGTCCTGTCTTCCGGACCTGTGGAGGTACCGGCATGACTGATTCGAACAAGCCGTCGTGGGCGGCGGCCGTCTCCCGGCACAACAGCCTGAGAGCGCGGCGCCTGCCGGCGACGCCGAGCACGACCGTACGAAGCCCTGGGCCGTCGTAAACGGCGTGCCAGTCGTCCGTTCTCGTGGCCGCATCATCACCGAAGCCTTCGTCCAGCGCATCATGGACGAGGAGGGCATCTAACGGTCCGCAGCCGTTCCGCCGCGACTGGCCCGTCCCCAGCTGCGGTATACTCCGCGTCCACACCCTCAGGAGGCATCTGTCATGGCCGACGCCAACACCATCGTCACCAACTTCGTGAAGCTCTTCGACGCTGAAAAGCCCGACGCGGCCGCCATCGGCGCGTTCTTCACCGAGGACGCCCTCTACCACAACATCCCGATGGACCCCGTCCAGGGGCGCCAGGCGATCGAGAAATTGCTCGGCGGCATGGGCGCGACCATGCTCTCGAAGGGCTGGGAAGTGACGCACCAGGTCGCTGCTGGCAACGTCGTGATGAACGAACGCATCGACCGCTTCCAGATGGGCGAGAAGGCCGTCTCCATCCCGGTCATGGGCGTCTTCGTCGTCAAGGGCGACAAGATCGCCGAGTGGCGCGACTACTTCGACCTTGCCATGTTCCAGAAGCAGATGCAGTAGTACCTCCAAAAACTCCGCACGACCTTCGTTTAAGGAACCCTGATCCCTGGCGACCATGGCGTCTTGGCGATTCTCCGCCCCGAGGCTCCAGGACGAGTCGGCCATTCAGCGCAACGCGGGCATCACCTCTTCGACGAACGCCCGCTCGGCCCGCTCGGCGGCGGCGGGGTCAGCCTCGCCTGAAGGCCCGACAATCACGAACCGGTTCAGGCCCAGTTCCGCGAGTTCGCGCAGCCGCGTGACGCAGTCCTTCGGCGAGCCGAGGACCGCAAAGTTGGCCGCGAATTCGGTCGGGATGACCGACGCCTGGGCACTGCCGACACGGCTATGACGGTTCATGTCGTAGGCGTCGTGGACCGCCTTGAAGACCGGCCCCGAGGCGGCGGTCACCGGTCCCACGACCGTCCCGTGCATCGCCGAGAAGCGGGTGAAGAGCGAGATGCCGCCCTCGCCCAGGCGCTTCGCCACATCCAGGTCAGGATGCGCGACCACCGTGACGTACGCGCCGAGCGGCTGCGCCGCCGGGTCAAGTCCGGCCGCGGTCCGGGCCGCCCGCGCGGTGTCGATCGCCCAGCGGAGCCGCTCCGGGTCAGCGCCGACGGCGAACGTCAGCCTGTCTCCGAGGCGCGCACCGATGCGGATCACTCTCGGGCCCGTCGCGGTCACATCGACGGGCACTTTGTCCACACCGGCGTGCCGAAGCCAGCGAATGCGGCTCGCTGCGGGCCGATCGGCGAGGCCGAGTGTATCGACGTCCCCATCCGCCTCGAAGGCGACATCCTCACCACGAAGGTAGCCCTGCAGGCGCGTGACGTACGCCTCGAAGACGGCAGGGGAGGCGGGCGCGAGGCCAAGGTGGGCGAGCGCCGAGTCACCACGGCCGATCCCCAGGACCGCACGCCCGCCGGACTCGGCCTGGACGGTGGCGATAGCCGAGGCCGTCACCGCCGGGTGCCGCGTAAACGGATTGGTGACCCCGGTGCCCAGCTTCAGGTGTTTCGTCGCGTGCGCCGCCATGGCGAGGGCGATGTAACAGTCGCCGGCAAGGTTCTGGGAATCGACGTAGACGATGCCGTCGTAGCCGGCCTCCTCCGCCCGCTCCGCCCGCCGCGTGCCCACACCGGGCACACCAGCTCCAGTCGTCCAGAACTCGATTTTGCTCATGTCATCAACTCCTCCCTCGCGCGCAGCGGCAGCGTGGAAGACCCTGGCCCGGCCGTCAACCGGCCCGCAGCCGCGGGCCGTCACGGCCGCTGGCCTCCGCACGCTCTTTCCCGTCACGTTGGACCGTGCCAGGCCGCGTCGCTCGAAGGCGGACTGAACCGCCTCTCCGAGCGCGGCCGGCAGGCCGCCCAACCACCTTTCCGAGCGCGACCGGGAGGCCCTCAACCCAACGCATGAACGGGTTGTGGCCGCCACGCTGAGAGATTCTCGCCCTACCGCGGCAACCCCAGCCCCCGCATCGCGATGATGTTCCGCTGCACCTCGCTCGTCCCTCCCGCGATCGTCCGCGGCACCGTCGTGAGGTAGGTAAGCGCGAACTGGCCCCGCAGCTTCGCCACGGGGCTGCCGGGCATGAGCGCGCCATGCGTCCCGAGGATGCGCAGTCCGAGTTGGGCTATGCGCTGGTCGAGTTCGGAAAGGAAGAGCTTGAGGATACTCGCCTCCTGGTTCGGCATGCCTCCACCCGCCAGTACGCTCGCCACGCGATAGCTCAGCATCGTCGCGACCTGCACTTCGACCGCCCGTTCCGCCAGGGCGTGGCGGTCCGGACCCTTCCCACCCTCCGTGCGCAGGAAAGCCGCGAGGTCATCGACGCTTCGCCGGGCGCCCCCAGCGTTGGCGATATTCGAGCGCTCGAGGTCGAGGGTCGTCGTTGCCTGGTACCAGCCGCGGTTGACCTCACCGAGGACACCGTCGCCCGGCAGCCGGACGTTATCGAAGAAGAACTGGCCGAACCCCTGCCGCCCAGCCATGTTCAGGAGCTGATGAAACGACACGCCCGGCGACTTCAGGTCGAGGATGAAGTAGGTGATGCCCTTGTGCTTCGGCGCCTCGGGGTCGGTGCGGGCGAGCAGGTACATCCAGTCGGCGTAGTGGCCGTGGCTCGTCCAGATCTTGGTGCCGGTCAGGATCCAGTCGTCGCCGTCGCGCACAGCGCTCGTCTGGAGCGAGGCGAGGTCGCTGCCGGAACCCGGCTCGCTGAAGCCCTGCCCCCAGACGACATCCCAGTTCGTGATCCCCGGAAGGTGGCGGCGCTTCTGCTCGTCTGAGCCGTAGAGCATGATCGTCGGCCCGGCGTATCCCACGGCCGGCCCGCGGCCGCCGTTCGGGGCGCGGGCATAGGCCATTTCGTCGCCGAACACGAGCTGCTCCACCGCGTCCAGACCCATGCCGCCGTGCTCGCGCGGCCAGGCGGGGGCGATCCATCCCTTCGCCGCGAGCTTCTTGTTGAAGGCCCGGAGCATGGCCGGGTCCTCCTCCTCGGCATAGGGGAAGGCTTCGATCTCCGGCGTTACGTTGGCCCCGAGCCAGGCACGCACCTCCGCGCGGAGGGCACGCTCGCGGTCGCGTTCGCCGAAATCCATGGCGCGGACTATACGGCGTCGGAGACGAGGGACGCGCCCGGCAGGGCGTCCAGGTGCGGCACCGCTCCTGCCAGGTCCTGGACGCGGTAGAGGTTGGCGGGGCCGGTGAGCCAGCGGTTTCGCGGCCAATCGACGACAAACACGGCCGGGATGAGGTCCGCCAGCCAGGAAGCCGTATGCGGGTCGTCCTCGAAGTGGGCGACAGCGCCGAGTTCAGGGACACGCCGCGCCTTAAACCCGGCCGAAGACTCGCGCCAGTGCGGGCGCAGGTGAATCTCCGGGATGAAGCCGAACCAGCGCGCGAACCAGGCCTCAGTCAGCCCACGGGCCTCCTCCGACCGGGCCGATACGACGCGGCAGTCGTACGCCCGGGCGAGCAGCGCGAACCCCTCGCGCGCCCCCGGCATCGGCCGGCGCCCGAGGTAGCGGATGCGGTCGGTCCTCCACAGCAGGCTCTTGTGGCCCTCGCTCGTGCGCGGCTTGCCCTGGTTCGAGCCGGGATTGATCCCGAAAGGTGGCCGGCAGAGGACCCCATCCATATCGAACGTGACGACGGGGCGCGTTTCGCTCATGCCGCCATGCTACGGGCTGGCCCATACGTGTTCGAACGGTAACTGTTTCCGACGATGGACGTCTGGACCGCCCTTGGCCTTGCGGCTGCCGCATTCGCAGCCGGCGCGATCAACGCCGTGGCAGGCGGAGGCTCGCTCGTCAGCTTCCCGGCCCTGGTGGCAGCGGGCTACGGCTCGAAGGCGGCGAACGTTACCAACACCGTCGCCCTCTGGCCCGGGTATGTCGGCGGCTCGATCGGCTACCGGAGCGAGTTGCGGCGCCAGCGGCGCACTGTCGTCGCCCTGTCGTTCCCAAGCATCCTTGGAGCGATCGCCGGCTCCGCCATCCTCCTCGCGACACCGACAGAGGCGTTCGACGTCATCGTCCCCTTCCTCATCCTCGCAGCCTGCCTGCTGATGGCCGTGCAGGACCGCCTTGCGCGCTGGGCGGCCGGCAACAGTCTCGGCGTTGGCGGCGTCTCGGCCGCCGTAATCGCGGCCACCTTCCTGCTCGCCATCTACGGCGCCTACTTCGGCGCAGGGCTTGGGATCATGCTCCTGGCCGCCCTCGGCATCCTCATGCCAGATGACCCGCAGCACTCGAACGCCCTCAAGGGCATGCTCTCGCTGATCATCAATGCCGCCGCCGTGGTCTGTTTCGCCGCCTTCGGACCCGTGCGTTGGGAGCCCGCCGCGGTCATGGCCGTGGGTGCGATCGCCGGCGGCTACCTGGGTGTCGGCGTGGCCCGGCGCCTCGGCAAGCGGTGGCTACGGGTGGCGGTCATCACCTACGGGCTGATCAGCGCCGCCGTCCTCTTCGTTCGCCTGTAGCCGGCGGCCTCGCTGGCCCTGCCGGAACACGCCAACACATGGCACCCGAAGACGCGATCGAGGCGCCGGCCTCCCCTCGGGAGCGGCTGGTGCCCTCCAAGCGGTAACAACCATCACAGGTCGCGAAGCTGTGGCTCGGTCCCTCCGCTCATCGCTCCAGGCCTCTCGTGATAAGATCTGGGAATGGCAGCGGTGCAGGTAGAACTCGGCGTCCGGATCGAACAGGATCCCGACTGGCACAGCGGATGGCCCTACGTCGCAGGCACACGCAAGACGGTGGCCGCGGTCGCCATCCTCTACAGCCAGGGTCTCAACGTCGAGGCGGTAGCGGCCGAGAAGTCGATGACCCTTCCCCAGGTCCTCGCCGCGCTCGCCTACTACTTCGCCCATCGCGAACAGATCGACGCCCAGATCGACGAGGCCGAGGCGCTTTATGACAAGTTGGCTGCGGCCTGAAATGGCTGCCCGACTTGGGCCAGCGGTTTGTCCTTGGCGACTTTCGTTCTGAGACGACTGCGCCACACTCCGGCGGCGACCAGGGTCGAGGGCCGGCCGCCCGCTGGAGGGGTTGGGCTCGCGCCTCCAGGGTCACCTCTCCGCCGCCTCCCAAACCACCGGCCGCCGGTCATGAGGGAGGCGGCCCGTCGCGTCGAACTCAAAGACACGGCTTCGACCATCCGCGTCCTCGAGGCGCTCCCACGAGAGCGACAATAGCGGCATCTTGATGCGGCGGGCCCAGGACCCGTCCGGCTTGCCCCAATTCAGGTACAGGAACTCTTCCCCACTCGGCCCGTGAATACTGGGACCAATAAAACGCAGCTGCCCGGACGTCCTGTGGAGCTTCGCAACCGCGCCGACCTTGAAAGAGTAAGTGCCGTCAGCCGATTGGGATCCCGTAACCAAGTCCCCGCTGTTGGTTTGCATACCGAACGCCGTGCCCGCGAGCTCCGGGGATTCAACCGCGCTCGGATCGCACCTCAGGCGCAACCGGACGGCCACCGTGTCCCACGCCTCGCGGTCACGAGTTCTTTGTGCAACTTGCCGCGCCTCGCCAAGTCCGAAGAATAGAGAGTCGTCCATATGTGCCTCCATCCGTTTCCGGTCGTCGCTCAACGTCTTTGAGGACGGCCCGGATCTTCCGTCACTCGTCCCTACTCGTCCCAACCCGCCGGCAGGTCCAGCGGCGTCCACTCCACAGGCGGCCGCCAGCGCTCCCAGCCCTGGTCGAACGGCCCCCGCCCGGCGATGGCGTCGGCCAACGGCCGTTCGCCGTACGCCTTGAGGTGCGTCAACTGCTCCCGCGTGTACCACCCGTGCTTGATCCCGTACGCGAACTCCTCCTCGTCCTTCCACTCCCAGCTCTTCCGGTCTGGCGAGACCACCAGGTCCAACGTCAGGTCCATACTCTCGAACCCCAGGCTGGTGCGGCGCAGCGGCTCCTGGAAGTTGATGTACC
>JBJXGC010000099.1:0-7485 GCA_046154545.1 Dehalococcoidia bacterium | reverse complement strand
TCGAAGACCAGTTCGTCCTGGCCGCCGACCTGGTTGGTATAGGCGACGGCGATGATGTTGTCGGCAGCGCGGGTGGCCAGCATCCGCACCCGGTCACCGATCCGTCCGCGGTGATAGGGCGAGGCGCTGAGGTTGATGCAGAGTTCAGCGCCCCCGAGGGCCATCGCGTCCAGTGGGAGGCCCGGGTACCAGATGTCTTCGCAGATGCTCACACCGAAGCGGACGTCGCCCCAGCGATAGATCGGTACACGATTGCCGGGCGAGAAGTAGCGCTCTTCATCGAACACGCCGTAGTTCGGGAGGCGGCGCTTGTCGTAGGTGTCGGCCCACTGCCCGTCCACGAGGACGGCGGCCGCATTGTAGACATCCCCTTCGCGCCAATCGACGAAGCCGACGATCGCGATGATGCCCTTGGTGTCCGGGGCGATGCTGGCGATGGCGTCGCGGGAGGCCTGGCAGAAGGTCCGCTTGAGGAGCAGGTCCTCTGCCGGGTAGCCCGTGACGGCGAGTTCGGGAAACCCGACGATCTGACATCCGCTGGCATGGGCTGCAGCGATGGAGGAGCGAATCGCCGCGACATTGCCGGCGATGTCGCCGACGGTCGTATTTATCTGGGCCAGGCCTATCCGCCGAGTACGCATGGGGGAGGTCCCTCCTGTGAAGCAGTATAGCCAGGGCATAGGGGCTCTCCGCCCCGTTTCGCGGGAATTTCCGTAATCGTTCTCCCGATTCCGAGGCGGCCCGGTCTTGTGGCAAGATCCTGGTGGCGGGGCTTTGAGGAAGGCCCAGGATGTTTCGAAGCCAGGGACAGACCCCACCATGCCCGCTCTGCGGGCGGCTCACCCGTGCCCACTCCCAGATCGAGGTCGCCGACCTCGAGGGTGTCGGCCGTTCCCTCCCCACCCGTTTCCAGGCCGTTATCTGCCGCGACTGCGCCGTTGCCCTCGTGCTGCGTTCCCAGGCGGCCGCGCGGCAGCCGGTGTCGAACGGCGTTCGGGAATTGGCAGGATATGTATCCGCCGTGAAAAATTAAGGAAAATTATTACCATATGGGGGTGTTCCCGATTGAGAGAAGTCTCAACATGGTGCAATCTATCCGCATGACAGATGACTTTCCGATTCTCGCGAGCGTGGCCGCTAACCCGGCCCACCCGTACCAGTTGCTCGAGCACCTGAACAACCTCGGTTTGAAGGCAACGCGAAGCACCCTGTACCGCCGCGTCGATGGCCTCGTGGCCGACGGGTTTCTGGAAGCACACGAGGAACGCGGCGACCGTGGCCACATCCGTCGCAACCTTCGCCTTACCGTGGCGGGCCGCGAACGGCTGACGACTGAGGCCGCGGAAGTCGTCCGCGAGGAGCCGCTTGAGTCGCCGCTCTTCGCCCTCGCCCTGAACTGCGCCCAGGTCACCTCCACGGGCGACCTCCCGGGCGTCCTCAGGACGCGGATGGCGGGCGCCGCTCGTCGGCTTACGGAAGAAGAGCACGCCCTCGCTTCGTCGAGCGAGGAGCCCGATTCGTGGAACCTCGCTGCCCGTGAGCGCCGCATCGCGCACCTGAAGGCGGACATCGGCTGGCTGCAGGGTGTCCTCGGCCGCCGCTCCGTGGCCAGCGGCCGCACACGCGAGCGCCAGGCCGGCGGCGATGCGGGCAGCCGCGCCGGGTAGCGTCCCCGTCTACCTGTCATGAGCACGCAAATGGCCCGGCTAACCGCCGGGCCATTTGCCTTGTCGCCCGCGGCGCCCCGGCTACCCCCAGCGCGGCTGTTCGCCGAGGTCGATGCCGTTCGTCCAGTCCCCCGGGACCTTCTCGACACAGGCTAGCCTGGTCTACGCCACCGCCTCAGGCCGGCGGATATGTCAACGGCGCCCCCGCGCTCCAGGCGAGCGGCTCTTCGACCACGGCCATCCGCACCTGCTCCCAGCTCACCTGGACGCCGCCCGGCGCTTCGACCACCTTCACTTCGAACATCCCTCCCGCGATCTCGGCGGCGGGGCGGGCGAGGAGCTGGAGGAAGGCCTCCGCCGCTTCGTGCGTCTCGAGCATCCGTGGCTGCCAGCGGCCGAAGACCTTCGCGTTCTCGGCGTACTCGCCGGTCATGCCCGTGCGCACGAAGGGGTAAAGCACGGAGAAGGCGGAGACGAGGTTCGCGCTCTTGCCGAGGTTCACTTCGAGCACCTTGGGCAGCTGCAATACCGCCCAGTTCGAGATGGCGTAGCCCGGGACAGTGGCGCCTGGGTCGATCGCCTGGCGGGAGGAGACGTAGACCAGCTGGAGGGCCTGGTCGTGGTAGACGGCCTCGCCGGCCCAGAGGTGGGTCATCGCCAGGAAGCCGTCGATCTTCGTGTCGAGGACCAGCCGCGATTCTTCGAGGTTATCGATAAAGTGCTGGCGGACACGGGCGCGGCGGACAGCCATCGGCTCGCCCTCCACCGCCCGCAGCGCCCTGCCGAAGGAGTAGCCCTTCTCCGACAGCCCCGAGTTGCAGATCACCAGGTCCGGCGGATGGCCACTCATCTGGTCGATGACGTAGGTGCGGGTGGCCCAGAGGTCGCCCATGTTCGTGACGTCGGCTTGCACGGGGAAAGCGAAGACGCCGGCCTCGCGCAGCTTCGCCACCAGGTCGAAGCCATCGGTGTAGCTGCGATGAAAGTGGACGCCGACAGCCTCGGCGCCGTTCAGCCCGGCGGCGAGGGCGAAGGCCTGGCCGATGCCACCGTCCTTCCCGGCGCCGGTGATAAGGACACGTTTGCCCCGGACGCCTTCGGCGAATGCCGGTCCGAATCGGAAGTTCTCTGCATCAACGGTAAATGCCATGGCGGGACCTCGTAGCCAAAGATGGCGCGGCGCGCATTATGCGGGCAACGCGCGTTGGCCGCTCTGCACCTCGCGCGCGACCGACCGGATCGCTCCGCCCTGCTACGCTCGGAGGATGGACGGAGCACGTCACCACTTCGCCAGTTGGCCGGGCACCGCGACCTCAGCGGAGTGGTCATGGCGCTGTGCCCGGTATGAGGCGCGCCCTGGCGTGGGGCCCTCACCCCCCGGCCCCCTCTCCCCGTGCGCGGGGAGAGGGGGAGCCACCATTCGGACGGTGAACATCGGCCCGCACGCGAGGCGCGTGACGCGCCGCGCGGCCGGCGATACGAGAGGAATCGTCTCCCCCGCGCCCACCTCGGCGGGAGGCCACGATGGCCATTGGCCCGAGCGCGCCCGGAACAAGGTTGAGTTCCGAGCGCCGTACTCCCTCGCCCGCCGCAGCGGGAGGCAAGCATGGCCAGTGGCCAGAGCGCGGGATGAAAAGGCGAGTTCCGGACGCCGCACTCCCTCGCCCGCCGCAGCGGGAGAGGGCCGGGGTGAGGGCCGCAGCGGCCAGGCGGAGCCCACTGCCTCCCACTGCGGTGGGCGAGGGGGTGAGGGTCGTTGGGAGGAAAACGCCGGCCTGCGAGCGAAGTGCGGTGCGTCGGGCCGCGCAGGCGATCACACGAGGGAACCCATCTCCCCCTCCCCCGCGAGGCACGAGTCGGGAGAGGGGGACGGGGGGTGAGGGCCCGCACGGCTGCCGCCGTCGCCGCCGGGCGGGCCGCTGCGCTTCTCTCCCGGGCACTCCGGCGGGGGGGCGGTACGGCCTTGCCGGGGCTTGTGGCCGAGCGCATCGACCCGGCGGTGGTGCGCCACCTGGGCGCCCGGCTCGGCGCGGGCTCGGCCCTCATCACGGGGACGAACGGCAAGACGACGGCCAGCCGGATCCTCGCCAGCATCCTGGCGGCGGCGGGCATGCCCGCCCTCCACAACCGCGAAGGCTCGAACATGATGCGCGGCCTCGCCTCCACCCTGGTCCTGTCGCGTGGCCGCCGCGACGGCGCCACCATCGGGCTGTTCGAAGTAGACGAGGCGACGTTACCGGCCGCCGCCCGGGCTCTCGCGCCGCGCGCCATCGCCTTCACGAACCTCTTTCGCGACCAGCTCGACCGCTATGGCGAGGTGGACACCGTCGCGGCGATGTGGCGCGAAGCCCTGGGGGCGACGCCGCGCGAAGCGACGCTCGTCCTCAACGCCGACGACCCTTCGGTAGCCGAACTGGCCCTCGGCTGGGAAGGCCCGGTGCACTGGTTCGGGGTCGATGACCCGGCCTTCGCGACCGAATTCGCGGGGGGCACCGATGCGCGTTGGTGCCGGGCCTGCGGCGGTTCCTTCGCCTACGACCGCCGCTACGCGGGCCACATCGGCTTCTGGCGCTGCACAGGCTGCGCCCGCGCCCGGCCCGCCACAGCGACATCGGCGACGGCGGTCGAATTGCGGCTCGACGGCTCTGCCTTCGACGTGCCAGGGCTCGGGCGCGTGTCGATGCCACTCACCGGCTTCTACAACGTCGCCAACGCCCTCGCCGCCATCGGCCTCGCCCGGGTCCTCGGCGTGGCGGAAGGCGCGATCATCGCGGGGCTGGCGGACGTCCGGGCGGCCTTCGGGCGCCAGGAGGTGGTCGAATTCGAAGGCCGTCGGCTGATGCTGTTGCTCGCCAAGAACCCGGCCGGCGCGAACCAGGTGCTCCGCCTCATCGCCGCGGTCGCGCCAACGCTGGGCGGGAGCGTGAAGGTGGCGGTGCTCTTGAACGACCGCTTCGCCGACGGCCGGGACGTGAGCTGGACCTGGGATGTGGACTACGAGGTGGCCGCGGGCGTTATCGATAGGTGCTGGGCCGGGGGCGACCGGGCCGAGGATATGGCCCTTCGCCTCAAGTACGCGGGCTGGCCGCCCCCAGCGGGCGCCGAGCATCACCCAGCGGACCTGCTGGACCGGATCCAGGAAGAGACCGCCCGCGGGGACCTGGTCTTCGTCATCCCGACCTACACGGCGATGCTCGGCCTGCGCGCCGAACTCAGCGCGCGGGGGGCCGTCTCGCGATTCTGGGACGACCAGCGGTAGTCGCGGCCGTCCACGGCCGCTGGGGTCCGGCGATGGGCCGCGTTGGGCTCTCCGGAAGGTGGCCGGAAGCCAGCGACGCAGGAGCGTCGCGGCCACAGGTGAGGTGGACGACGCCCGTCTCGGCGGTCACGGCCGACAGGGCCATCAGCGCGCCCCGACGTCCGGCGGGATACGGACGACCGACCCGACCCCCAACCCGTGCCGGTCGAACCAGCCCTGGTTCACTTCGAGGACGTTCCGGTAGGACTGCCCGGGTGTGAGCACGGTGTCGTCGAGCGGCTTGCCATCGCGGATTTCGAGCACCACCCCGGAGGCATCGAGGTAGGCGATGCTCAGCGGGAGATAGGTGTTGCGCATCCAGAAGCCGCCGCGGCTGTCATTCGCGAAGAGGAAGAGCATGCCGGCGTCCTCTGGCATCGCCTGGCGGAACATGAGGCCTTGCTGTTGCTGCGCCGAGGTGGTCGCCAGCTCGACGGTGAGCCGTTCGACCCGGCCGTTGCCTTCGACCGTGATCTCGCGCGTTGGCAGCTGGGTGGGCGGCCGGTCTTCGCCACAGACCGAAAAGGCGACCATCGCGATGAAAACGAAGAAGGCGCGCACGAAGACCATGAGACGAGCGTACGTCCCACGACCTGCAGGGCCAACCGGCAGGGTGGAGAGCAGCGTTCTGCGGTGGCACGACAGCGATGGGACGCAATGGATCAAAGGGACAAAGGGCGAAGGAGGATTCGGCCAAGGGCCCCACCGTGGTGGCGAACCCTGGCCGGACGGCGTAGGCTCTCGCACATAACTCAGGTGACTGGCCGGCCGCCCGCCACATTGATGGCCGGACGCCGGTCGAGTAGATTGCACTGGGAAGCTCGAATCAAATTTCGTTTCGATTAGGAGTGGCCGATGGCGCTTGACCTTGCGACAAGGACCCTTTTGGAGCAGATGGCCGCCGCTGGCGGCAAACCGCTGCACGAGAGCACGCCCGCCGAGGCGCGCGCCCTCGGTGCGGGCATGGCAGCACTGGCTGGCCCTGGCCCAGAGATGGCCCGCGTCGAAGAGCACAGCATCCCGGTCACGGGCGGCTCGATAGCGGTCCGTTTGCTCGTCCCGCTCGAACCGCCCCAGGGCGTGATCGTCTACTACCACGGCGGCGGCTGGGTACTCGGGACGATCGCCGAATACGACACCCTCGGCCGCAAGCTGGCCGAGCGGACCTCCTGCGCCGTCGCCATGGTCGAATACCGGCTCGCGCCCGAACACCGCTACCCGGTGGCCGTCGATGATTCTTACGCGGCCCTCGAGTGGGTGGCGAAGCGCATGGGCGACATCGCGGGGCTGGGTGCGCCACTGATCGTGGCGGGTGACAGCGCCGGCGGGAACCTCGCCGCCGTCATGGCCATCCGTGCACGCGACCGGAGCGGCCCATCCATCGCGCTCCAGGTGCTGGTGTACCCGGTGACAGACGCCGACTTCGAGCGCTCCTCTTATGTCGCGCCGGAGAACCAGACGCTCCTCACGCGCGAGGCGATGGTCTGGTTCTGGGACCACTACGTGCCCGAGGCCGGCAAGCGGGGCGAGTCCGACGCCTCGCCCCTGCGCGCGAAGGACCTTTCTGGACTCCCACCGGCGGTCGTCCTCACGGCCGCTCACGATGTCCTCTGCGACGAGGGTGAAGCGTATGCGAAGCGGCTGAGCGAGGCCGGCGTGCCGGTGGCCGTGAAGCGGTACGAAGGCCAGATGCACGGCTTCTTCTCGCTCCTCATGCTGCCGGGCAGCGAACGGGGCATCCAGCAGGTGGTGAAAGCCGTCCGCGCCTGCGTCATCGAAAGCACGAAGCGACAGCCGGCCGGCGTAGCCTGACCGTCCATCGATCCCGAACGAACCCGGTGGCCAGCCGCCGGGACCATGACTCAAAGGAGACAACTACATGGCCACCACCACCACCAAGGCGCCAGATGTCGATGCGGTCGTCATCGGCGCGGGTTTCGCCGGGCTCTACATGCTCTACAAGCTTCGCGACAAGCTCGGTATGTCGACGCGCGTCTTCGAACGCGGCGACGGCGTGGGCGGCACCTGGTACTGGAACCGCTACCCGGGGGCGCGCTGCGACTCCGAGTCCTACATGTACTGCTTCTCCTTCGACAAGCAGCTCATGCAGGAGTGGGAGTGGAGCATGAAGTACCCGGAGCAGCCGGAGATCCTGCGCTACCTCAACCATGTCGCTGACCGGTTCAACCTCCGCCGGGACATCACGCTCAATACCAGCGTGAGCGCCGCCCACTACAACGACGCGGACAAGCTCTGGGAAGTGACCACGGACACGGGTGAGCACGTGACCGCGCGCTTCCTCATCACTGGCATCGGCTGCCTTTCGGCCGGCCAGGTCCCCGACATCAAGGGCAAGGACACCTTCAAGGGCGACTCCTACCACACCGGCTCCTGGCCGCACGAAGGCGTCGATTTCACGGGCAAGCGCGTCGGCATCATCGGCACCGGCTCAAGCGGCGTGCAGTCGATCCCCGTCATCGCCCGCACGGCGAAGCACCTCTTCGTCTTCCAGCGGACGCC
>JBJXGC010000097.1:0-3843 GCA_046154545.1 Dehalococcoidia bacterium | reverse complement strand
AGTCCGTTGCCCAGGTGGTGGAATGGCAGACACGCTGTCTTGAGGGGGCAGTGTCCGTAAGGGCGTGTGAGTTCAAATCTCACCCTGGGCACCAAGCAACGGTAGTGGTCGATATGGGGCGCCATGGCCAAGTGGTAAGGCAGAGCTCTGCAAAAGCTCCATCGCCGGTTCGAATCCGACTGGCGCCTCCAGTCCCCCTCCCCGCACCGGCCGCCCCCGGCTGTTAGCCATTAGCTGCTAGCTGTTAGGTCTGGTCAGCGGAGGCGGGAGAGGACGGAGCCGACATACGTCGGGAGGGCGGGGACGCCGACGGACTCGGCGAAGCGGTAGGCTTCGTCCCAGAGACGGCCGCCTACTTCGGGCACGTTCCACATGAGCAGCATGAGCAGCAGGTAGCCACCCATGCCGAAGGAGTAGGCCTTCGTCTGCGTCTCCTCCGAAAGGTGGGGGGCGATGGCGCCGAAGCCATCGAGGGGCGGGATGGGGATGAGGTTGAAGAAGGCGGTGCCAGCCTGGAGGACGGCGAGGTAGGCGAGTCCGGCGCCCCAACTGCTCTCCACGGGGACGAGGCCGGCGCCGAAGGAGAGGCCAATCGCGCCGGCGATCAGGAGATTCATGGCCGGCCCGGCGAGGGAGACCCCGGTGCCCCACCAGCGCGAACGCAGCAGATGGCGGTGGATGAGGGTGCGGCCGCCGATCAGGGGGATGCCGCCCAGCAGAACGAAAAGCATCGGCATCGCGACGGAGAAGACCGGGTCGAGGTATTTGAGTGGGTTGAGGGTGAGGAAGCCGCGAGTCTTGATGGTCTTGTCACCGCCCCAGTAGGCGACCATGCCGTGGGCCAGTTCGTGAAGCACGGTGGAGGCGAGGAAGCCGCCGAAGACGATCGTCCGGACGATGAAGCGGTCGCGGCTGCCGTTCATCCAGGCGTAGCCGAGGACAACGGCGACGATGGCGACGGTGAGCGCGATGAGGACGGCCCGGCCGCGAGGGCCCGCCTGGATGCCGAGGAAGCTGGTGGTCCCGGCGGGGGAGGCCGAGGCGCGCTTCTCGATGACGGGGGCACAGGTGCGGCAGCGGGTGCCAACGATGGAGGCGACCATGCACTTGCCGCAGATCCACGCGTCGCAGCGGCCGCAGCGGAGGGCCGCGTCGGCTTCGGTATGGGCCGCGCAGGCGTCCGATCCGCCTCGTTTCAGGACTCCAACACCAGCCATGCCCAACGATCATGGCTGGGGGGGCGCGATTCGGCAATGAGGGTTCGGGTGGATGCACGGTGAACAAGCGCTGGGCTGCCTTCCCCGCCCGACCGAGGCGAGGCGCCCCCGGGCTGTTAGCTGCTAGCTGTTAGCTGTTAGTGGCGTCTCACCCGTCTCCCAATGGGCGGCGTTACGAAGGCGGATGCCGGAGACGTGGAGGGTGGTGCCCCACATGTGGCGCAAGGGGAGGAGACTGGGCAGGAGGCGGAGTTCGATATCCGCTTCGCGCAGCGCGGCAAGGAGGTCGGGTACCCGCTCAACGTTGAGCGGGGTCACGGCCTCGCGGCTGACGTGGACGCCGTGGTCTTCGATGCTGACGAACGAGTCCGCTGCGAACGTATAGCGGTAGAGCGCCGTGGTGGCGAGACGGGTCGACCAGGCCCACTCGATGTTTGCGACCATGCGGCAGCCGCGGCGCTCCCAGTAGCGGTCCAGGTCGGCCTGAGCGGTCGTGGGGAGCGGCCACCAGAGGATGCGCGGGCACTCGCGCGGGAAGAGATAGGCGGGCGCGTGCCAGGCGTCGATGGCCCAGACGAGGGGAGCGTTGAGCCACTCGCGGCCGGGAGGGCGCGTGCCATCGACGGCGCGAGGATGGAAGGTGGTGATTGAGGGGTCCTCGGAGAAGTGATAGAGGTTCACGCTGGTTCGAGGAGGTGGTCGATGCCGAGCGCGACAGCGAGGGCGCGGTCGAGTTGGGCGAGAACGTCGTCGGACAACGTGCCTACGTAGTCCGTGAGGGCGACCTTCGGAAGGCTGACAAGGCCGTCACAATGGATGCTACTGGCCTGTTTCAGTCCCACTTCGGCGCCGACCAGCACCTGCGTGTCGAGTTCGTCGTGTGTGGAGTACACGGGCGCGCAAATGACGCTGGAGAAGTTCGCTTGAAGCAACCCCGGGCGACTGACCACGACGTATGGGCGCGAGCGGCGAGGGTCACCTCCGCCGGGGCGCTGAACCCTGTAGATTTCACCCCTCCTCATCATCGGCTCCGGGGTCGTCGTCCGGCTCAACGGCGGCGAACCAGGCCGCCTGCATCGACAAAACGTCCTCCGCCTCCCGGTTGAGGCGGCCGGCGTTGGCGTTGATGATCGCGATGTCGCGGGCGTCGCGGGCGGCGCGCTCGGCCTTGCGGATGGACTCCCAGGCGACGCGTTCGAGGAATGCCGAGCGGCTGGCCTTGCCGCCGCAGCTCCGGTCGATGGCGGCGAGGAGTTCGGGGCTGAGGGTGACCGATGTCTTGACCTTCATACCGCCGAGTATACCACCAGCGGCGGTATGAAAGGGTGGCAGCGCGAACAACGGTGGGTAGGTGGGAGCGCGTCGGCCACCCGCGGCCACGGAGGGCCGCGACTCCTTAGCCGAGGCTTTCCTTCCACTGGCGGATGGCGGCGATGTGGTCGGCCGGGGAGGTGAAGCCGGCGTTCATGGTGGCGATGGCGAGGTGGGTGGCGCCAAGTTCGCGCCACTGCTCGGCGTTCTTCTGCCAGCGCTCGGGCGTGCCGCCGCGAGCCTGGGCCTGGGCCTGGATGCCGAGCGCGGCCGGGTCGCGGCCCTCCGCCTTCATGGCGTCGCGCAAGGTGGCGATCATGGCGGCGGCTTCGTCGGTGGGGCCCATGAGGGGGTACCAGCCGTCGCCGAACTTCGCGATGCGCTTGACGAGGGCCGGGGCGCTGCCGCCGAACCAGATCGGGATCTGGCGGCCAGGGCGTGGGTTGATACCGGCCTTTTCGACGCGGTGCCACTTTCCTTCGAAGTCAATCGAGTCGTTTGCCCAGAGCGCACGCATGAGGGTGACCTGCTCCTCCTGGCGGCGGCCGCGATTGCCGAAGTCTTCGTTCAGTGCGACGTACTCGACCGCGTTCCAGCCAGTGCCGATGCCGAGCCGCATGCGCCCGCCGGAGAGGATATCGACCTCGGCGGCCTGCTTCGCGACGAGGACGGTCTGGCGCTGGGGAAGGATGAGGACGGCTGTCGCCAGTTCCATCGTGGAGGTGCAGGCGGCGAGGTAGCCGAGGGTCACGAAGACTTCGTGGAAAGGCGTGTCTTTGTCGTATGGGCCCTGGAAGCCGCCCGGGCGGTCGCGGTCGGCGCCGAGGACGTGGTCATAGATGAGGAGATGGCTGAAGCCGAGGCCCTCGGCCGCCTGGGCGAAATCGCGGATGGCGGCCGGGTCGTTGCCGATTTCACTCTGGGGGAAGACTGCGCCGAGTTGCATTTCACTGTCCTGTCCCGCCAGCGGCCGAGGAATTTGGGTCGCGCGAATTCGAAGGCGGGGGCCGGTACTGTACCACGGGAGGCCCGGCTAGGAGCCTGCCGGTTTAGTGGCGTGTAAAGAGTAGTCGAATGATCATTTAGGTCATGAGGCGATACCACGAGCATACTCCCGACCAGGCAGCCCTCCTGCCACCATCACTCGGTGACCTCATCCCCGCCGATGACCCGGTCTTCTTCGTCCGGGAGGTTGTCGATGAGCTCGACCTCAGCGCCTTCCACGAGGCCTATCGCTCTGAGCGTGGACGCCCGCCGTTTCACCCCAGGTTGATGGTTGGCCTTTACTTCTACGGGGCAACCCGACGGGTCTACT
>JBJXGC010000096.1:0-16698 GCA_046154545.1 Dehalococcoidia bacterium | reverse complement strand
AGCGTCCGGCCCTTGGCGCAGAGGCGGCCCTCGGCGTCGCTGATCTCGACTTCGACGACCGCGATCTGGCGGCCCTTCTTGAGGACCTTGCCCTCGGCGAAGATCTTCGCGCCCAGGGCGGGCCGGAGGTAGGTGATGTTCAGGTCGGCCGTGCCCGCTGGCTGTTCGCCAGCTTTGAACTGGCCGCTCAGGGCGGCCAGCATCACGATATCGACGAGGCAGGCGAGGATGCCGCCGTGCACGCTCCCACCGACGCCGCCGAGGGTGAAGGCCGAGGTCTCCATCACGCACTTCGCATATCCCGGGCTGGTCTCCAGGAGCTTCAGGCCGAGCTGGCGGTGCAGCGGAAACTCCTCGAACCAGCGGCGCCGCCCTTCGAACGACTCCTGCCAGGGGCCGTCGAGGCGGCCCGCGAGGGGCTCCGTCACCACGGCGCGCCGGCCGGCTTCACGGAGCCGGCCGGGGCGGTGCCGTAGTCGCCGAACGGCGCGTCACGCCAGTCGAGGGCGGCCTTGAGGCCTTTCTCCCGGGCGATACGGCCGAACTCGCCGCCGCCCGGCCGCATCGCACCGAGGGTCTGGAGGTCGCCACCGACCTGGAGCGAGGTGCGGAAGCCCATGATCTCGTAGACGCGGTTCACCTGGCGCTTGGTCATCTGCAGCATTGGCCCGTCCACGTTGGCGATCCGCTCGGCGAACGCTTCCGTCTTCTCCGCGAGCTGGTCAACGGGGTAGGCGTAGTTTGCCCAGCCGATCTCGGCCGCTTCTTTGCCGGTCACGCTGTTGCCGGTGTAGAGCAGTTCGCGCGCCTTCTTCATGTGCATGTTCCACGGGTGATAGATGATATCGACGGGCGTCATCGCGCGGACGGGCGGGTAGCCGATGATCGCGTCTTCGGCCACAAACATGAGGTCGCACATGGTCGCCAGCTCGGTCCCGCCGGCGAGGCAGTAGCCGTGGACCTGGGAGATGACGGGCTTGGTGCACTCCCAGATCTGCCAGTAGCCGCTGAGCAGGTGCTGGGGCCACTGGCCCTGGCCCGGGTGGATCGGCCCCACGTTGGGGAGGCCGCTTCGCGTGTCGATGTAGTTCACCCCATCGGGGATCTTCGAGATGCCTGAGAGGTCGTAGCCGGCGCTCCAGGCGCGGCCCGAACCGCGGAGGATGATGACGCGCACGTCGTCGTCGAGTTCGAAGTCCTTCAGCGCGTTGAAGAGCTCGGCCCGGAGGTTGTGGCTGAGGGCGTTCATCTTCTCCGGCCGGTTGAGCTGGATGATGGCGTGGCGGTCTTTCTTGAAGGTAACGATGTCGAGGTATTCGGTCATAGCGGGCGGATTATGCCCTTTTGAGGGATGAGTGACGAGGGATGAGGGATGAGGGCCCCCGAGAGTGAGCCGCGCCGGCCGCCGACCGGTAAGAGGTATACTGGTAAGAGTCTTACCGGGAGGATTCAGCGATGCGGGTCACGAGCAAAGGGCAGGTGACGATTCCGATCGCGATTCGGGAGCGGTACCGTATTAGCAGCGCCTGCGAGGTCGATTTCAAAGAGACGGACGAGGGTCCTCTCCTCGTTGTTCGGCCCCCTGGGCAGCCGCCCGAAGGACGATTGGTGGACGCCCTGCGCAAGGCCAGGCGGCATGTGCGGACGGACATGACTACGGATGAGATTATGCGGATGATGCGTGGGACCGGCGAACCGGACCCCGGATTCGACGAGTTCGGAGAGTGATGGCGCCAGCGTCCGGGCTCTGGTTCATGCCGGACAGCAACGTGTTCTTCGATGTCGTACTCCAGGACCAGGCGTGGGCGGGCTGGTCATCGGCTGTGTTGGCGGCCAGCGGAGAGGTTGGCGCCGTCGTCATCAATCAGGTCATATTCGCCGAGGTTTCGTCCGTCTTTCAGCGAATCGAGGACGCGCGCGAGATGCTCGCCAACGCCGGCATCTTGACCGATGACCTCCCCTGGGACGCGGCGTTTCTTGCTGGCCAGGCGTTTCGCGCCTACCGACGGCGCGGCGGAGTGCGCACGACGACGCTTCCCGACTTCTTCATCGGCGCGCACGCATTGCTGCGCGGCTACACACTGATCACCCGTGACCCGCGGCGCTACCGCACCTACTTCCCGAACCTGAAGCTGGTCGCTCCGGAACCTTAGCCTGCCGCCGCGGGCTCCACGTCCGTGAGCCGATCGCGCGGGCTCTGCGGCTCCGTCGCGTCAGGCCCGCGATGGGCCTGGTCCACGCCGCGAAGGGCGGGACTGAGGACAAAGAACAGCACGGCGAGCAGGGCCGTCAGCACCGATGCGCCGGCTACGGCGACGGGCGCGCCCCAGGCCTCAGCGGCGGCGCTCACCGGGACGGTGCCCAGCGGTGTGAGGCCGAAGGTCATCATCATCAGGCTCATCACCCGCCCCCGCACCGCGTCGGGGATGATGAGGTTGATCGTCGTGCTATTCACCGTGCCAAAGATGCTGGCGAAGACGTCGGAGATGAGGACGAGGGGGAGGGCCAGCAAGAACCAGGGGCTGATCGCGAAAAGGAAGAGCGTGCCAGCAAAGGCGAGCAGGGTGGCCATCATCAGCCGCACGTTGCGATGTGAGTCCCCGCGCCAGGCGACGAACACGGAGCCCGCGATCCCGCCCATGCCCGCGGCCGCCTGGATGGCGCCAAGCCCGGCATCTCCGGTGTGCCAGACGTCCGTCGTGAAGACCACGAGGAGCGTCTGAAACGGCATCGCCAGGAGGATGGGGATGAGTGAGAGGGCCATGAGGGCGCGCACCGGCCGGTCCCGCCAGACATAGGCAAAGCCGTCGCCCATATCGCGCAGCACAGAGTTGCGCCGCGCGTCCGGATCAGGGCGCGACGTGTGGATCCGGGCCATCGCCAGGAGGGCAACGACGTAGAGGGCGATGGAGAAGAGGTAGGCACCCTCGATGCTGACCACGGTCACGAGAAACCCGGCGAGGACCGGCGCGGCCACGCGGGCGGCGTTCATTCCCCCCATGTTCAGCGCGGTCGCGTTGCCCAGCCCGTCGCGGCCAACGATGTTCGCCACGATCGCCTGCCGGGCGGGAAAGTTGAACGGGAAGATCATGCCCATCAGGAAGACGACGGCGACCAGATGCCAGAAGGCCAGCCGGTCAGTGAGGATGAGGCCGAAGATGACGAGTTCGGTCGCGAGGAGGGCCGACTGGGCCACGAGGATCAGGCGCCGCCGTTCGACGCGGTCGGCTACAACCCCGCCAAACGGCGAGATGATGAGCATCGGCAGGGCGATGGCGAGGTTCACCAGGCCAAGCGAAAAGGCGCTATCGGTCAGCCGGTAGGCAAGGATCGAGCGGACGATGAACTGTCCGTTCATGGCGAAGAAGAACGAGATGTTGCTGGCGAACATCCAGCGAAACTGGGGATGGCGGAGTGAGGCGGTTGCCGTGCCCCAGCCGCTTCCGGGTGCGGGGCTGCCGGCAGGGCGCTCGACATAGGTGGCCATGCTGCCAGACTACCACGCCGCCCCGTGCCTGCCCGGCCTCCCGGCGCCGGGACTACCCACCGGCCTCGACAGGATCGTCGTCGATCGGCTCTGGCTTCCGTTCGAAGGTGAGGGCCACGTGGGCTTCCATGCGCTGGGCCAGGGCGACGACAAGGCTCACGTCCTGGGAGCCGTCGAGGCTCGTCTGGACGACGCCGTGGACGATCCGCCCCGTCCGAAAACAGACCACCGTGTCGACCGTCTTGCGCTCGTCCGGCACGACGGAGAGCACGCTAAAGCCGGTCGCTTGGTCTCCAATCCTCGGGACGGAAAACTCCGTGAGTGGGTCCTTCTCGTTCACGCTGAGGCCGCAGAGCCGGCTCGTGTCCGCTTTCGCGTCAGCCTCGGTCGCGTAGATGGTGGACTGCGAGATGAAGGCGAGTGCCTGGCCCTGGCGAGAGGTGGCGAGTTCGTCCCAGCTGAAGAGTGAAACGAGGTTGGCCACCCGCCCCTGGCTCTCCAGTTGCGTTGTCTTCCGGTCGATGGCGTCCGGGTCGCCAGCCGCCACCGGGTCAGAGCTGGTGAGCAGCTCGGCCCACTCCGCGTTGGTGTAGGCGATCCGGAATCGGAGGGCGAGCCCGGGCGGGACGTCGATCGTCCGGAGGCCCATCGCCTTCAGGGCATCGAGTTGCTCGTCCTTGTCTTCGGTCTTCGGGTCATCATCCGCGATTTCGTTGGCCGCGAACCGGTCAGTCTTGTCGCGCTGGATGTACACCGCAAGCGCGACGCCCAGCCCAATCAGCACCAACAACATGAGCCCGAAGACGGGGATGAGGGCGGCCGTACCGCCGCCCTGTGCGCCGTGGGGCGCGGCCGGCCCGGATCCTGGTGGCTCTTCGCCGGGTGAGCCTGAGCCCACAGGTTCCAGGCCGGGTGCGTCGCCAGCGACTACACGCCCCGCTTCGTCGTCAGCGTCCGGGTTGGCCCAGGGAGAGGTGTCCGTCATAGCTTGCGGCTTCCTGTGTTCCGTGGCGCGGCGCGCCCATTACCATGGTACGGCAAACGGCTGTTCGCGCTCCCACCGGGCGTGCGTCAGCGCCGAAGCGGGCGAGGAAGCCGCACACGGCCGGCGGCCCGTAGAATTGACCACACGTCAGCACGTTCGGAGGATCCATATGCCCAGGCTTCGCCAGGTCGCCCGCGCGGATGCGCCACCAGAGGTCGTCGAGGTCTACCGGCGCCTTTTCGGTGACCGCGATCCAGTCGCCGAGCCCGGGACCGCCACCGGCACGCCGGGGGACTGGTGGCCGGTGTTCGCCCTCGTCCCCGATATCCTCGCCCACGCCCAGGCGGGCTTCGGCATGTTTAACAGCAAACGGCGGCTCCTCAGTCCGTATCTGCGCGAGCTCGGCCTCACGCGGGCTGGCTTCGCTGCCGGGAGCCAGTTCGTCTTTTCTCAGCACTCCAAGGCGGCGCGGGCGGCCGGCATTCCCGACGAAAAGGTGGCCGCCATCCCGGCCTGGGCCAGCTCGGACCTGTTCGACGCTACGGACCGGGCTGTGTTGGCCTACACGGACGAAGTCGTGCTCGCCGATGGCCGCGTGCAGGACGCGACCTTCGCACGCCTCAAAGAGCATCTCTCTGACGAGCAGGTCCTCGAGCTGACGTACGCTATCGCGACCTACCGGCTTCATGCGACGATCTGCCGGGCGCTCCAGCTCGAGTACGACAACGTCCCGGAGCGGATCGTTGAGATCGCCGCGCCGGCTGGCGAGAAGTCCGCGGACGTGATGTCGCAGATCAGCCGTTAGCCGCTGGCGGCCAGAGTTACGATTCCGGGGTCGGGCGTAATGGCGAGAAATCCTTACCATGCGTGAACCGGATTGGGGTATCCCCCAGCGTCCGCGATGTGGCGGGCTGTGGTACGGTTGGTTGGCGGCGAAGACCGCACTAGACGTTCTCGGGGCTCCCGCCTCCAGACGCAGGAGGCCCACCCCATTGTCCGTCCCAGTCACTTCCGATTACTCCCAGCTCCGGCGCACGGTCACGGAGCAGGGGTTGCTCCGGTCTGACACCGGCTACTACATCCTCAAGACCATCATCGCCCTTGCCACCCTCGGCGCCGCCATCGCTGTCGCCGTCATCGCCTCGCACCCGGCGATCCTGATTGCCGATGCCGTCTTCCTGGCGTTCGCTTCTACCCAAATTGCCTTGCTTGCCCACGACGTTGGCCATCGCCAGGGCTTCCGCGGCGTGCGCGCCAACGCGATCGGCAAAGTCGTGTTCGGCAACTTCTTCCTTGGCGTGAGCCACTCATGGTGGAACGACAAGCACAATCAGCACCACGCGACGCCCAACCACATCGAGAAGGACCCGGATATCGCCTTCCCCTTCATCGCCTTCGCGTCCGAGCAGATCGAAACGCGGGCCCAGTGGCTGCGGCCGATTATGGCCATCCAGGCCTTCGTCTTCGTCTCCGTGCTGCCACTGCAGGCGATCAACTTCCGGATCAGCAGCATCACCCACCTCTTTTCCAGCACCGCCCGCAGGCCGCTCTTCCAGGGCGCCGTGATGGCGATGCACTTCGCCCTCTACGGCCTCCTCCTCTACCAGCTGGAGAACTGGGCGATGGCGCTCACCTTCTTCGCCGTCCACCAGGGTGTGTTCGGGCTCTACAACAGCTCGGTGTTCGCTTCCAACCACAAGGGCATGGCGCTCATCAGCGACAGCTCCCGGATGGACTTCCTCCGTGAGCAGGTCCTGACCTCGCGCAATGTGACCGGCCGCAAGCTGACCGATTTCTGGTACGGCGGGCTGAACTATCAGATCGAGCATCACCTCTTCCCGACGATGCCGCGCAAGAACCTGTCGAAGGTGCAGCCGATCGTCCGCGCCTTCTGCGCGGAGCGCGAGATCGCCTACCACGAGACCGGGCTGTTTGAGGCCTATTGGGAAGGGCTGCGCCACCTGCACGAGACCAGCGCACCGCTTCGCCGCCGCGGGCCCGCGAAGCTGGCGACGGAGACGCGCTAACCCGCGCGCGTTTCATCCTTGCGCGGACCGCCAAGGCGCCAGGGTCGCCAGGGGCGCGCCAAGAACGGCGTCCGGTATCTCGGCGAGACGCCGTTCCTTCGCCCTTTGGGCCGGGTATCCTCAGGAGCGTCTTAGAGCGCGGCCAGGTCCCAGCCGATGAACGGCTTCTCGAGGTCGATGTCCATCGCGACCATGAAACGGGCGATGGCCATGTAGAAGCCGGCCAGCATCGTGATCCCGACGATGGTGGCGTCCGGGTAGTGGGCCTTCAGGCCTTGCACGAGTTCGGCTGCCACCGGGCCGGGCGAGGCGACCGCATCGACGTAGGCCAGCGTGGCCCGTTCCGCCGGGCTGAACACCGATGAGTTCTGCCAGGCATTCAGCGCGATGACCCGCTCACGCGTGAGGCCTACGTCAAGGCCGATAGGGACGTGTTGCTGCCATTCGTAGACGCTCCCCACGCAGCGCGCGGTCCGCAAGATGATCAGCTCGCGCGTGGCCGGGTCGAAGCCGCCCTTTGTCCAGACGGCGTTGCTGAAGGTGCGGCTCGCGCGCAGGACCTCGGGATTGTTCCCCTGGGTGCGGTGGATGTTCCGCACGGGACCACCCCCGGCCGCGAGCCGGTCCCAGAACTCGAGCATATCGGCGGGCATGTCCGCCCGGTCAGTCATCGGGATGCGGGTCATCGAGGTTCCTCCTTCGGAGCAGTCGCGGAAGTCTACAGCGGCGGCCGGTCGCTCGCGGAACTGGCCCGCATCCGTTAGCCTCCACCTAACAACTTGAGAAACCGGAGACCCTCATGTCCTCGTACCGCCCCCAGCGACTGAAATTCGGCATCTTCATGGCCCCGTTCCACCGGGTCGGTGAGAACCCGACGCTCGCCCTCGAGCGCGACCTCGAACTCGTGGATAACCTCGACCGCCTCGACTACGACGAGGTCTGGTTCGGCGAACACCACAGCGCCGGCTGGGAGATCATCGCCAGCCCCGAAGTCATGATCGCCGCCGCCAGCCAGCGGACGCGCAAGATCATGCTCGGCACGGGCGTCTCCAGCCTGCCCTACCACCACCCCCTCATCCTCGCCGACCGCATGCTCCAACTCGACCACCTCACACGCGGCCGGGTGATGCTGGGCGTCGGGCCCGGGGCGCTCACCTCCGACGCCTACCAGATGGGCATCGACCCGATCACCCAGCGCAGCCGGATGGACGAATCGCTGACGGCGATCATGGCCCTCTTCCGCGGAGAGACCGTCGATATGACCACGGACTGGTTCACCCTGAACAGCGCCCGGCTGCAGATGGCCCCGTACGCCAGCCCTCACATGCCGGTGGCTGCCGCCAGTAGCTTCTCGCCGGCCGGGCCGACCGCGGCGGGAAAGCACGGCATCGGCATGCTCTCCGTGACGGCCGCCCAGCCGGGCGGGATGACGAACGCGGCCTGGGGCTGGAACCTGGCGGAGGAGACAGCCGCGAAACACAACCGCGAGCTGCACCGCAAGGACTGGCGCGTGCTCATCGCCATGCACCTGGCCGATTCCCGTGAGGAGGCGATCAACGACATCCGCGAGGGCTGCACCCACTTCTACAAGTCGTACTTCGGCGACACCCTTGGCAGCCCCGCCGGCGGCCCGGACTTCACCTTCGACGGCATGATCGAAAGCGGGGGCGTCATTGCCGGCACACCGGACGACGCAATCGCAGCCGTGGAACGGATCTTCGAGATCACCGGTGGCTTCGGCACGCTCCTCTTCAACGCCCATGAATGGACGAGCTGGGAGAAGACGAAGCGCAGCTACGAACTCTGGGCGCGCTACGTTGCCCCCCGTTTCCAGGGCCAGATCCAGGTCGTCCAGGACAACCGCGACTGGGTGAGCGAGCACCGGGCCACGATCTTCGCGCCCGCCCAGGCCGCCATCGGCAAAGCCTTCGCCGACGCCGGCGTCGAAATCCCTGCCGAGGCGCTCGCCCGGATGAACCGCGGGCGTGCGTAGGAAGGCAGCCGCAACGCCAGCATCCAAGCGGCGGCCGTGAGGCCGCCGGCTTGCCAGCCGGCACCGCGAACTGTGCGCGAGTCAATCACGTTCCAGCGCCTGGAACCATCCGCGACCGCGATTCCGTGCGGTATCATGGAACCATGAACACCGTGGTGGCCGCGCATCCGTTCATCGAACTCGACCCGCGCGGTGTGCCCTGGGTCATCGGCACGAATATCAAGGTGCGCGAGATCGTCGAGACGGCGGAAGTCCACCGTTGGGATGCGCACGAGATCGTCGAACACTACCCTCATCTGTCGCTGGTCAACGTTTTCGCGGCTTTCTGCTATTACTACGATCACAAGGACGAGGTTGACGAAGACATCGAGCAGTCAGATCGGCAAGTGGCGCGGATCATGGCAGAAACGCCAGAGCCACCAGTCCTCCAGCGGTTACGCGACGCCGGTCTCATTGGGTGACTCTACGTCTGTACATGGACGTACACATCGACGTCGCCATTACACGCGGATAGCGCCGACGCGGGATCGACGTCTTGACTTCCGAGGAAGATGGCACGCGAAGACTGGCCGATGCTGAGCTGCTCACGCGGTGTGCCACAATCGCGCGCGTCATAGTCTCCCACGAGAAGGACTTCTTGATCGCGGCTGAACGTCGCCAGCGCGACGGCCTGTCCTTCGCCGGGGTGATCTACTCGCCGATGCGTTCGACGACCATCGGCCAGATGGTCACCGGGCTGGAGCTGATCGCGACCGTCCTCGAACCGGATGAAGCAGCGAACCGGTTCTACCTCCCGCTGCGCTGAGTGCGGTCCCGCTTCCGCCCCGCGGCGGCCCGGCCAATGGGGGCGCTATACTTAGCGGGCCTCAGACGACGGCAAGGAGCAGTCATGGATAAGGGACCCCTGGACGAACGCAAGAACGCCCTCGAAGAGGAGTTCTTCCGGAAGGAGAACGCCGCCGTCATCGCGCGGCTACGAGCCACCCAGGAGCGCGGCCAACAACGCGAAGCGATGGCGGCCACAACGGGAATCAGCGACCCGACGGTGCTCGATCGGCTCATCGACCAGGGATTGAGCGCGGCCAGCAGCGCGGCGGTGGGGCTCGTCCCCCTCGTGGCTGTCGCCTGGGCCGACGGGAAGCTCGAAGAGAACGAGCGCAAGGCCGTCCTGGCCGAGTCGGCGAATTCGGGACTGGCCGCTGGCACGCCCGGTTATGAACTGCTCGAAGGCTGGCTCGGGCAGGCGCCTCCACCCTCGCTGCTGGCGACCTGGGCGGAGTACGCCAGGGCGCTCGCCTCCAACATGGAGGCCGGCGACCGGCGCACCTTCGGCGACACGCTGCTCACCCGCGCGAAGGCGGTCGCGACGGCGGCCGGTGGCGGGTTCGCGGGCCTCGGCTCGAAAGTCTCGGGCGCCGAACAGACCGTCCTGAAGACCATCGAGGAGACGCTCGCGGGCTGAATCGCCTCGCCGCGGCGAACCCCTGCCTCAGAGCCCCTTCTTCGCCAGCTCAGCCATCAGCTCGTAGGTGCGCTTCGTGGCGCCCGGGTCGCCTTCGACCGGGAAAGGGGAGGCGTTGAAGTCGGTGACGCCGACATCACGGAGATGGCGCATCTGCCGGGCCACTTCGTCCTCGTTCCCGACGATCGCGACCGATGAGGCGTCGGTGTAACCGCCGCGGTCGAGGGTCGCCCGGTAGGAGGGGAGCTGTCCGTAGATCGCGAATACGGTCGAGGCGGACTTGTGGGCGGCGTCCGGGTTGCTGGTCACCGCCACCGGGAAGCCGGAGACGATACGCGGGGCCGGGCGTCCCGCCTCCTTCGCCGCCGCCGTGATGATCGGGACGGCCGTCTCTTCCAGGTACTTCGGGCCGCCCATCCAGGTCGCCGTGCCGTCGGCCAGCCGTCCCGTGAGCTTGAGCATCTGGGGGCCGAGGGCGGCGACGATCACCGGCGGCTTTTTGGCGCCCTGCACGCTGACCTGGAAGGCGACCCGGTACTCCTCGCCCGCGAACCGCGTGGGCTGCCCGGTGAGGGCGCGGTCGAGGATGGTGAGGTATTCGCGGGTGTGGCGGATAGGCTTCGAATAGTCCAGGCCCATCATGTCCTCGATCACCAGCTTGTGGCTGAGGCCGATGCCGAGGGTGAAGCGGTTGCCCGTGGCGGCGGCCGCCGTGAGCGCTTGCTGGGCCATCACCGAAGGGTGGCGCGGGTAGGTGGGGACGACGAACGTCCCCAGTTCGATCCGGCTGGTCACCCGCCCCGCGAGGGCGAGCATCATGATCGCGTCATAGCTGAAGATGTTGGGCATCCAGACCGATGCGAACCCGTCCGCCTCGGCCCGGGCGAACTGCTGGAGCGCCTCCTCCATGGTCGATGTTTCGCTGATCCCGACTCCGATGCCGATGCGCATGGCTGTGCCTCCGTTGTACTGGTGAAACAACTCTACACGGACTGAGACAATCGTTATGTGCCCGCTTGACTTCAAGTGAACTTGAACGAATAAGCTAACCCGATGGCTGACTCACTCCCTGGCCCGGCGGTGTCCCCGGTCGCCCGCGGCGGGATCTGGGGCGAACGGCGGTCGCTTACCCTTGGGCTGCTCCTCGTCGTGACGCTCGTCGCCTTCGAGGCGCTGGCCGTCGCGACGGTCCTGCCTCTCGCCGGTGAGGAGCTCGGCAGCCTGCGCCTGTATGGATGGGCGTTCAGCGCCTTCCTCCTGGCGAGCCTCGTCGGGATCGTCTGGGCCGGCGAGCAGTCGGATCGGCACGGCCCGGCCCGGCCATTCGTGATCGGCCTCGTGCTGTTCGCGGCCGGGCTCGCCGTCGCGGGATTCGCGCCTTCGATGTGGGTGCTGGTGGCGGGGAGGGCGATCCAGGGCCTGGGCGCCGGAGTGGTGCCGGCGGTCGCCTACGTCGCCATCGGCCGGGCATATGAGGACGGGGTCCGTCCGCGCATCCTCGCCCTTTTCTCGACGGCCTGGGTGGTACCCGGCCTCGTGGGGCCGGGAGCCGCTGCGGCTATCGCCGAGACCACGAACTGGCGGCTGGTCTTCCTCGGGCTCCTGCCGCTCGTGGTCGTGGCGGCGGCGCTGGCGCTTCCCGGGCTGCGGGCGCTGGGCGGTGTTGGCGCCCCCACCACCGTGCGGAGAGTCCCCCGGGCCATCGCCCTTGCGGCGGGCGTTGGGCTCTTGCTGGCCGGTCTCACGAGCCCATCACCCTGGCTTGGGGCGCCGCTCGCCCTCGCGGGCGCGGTGGTTGCGGTCTGGACCGCGCGGCGGCTCCTGCCAGCCGGCACGTTGCGCGGCGGCCGCGGCCTCCCCTCGGTTATCGCTGGGCACGGGCTGCTCCAGTTCGCCTTCTTCGGGATGGAGGCCTTCGTCCCGTTCACGCTCATCACGCTCCGGGGCGAATCGACCTTCCTCGTCGGCGCCGGGCTCAGCATCACGGCCGTAGCCTGGACGGCCGGGACGTGGGTGGTCGATCGTGCCCCGAAGCGATTCGACCGGCGGGTCGCGATGGCACTGGGGATGGTGCTGGTGGCGGTGGAAGCGGGTCTGATGGCGCTCGTCGTGGCCGACTCCACACCGGTCGTTGTGGCTGTCGCCGCCTGGACGGTGGGGGCGTTCGGTATCGGCCTCGCTTACCCGGCGTTCTCGCTCGCCGCCCTTGCCTCGGCCGCGCCGGGGGAGGAGGGGGCGACCAGTTCGGCCCTCAAGCTGGTCGAGTCACTCGGTGCGGCCCTTGGGACCGGGGCTGGGGGTGCGATCGTGGCCGCCGGTGACGCCCTGGGCACTTCCTCGGGGGGAGCGGCCACGGTGTTCGGGCTGATGGCCCTCGGGGCGCTCGTGGGGGCCGGGCTTGCGCGCCGGCCCAGCACGGCGGCCTGGCCCGGCAGGAAAGGGCGGGCCGCCGCGGCCCAGCCGTTACCGTCATAGCGCATTTGCCAACAAGTTGACATCGGGTTATTGTCTCCTTCCTATGTCCATAACGTGGAACCGGGTGATGGCACTCTTGGCAGGCCTGTTCGGCTTCCGCATGGGCGAACGTGGTTGGGTCGAGCCTGCGAACGCGATTACGCGCCTCGCCCTGGCGGGGCCGGTACGTCTCCCCGCGTTGGCGCCGCCGGAGAGCATGGCCCTGCCGATCGACATCGAGTATGAGGCCTTCCTCGCCGCCATCGAGGCAACACCCGACCCAACGCCTGACGAAGAGCAGGAACCGGCGAAGGCGCCCATCGCGCTGCCCGGTGTCGCGGCCTGACCCTACGGCCTCCTGGCTCGTCCAACTTGATGGCCTTCGGCAGCAGGCGTCCGCCGCTGTATACTTCCCGCCATGGCCATCTACGAGTACTACTGTCCGACCTGCCGCGAGCGCTTTGAGCAACGCCGGCCCATGTCAGAGGCGAACGCCGCCGTGAAGTGCCGCGCCGGCCACAGTGCGGACCGCGCTATCAGCGCGTTCGCGATGTCGCGCAGCGGCGGTGGCGTCGCCATGGACGAAGCACCGTCGATGGGGGGTGGTGGCGGCTGCTGTGGTGGCGGCGGCTGCGGCTGCTCTTCCCAGAACTGAGGGGCCGTCCCCGGGCCTCTCATTCGCCCTGGACCGCGCGACGGCTGCGCCGGACTCGCTGCACCCGCGCCGGCCGCGGCGCCGGAGGGGCGTCGCCGGCGCTTGGCCCGCCTTTTCCACGGGCGAACACCAGCAGGCTCACTGAGGCAACCGCCAGGACGACGGCTTCGGCCACCGTGAGCGCGGCGAGGATGTAGGTCTCCTCCTGCCAAAAGGGCTCCGGGAACATCTGGATGAGCCGGTCCGTTGCCGGGTTGAACGTCCACGAGCCGCTTGAGAAGAACAGCTCGTGGAATTGCGACCAGGCGGCGTCGAAGCCGGTGATGGCGAATGCGCCGACCACCCCGACGACAAGCACCCCTACGCCGATCCCGCCAAGCGTCTCCACCGCGAGCCTGCGTGACGAGCCGGCCCCGGCCCAGAGGAAGACCGCCGCGATATACGTGAGGACGTAGGCGAGCGAGATCTCGTTCAGCCGGAACACCGCCCGGATCAGTGCTTTCACGTCCTTCATGTGCGCCGTCTCCCGCGCGTTGTAGAGCGAGATCTCCTCGCCATCGCGCGTCACCAGGATGCGGAGCGTGGCGCTGTCGTTCTCGAAGTAGTCGATCACTTCCCGCGCCGCCCGGTCGAGTTCGGGCAGGGCCAGGCCGGTGCGCTCGGCCGCGTCGTACTCCCGGAAGCCGCGCTCATAGAGCCGCACCTCCCCGGCGAGGAACCGGACGTTCGTGGTAATCAAGAGGAGTGGAAGTGCGATGACGTAGAACGCCGTCGCGGCCCGGGCGAACCAGCGCATACGGCCATCGTCGAAGGTTGACTGGCACCGGTCAAAGATGCCCCGGTGCGGTGGGGCGCGTTGGTTCGATGGATGCTAACCTTCGAGCACCGCGACCGCCTCAGGGTCCCCGGTCTGCCTCCGCGCAGCCACCGGCGCCCTGACTCCGGAGTGCATCCCCAGGAGACGCCCCCGTATGACTTCGCCTTCCGCGACAGTGCCCGACCTCGACTACGTCTTCCACCCCCGCAGCATCGCCATCGCCGGCGTGTCGGCGAAGGAAGGGCCGGGATTCGGTGGTGGCGGCTTCGTCGGTAGCCTGCTCGAGGTTGGGTTCCGCGGGCCCATCTTCCTGATCCACCCGACCGCCCCGGCGATCCGCGGGCTCAAGTGCTACCCGCGGATCACCGACGTGCCGGACGAGCTCGACTACGTCATCTCGAGTGTCCCCGCCCGCTTCGTGCCCCAGCTCCTGGAGGACTGCATCGCGAAGGGGGTGCGGGTGCTCCATCTGTTCACGGCCGGGTTCACGGAGACCGGCGACGCCGAACGAGGGAAGATGGAGCAGGCCATCGTGGCCCGGGCCAAGCAGGCCGGTATCCGCCTCATCGGGCCGAACTGCATGGGGCTCTACGTCCCGGGCGCGCGGCTGGCGATGATGGGCGGCCAGCTGGCTGAGGCCGGCCCCGTCGGCATGGTCTCGCAGTCGGGGATGAACGCCGGCGAGTTCGTCCGCTACGCGACGCCCCGGGGAATCCGCTGCTCAAAGGTGATCAGCTTCGGAAACGGCGCCGACCTGCGGGCCGCCGACTTCTTCGATTACCTGGCCGACGACCCGGAGACGGAGATCATCGCCGCCTACCTCGAAGGCATCCAGGACGGGCCGAGACTGGCCGCGGCCATCCGCAAGGCGGGCGCCGTCAAGCCAGTCGCCATCCTCAAGAGTGGGCGGACCGAGGCCGGCAGCCGGGCGGCGAACTCCCACACGGCCAGCCTCGCGGGCTCTCTCCAGATTTTCGACGGACTCTGCCGCCAGGCCGGCGTGATCCGCGTCGAGAGCCTCGAAGAGCTGGTTGACGTGACCGTCACCTTCCAGTTCGTGAAACGGGTTTCGGGCCGCAACGTCGTCGTCGTCGGTGGCGGCGGGGGCGCGAGCGTGCTCGCCGCCGACGACCTCGACGCGGCCGGCCTCCTTCTCCCGCCCCTGCTCCCGGAGACCCAGGAGCGGCTGGCGAAGGTGACCCAGGAGGCCGGCACCAGCGTCCGCAACCCGATCGACACGATGTCCATGTGGCAGCCGGGTGGGTTCGAAGGCACCTTACGGCCGGTCCTCGAGGCGGCCAACGCCGACATCGTCCTCTACCACACGAGCTTCGGCATGGGCCCCGGCATGCGCTTCGGGAACGACCGCGACCGGTCGCGCGACCAGGCTGCCGCCCTCGGCGGCCTCCAGAAGGAGTACGGCAAGCCGATCGTCGTCGCCATCCGGCCATCGACCACGCTGGACGCCTTCGAGAAGGCTGAGGAGTTCCAGGAGTTCTGCTGGCAGAACGGGATCGCCACCTATCCGAGTATCGTCCGGGCGGGCAATGCGCTCGCCCGCCTGCTCGAATGGCAGGGGATGCGGGACTAATCCGGGCGAGTGCAGACCGATGGACGACGAGGACGTTGACCCGGCCCTGGTGACCCGCCTGTTGGCAAAGGGCGTCGTGCTCGTGCCATATGACCCCGCCTGGCCTGCCCGCTTCGAAGTGGCGGCAGCCGCGATTCGGGAGGCCTGTGCGGGCGAGGTGACGGTCGTCGAACACATCGGCAGCACGGCGATACCCGGCCTGCTCGCGAAACCGGTGCTCGACATCATGCCCGGGCTCGGTTCGTACGAGGACGGGTTCGCCATCGTGGCGCCGATGGAGTCGCTCGGATACGAGTACCGGGGCGAGTTCGGCATCCCCCGGCGGCACTACTTCACGAAACCCGTGGCCGATGACCGGCACGCCTGGAAGCACAACGTCCACTGTTACGTCGTGGGCGACCCGGAATGGCTGAGGCACCTCGCGTTTCGGGACGCGTTGCGCCGCGACGGGGCCGTCCGTGCGGCCTATCAGTCGCTCAAGCTGGAACTGGCGGCCCGCTTCCCGGACGACGTCGAGGCCTACGCCGAGGCGAAAGGCGAGTTCGTGGACGGGGTCGTCCGGGCCTACGGCGGACCACCTCGGACCAACGGGTAACCGGGCAGCGCTCACCCGCATTCCTCGGCATGACTGCCGGCGGAACTGGCGCCGCGGCCGCCGGGTGTATCGTGTCTGGATGAGCGACCGCATCTCCATCGACCCGGCGACCTGTAGCGGCAAGCCATGCATTCGCGGGACTCGGGCCATGGTGCATCAGATTTTCGGGCTTCTTGGGGCGGGGTACTCCATCGACGCGACTCTTGACGCCTACCCCGCCCTCCACCGCGACGACATCGTAGCGGTGCTGGATTGGGCCTCGGAGCTCGCGCTTTCGCAGCGCCGCGATTCCGTTGCCGCCGGTTAGCGCTAGGAAAATCGCCAGGAACGCCAGGGAGTGTTGGCGAAACCGGCCCCGCGCTCGCTTATCGCCGGCCGAACTGGCGTTCGATCAGCTCCGTGCCGACGTGGACGAGCGTCGGCCGCCCGTGGGGGCAGGTGCGCGGTGAAGTGGTCTGCTCCAGGTCTTCGATCAGGCGTCGCATCTCGTCCAGGGCCATCGCCATGCCGGCCCGGACGCTCGCGTGGCAGGCCACGGTGGCGGCCGCCCGGCCGAACGGGTCGGCGACACGGCGCTCGCCGCCGAGCATCTCCAGGAGCGCCCGGACCCGGGCCGCGACATCGGTTCCGGC
>JBJXGC010000093.1:0-12895 GCA_046154545.1 Dehalococcoidia bacterium | reverse complement strand
TCGGTGGTCTGGAGGACGAAGGGGCCGGAGCCACCTTCCTTTTCGGCGAGGCTCTTGAGGCGCGTCTCGGCGGTGATGGTGTCGCCGCCGTAGATGGGTGCGAGGAAGTCCCACTCGTCCCCGGCGGCCATGGTGCGTTTCACGTTCAGGGTGATGCGGCGGACATCGCCCGAGGCGCCGTAGAGCCCGTCGATGCGGAGGGCGGTGAGCGGCCGGAACGGGCCGATGGCCCAACCGAGGTAGGTCGGGGGGATGACACAGCCACGGTAGCCGGCGGCCCGGGCTGCTTCTTCATCGAAGTAGATCGGGTTGAGGTCGTCGGCGGCATAGGCGAACCGCTGGCCAGCGGCGAGGGTGATCGTGTTGGAGATGGGCTCACTCAGCCGTTGGCCGATGAGCTCCTGCGTTTCGCCGGGGATGAGGGATGCCATTACTGCCTCCTGGTTTAGAAGAACGCCAGCGGATTGGCGGGCGAGCCCGTGCCGCCGATGACGCGCAACGGCGAAAGGACGAACTGGAACGTCCACCGCTTGAGACGCTCGGAGGTGGCGGCAAGGTCTTCGAGCTGCATGTTGTCGATGAGCCAGAGGCCCATGGCCGTGATGCCGATCACGTGGACGGGAAGCGGGAGCTTGTAGCCGGAGGGGCTCACGTCCTGGGCGGTGTCGCAGCCGATCATGGCGACGCCCCGCTCGCGGATCCAGGGCAGAGCCGAGGCATGCCAGCCTGGGAAACCGGTCTGCGTCAGCGGCTCGCGGCCGACCTCCCGCTTACGGCGGCCGTAGCCCGTGCGCAACAGGACGACATCGCCCTCCTCGACGTGCACGCCCTGGCGCTTTTCAGCCGCTTCAAGCAGCTCGGGGCCGACGCCCTCACCCGGCGCAAGCCAGTCCACGCCTTTCGCGGCTGCCACATCGAGGAGGACGCCGCGGCTCATGATGCCGTCTTTCAAGGCGGTGATGGCATGCCTGGTGGCGCCCTGGCCTGCGGTCACTTTCGCGGCGGGGTAGCCGTTGTACATCTTGCCGTCCCAGAAGATGTGGCAGAGGCCATCGAGGTGAGTGACGGAGAGGCCGTGGAAGACGAGGCCGATGTACTCCATCGCGCCGCCGAAGCGCGATGGCCCGCCCGGGCGGTCGGGGTCGTTGAGCCCTTCCCCGGTCGCGACCATGAGGCGTTGGGGCGTACCCATCATCTGGTCGGGCTGCAGGGTGTTTTCGATATCCCAGGCACAGGAAACGGTGATGCCCTCGGTCACCAGGGCGGCCGCCTGCTTCCGTTTGGCGGGCGTCACGAGGTTCAACGTGCCTTGCTCGTCTTCTGGCCCCCATCGCCCCCAGTTGGAGAGGGCCTGGAACCAGGTCATGACTTCGTCTTCGCTTGGGTTGGCCATGGATGTCTCCTCGAGGTTGGATTGGCGGCCGTAGCCTAGGGGTCGATGAGGACGCCAGGGTTGAGGATGCCGTTGGGATCGACGGCTTTCTTGGCGGCGCGGAGGGCGTCAGCGAAGAGGCCCGGGCGCTGCTTGTCGTACCAGGGGCGATGGTCGCGGCCGACGGCGTGGTGGTGAGTGATGGTGCCGCCGTTGGCGATCACGGCATCGTTGACCGCCTGTTTCACCTCGGCCCACTGTTCGAGTTCGGCGCCCTGGCGGCCGAGGCCGGAGAAGGTGTAATACGGCGCGGGGCCATCGGTGTAGGCGTGGGTGAAACGGCAGCTGAGCGAGCCACCGCCACAGACGCGGTGGAGGGCATCGGTGGCGGCCTCGCGGAGGCGGCGGTCGAACTCGGGCCAGCGGTCCCAGGTGATGGCGGTCTCGAAGGTATCGCCGATGAGGCCGAGGCCGGCGGTCATGTTGCCGTTGTAGGGGGCGGTGATGAAGGAGTTGCGCCACTCGCCCACGGCGCCCTGCCGCCCGGCGGCGGCGCCGTCCGCTTCGCCGTCACGAACGACGATGCCGGTCTCATCGACGTCACCGCCCTGTTCCTTCGCGAGCCGGAGGGCCTGGTGGAGCGACGGGCCCTGGGGCAGATCGCTCGACTCAAAGCCGAGGATAAGGATCGCGCGCGTGCCATCGAGGCCGGCGGCGGTGCCCGCCTCGATGGGGTCGAGGAGGCGGCAGTTGGCGGGCCAGAGTTTCGACTGGACGACGGCGCGGGCGGCGGCGAAGCCAGCCTCCCAGGTGGGGAAGGTGACGCCGGCCGAGGCGCGGAAGGTGGGGCGGGCCTGGACCCGCATCCAGGCCTCGGTGACGATGCCGAGGATGCCTTCGCTGCCGAGGGCGAACCGGTCGGGGCTGGGGCCGGCGCCGCTGCCGGGCAGGCGCCGGGATTCCCAGACGCCGCGGGGGGTAAGCATGCGGACCGATTCGACGAAGTCGTCGATGTGGGTGTGGTTGGTCGCGTAGTGTCCGCCGGAGCGAGTGACGATCCAGCCGCCGAGCGTCGACCACTCGAAGCTCTGGGGGAAATGGCGAAGGGTGAGCCCGTGGGGCTTGAGCTGCGCTTCGATGGCGGGGCCGAGGGCACCGGCCTGGATGCGCGCGGCCCGGGAAGTGACGTCGACCTCCAGGACCTTGTCGAGCTTGCCGAGGTCGATACTGACGGCGGGGCCTGAATTGGCGGGGGGCTCGACGCCGCCGACGACGGAGGAGCCGCCGCCGTAGGGGATGGTGACGTAGCGGTTGGCGTCGCACCATTCGAGGGTCTGTGCGACCTCGGCCTCGGTGCGGGGCATGGCGATGAGGTCGGGGGCGTTCGAGAAGTCACCGCGCATGGCGCGGACGCGGTCGCGGAAGCCCTTGCCGTAGGCATGGGAGGCGCGTTCGTGAGCGTCGCTGGTGACCCAGGCGGCGAGAGGGGCTGGCGCCGCCATGCGTGGGGGGCGCATCGTGACTCGGTCGATGGCCGGGCGAGGTGGAGGAGTGAGGGTGACGCCATAGCGGCGGGAGAGGCGCTCGGCGGCCTCTTTGCGCTGCTGGTCGTCCGGTTCGTCTGACTCGAGTCCCCAGGCCCAGAAACTCCTGCGCGACATGATCCCTCCGGCGCGTCAGTGCGGCGCGGGCCGTATCCTACGCCGGGGAAGAGCGAGGCGTCAGGGGCCTGGGCCGGGCTGCGCCGAAGCGGGGGACGGCGATATGATGACCGACGCAACGGGAAGGCAGGGGCGATTGTGAGAATTCCAGGCTGGGTGCCGCGTGACCGCGGCGGGGTCGTGGCTATCGCATGTGTGCTAGCGGTGGCAGCGGCGGGGGCGGGGTTGATTGTGCTGTCCCAACAGGTGGGGGGGTCGTCGCAGCCGCCCAAGGCCGGCCCCTTCGTGGCGCCTCTGAAGCCGGCCTATATCGCGCTCGATGTGAAGTCCCGAGACGGGACCAGGCTCACACTGACCGAACAGCGGGGCGAGACCGCGGTCCAGCAGGACCTGCTGCTGACGGAGACCACCAGGGTGGAGCGGTTGCGCCCGATCACGCCGGACGAAGTCAAGGCTGGCGACTGGGTGACCCTGATCGGCATCCCGAACGAGGTCAAGAGCTTCGCCATCCACACGGTCGTCGTCGTCCCCGGGGCCGGTGGCGAGCAGGTCGATGGGGCGATGCGGTCGCCGGCCGGGTTCCTTGGCCACGAAGTGTCGCGCAACCCGAATGACCGGCCGCTCCTGGGCGGGATAATCCAGGGCGTACAGGGGAAGCCGTGTCCGGCGCCGACCGGCGTAGGGCAGGGGCCAGGCCCGGGCCAGCCCGAGGCCGCAACGCCAACGCAGGTCCCGGAGTGCAGCGACATCCAGCTGACCGTCTCGACGGGTTCGGCTACGGTCCACATCATGACCGGCGCCCGGTTCTACCGGCTCGAATCGGTAGCGGTGGACGACGTGAAGGAGGGCGACCGGATCGCCGGCGTCTTCAGCGGCCCGCCGCCGGCGGCGGTGCTGGTGCTTCCGAACGAGGGCGGGTAGCTCCTACTCGGTGCGGAGGGCGGCCGCGTCGGCGGTGCGGCCGACAATCCGGGCGGCCAGCCAGAGGGCGCTCCAGAAGACCACGAAGACGACGAACACGCCGGCCGCCACCAGGAGCCACTCGGTCTGGACGATGAAGGCCGGTTCGACTCGCTCGCCGGCCTCGGTAACGTTCAGGAACGAAAGCATGCGCTGACTGACGAAGAGGCCGAGGACGCAGCCAGCGGATACGCCGACGACGAAGACCACCGAATACTCGAGCACGAGCATCGAAAGCAGTTGGAAGCGCGAGAGGCCGATGGCCCGGATGACCGCGAACTCCACCCGCCGCCGGCGAATCGAGGCGAGTAACGACGTGAGGAGGGCCGACGCGACGAGGACGAGGACGGCCCCGAAGGCGAGGTAGAGGATACCGCTGCCGCTGGCGGCGATGAGCGGGTTGCGCGTGTTCGTGACGAGCGCCTGGGAGCGGCTGGTGATCTGGTCGAGCGAGAACGGGGGTGCGTTCAGCGCTTCGGCGATCTTCTCCATGTCGGCGTCCGGCTGAAGCGACAGCCAGAGTTCGTTCACGCCGAGGTTTGAGCCGAACCCACCCGAGGCCATCTCGGCCCACTGCAGGAGACGGTCGCGATTGAAGACGATGACTGGCCCGTCACGTGTATGCGTGGACGGGAAGAGTTCGAAAGTCGCCCGGATCTGCGTGGGCACAAGGGCCTGGCCAATCTTCAGCAGGACGACGCCACCGATGGACGCGCCGGTGGCGTCGAGGAAGGAATCGCTCACGACGGCGGGGATCGGTGTGAGGAAACCGGTGACGTAGAACCCGCGCGCCTCGTCGCTGCTGCCGGGGCGGAAGGCGAACTTCAGGGCGCCATTGCCACGGTAGACGTTTTCCTTGAGTTCGGTGAGCTTGTCGGTGGTGGCGCCGGCGGTGGGGAGGACGCTCCACTGGAGGGCGGCTTCGAAGTCGTCGATGATCGTGACGGCGCCGGACTCGTCGATGGCGCCGAGGTCGTCGAGGAAGGCCACCGGCACGACTGGCCGGGTGGATACGCCCGAAAACCCAAGCGAGACGATGGAGAGCGGCGGTACGGGCGCGAAGGGGAGGTCCTTGAGCGTGCCGGTGAAGTGGGCCCACTGGGCGTTCGTCGTACTGAGGTCGGCCAGTTCGATCAGGGCATAGTGCCCGGCCGAGTCCCGGATGCCAGCACGAAGGGTAATCCCACCGAGCGTCTCGTCGCTTCGGGCCCAGATGGAGAGGGCGCTTGCGGTGGCTGGCAGCACCTTGCCGGGGACGGTAGGCAGCCCGCCGATGTTTGCGAGGATGTCCTCGAGCGGCTCGCTGGCGAAGTCGTCGCGCGACCAGAGCATGCTGGCGCCCGCCTTCGGGTCGAGGGCAAGGACCTGGTAGCTGGAGAGGGTCGAGCCCGGCGTGGCGAGTGAGGCCTGGACGCGAAGGACGGCGGAGGCCTGGGAGACGCCGGGCAGGGCAGCGCCCTCACGTTCGATCACGGGCTGATTTGCGGAGCTGGTACCGCCGATGCTGGCGGAGGTGGCGCGGAGGTCCACGCCGGCTTCGTAGTTGGCGCGGTCGCGGTAGGAGCGGTCGGCGGTCGTGGTGTAGCTGGCGGCGAAGGTGCCGACGGCGACGGCCATCATGAGGAGGAGAGTGAGGCGCGTGTACTGGCCGGGATTCCGCACGACCTGGGCGAGGCCGAGGCTGAAGGCGGCACCGGAAACCGTCGTCGTGGCGCGGGCAACTGCCCGGAGGATCATCGGATAGAACCGGAGGATCAGGGCCCCTGCCGCCACCATGGCCAGGGCCGGTGAGGCTAGCAACAGGGGGTCACTGGTAACACCGCCGGTGGAGGAGGGCGAGAAGACTGAACCGCGCTCGCGCAGCTCGAAGAGCAGGAGGATGGCGGCGGCGGCGAGGGCAACATCGAGGTAGTAGCGCTGGAAGAAGGAGAAGCCTGGACGCGCCTGGGCGCGGCGGACGCCGGTGCTGCCGCGGACAGCCGCGACCACGGCCGGCAGGACGAGCGCCACGAGGGAGAGGGCAACCCCGCCGGCAGCCATGGCGAAGGAGAGCGGCACGATCGTCACCGAGAGGAGGGAGCCGTCCGTGACATCGGAGAAGATCGGCGTGAGGCCGAGGACGGCCGTCAGGCCCCCGGCGACGAAGGGCGCGAGAAAGAGCGTCGGGATCCCGAGGATGAGGCCCTGGACGAGGTAGAGCGAGATAATCTGGAGGAGGCTGGCGCCACGGCCGCGGAGGAGGGCGATTTCGGAGCCCTGGCGCTCAACGACGATGGCCGCCACGAGGCCCACGTAGAAGAGGGCGATGCCGGTGATCTCAAGCAAGAGGACGGCGAGCGGGGTCTGCTGGTAGTCAGCCGTGCGGTCGAAGCGGATGAGCGTGTCGCGCAGGGGGCTGACCGCGAAGCCCCCGAGCGGCTCGAACTCGGCGTAGAGGGCGACGAGGTCGTCACGGGCGCGCGTGAAGTTGGCCCGGGTCAGGACTTCGGGGTTGGCAGCGACGAGCCAGGCGGAGTAGACGCGGTAGCCGGGGTAGAGCTTGCCGAAGCCTTCGAACAGTGTGGCCTCGTCCATGAACATGGGGAGCACGGGCCCCGAACCCTCGATGGGCAGGTTGAAGGGGTCGAAGTAGCGGCCGGAGGTGCCGACCCAAAAGGCTTCCTTTTCGTCGAGCGGCTCGACGATCGCGGTGAGCTTGCCCTGGAAGGTGAACGTGGCGGCGGCGACGATGGGGCAGGGCGGCGGCGGCGGTGGGAACGTCTCAACCGGCAGCTCGCGCTCGCAGTTGTCGAACTGGTCACGAATGTCGAAGACGTCGCCGACCTTGAGGTTCGAGACAGAGACAGCGCGCTGGCTCATCGCCACTTCGATGATCCTGCCGTCCGTAGTGGCGGGCAGGGTCCCTTCGAGCACTCTCACATGTGAGGCGTAACCGGAGAGCGAAACGGGCTCAGCGAACGGAGGGCGGGAGGCGAGGGGCTGACCGGGCGTGGCGATGGGGTAGTGGCCGAGCCGGAAGATGCGTGACTGACTGGCGCGAAACCAGCCGATCCGCTCGTCGATACGGCGCTCGATGGCCTGCCGCCGGTCGATTCCTTCAGCGGTGGTCAGGGGTTGATTGAAGAACTCGATGCGGCTGTTGGCGTTGCCGCGAAGGTCGTTCTGGATGGTGAACGTGAGGCCCTCGTCGGCCATGGCGCGGGAGTAGATGGGGGCGCTGGCGAGGAGCACAGCCGCCACGACGATGCCGAGGGCGAGCACTGCCGCCAGGCCGCGATTGGCGGCCAGCTGCTTGAGTCCAAGACCGAGGTATGTGCCCAACGTCACCCTCTCCGCCCGGGAAGCCTACCGTGACCGCGCGTGGCGTGCGACTGCGGCCGCACGTGGCAGTCGCAAACCCGGGGAAGGGTTGGCGCTGGACGGGGCGTTTTGTCGCTTCACGATGGGCCATGTAGGCTGTGCAGCGCGGTACGGATGGGAAGTTTAACAGCAGTCACAAGGATGGTCTTTCAGCGTAGCCTCGGCCATTGGCGCTTGTTTGCGGCGATGGCGGTGGGGTCGGTGCTTTGTGGCGCCCTGATGGCCTGCGTGATCCTCTACTCGGACACGGTGAGGGACCTCGGGCTGGTGCACGCGCTGGAGTCTCAACCGCGCTTCGCGAACGACATCCAGGTCACCAGTACGAGCCAGCGGATGAGCGTGACGGAGTACGAGAAGCTGCGGAGCACAACGACCGGGCTGATCTCCTCCCAGACGAGCGACGTCGCTTCAAACACGGTGCTCTACGGGCGGTCCGCGACCTTTTTCGCGACGGCGCCCGGGGAGGCGGTGTCGGAGGACGAGCGCCGGCCGCGTGCCCACCTCCAGTTCGCCGATGGCCTGGCCGAGCACATCACGGTTGTCGCAGGCAAGGCCCCGGCCACGCTGACGACGGCGGCGCCCGATAAGCCGCCGACGATCGAGGCCTCGATCGGCAAGGCGGCGGCGGACGCACTGGGGCTGCGGCTGGACCAGGAGTTCGACCTCCAGCCGCACTGGCGGCAGGTCGCGCCCATCCGCGTAAAGATCACGGCCATCATCGAACCGCGGGACGCGACCGAGGACTACTGGTTCGGGAAGACGGACCGCTTCAAGGTCGATACACCGAGCTGGCCAACCTATCCGTTCTTCATTGACGAGGCGACCCTGCGGAGCCTGGCGTTGTATCTGCCAGACATGGACGCGTCCTTCGAAACGTACGTCTTCGTCGACACGGGGCGGATCAACAGCCGCAACGCCCAGGCGGTGGAAGACCGGGTGCGATCACTGGCGACGAGCGTGCAGGCGCAGCTCACCCTGAGTTCCACCGCGACCGGGCTCGACGCCACGATCAAGGATTACCGGGAGAAGCTGTTCTTCACGCGTCTGCCGCTGTTCGCCCTGATGATCCAGATCGTCGGGATCGTGATGTTCTACCTGATGATGGTCTCGACGATGGTGGTTGAGCGCCAGGCGGGCGAGATCGCGTTGCTTAAGAGCCGAGGCGCGGGCACCCGGCAGATCATGACGGTGTTCGGAATCGAAGGCTTGGGCATCGCCCTGTTGGCGACGATCCTCGGCCCGTTCATCGCCGCGGCCAGCATCAAGGCGCTGGGCCTGACGCCATCGTTCGAGGACTTGAGTCACGGAGAGCTGCTCTCTGTCCCCCTGACGCCGCTCTCGTTCATGCTTGCGGCGGCGGGCGGGTTGATGGCCATGGCGGCGTTGATGTGGCCGGCCTACCGCGCCTGCCGCTACAGCATCACGCACTACAAGCAGCAGCTGTCACGGCCGCCATCGCAGTCGGCCTTCTTGAAGTATTACCTCGACCTGGTACTCGTGGCGGCCGGCGCGTTCGCCTTCTACCAGCTTCGCCAGAAGGGGACGTTCGTCACCGAGAGCCTGTTCGGCGACCTTTCGGCAGACCCGATCCTGCTGGCGACGCCGACGCTGTTCATGGTGATGGTTGCGCTGGTGTTCCTGCGGCTGTTCCCGCTCGTGTTGCGGCTCGTGCTCTGGCTGACGCGGTCGCTGAGCGGGGCGACGATCTCGCTGGGCCTGACGCGGATGGCCCGCAGCCCGCTCCAGCACAGTCGCCTTATCCTGCTGCTGCTGCTGGCGACGGCGGTGGGGATGTTCGCGGCTGGTTTCCGATCGACCCTGGAGCGGGGGTACGAAGACCGGGCGGCCTACCTGGCGGGGGCCGAGGGCCGCGTTTTTGACATCCGAGGGCCGGCCGGGCTCGGTTCGCCGCGTTTCGAAGAGGCCATCTCCAAATCGACGGGTGTACCCGATGTCTGCGCGGCGCTCAGGCTCTCGGGCTACTTCAATGCGACCCGCTACCAGTCGGACAGCGTCTCGTTCCTTGGCGTGCACACCGAGTGCTTTGAGCAACTTGCCTTCTGGCGCAGCGACTTCGCGGATAGCTCGTTGAGCAGCCTGCTCGAGAGCGTCCAGCTCCCGCCGCAGGAAGGCGGACCGAAGCCGATCGAGATCCCGGCGGGGACACGGCTGATCGGTGTGTGGGCGCTGACGCCGCTGGCCCAGAACTTCGCCTCAATGGGCGTCCGGCTGCGGGATAGTGATGGGCAGGTGTGGGAATACCGGATGGGCACGGAGAACCCGCAGACGGCCGAGGCCTGGCAGTTCTACGTGCTCGACCTGAACCGTCCGACGGGCACGAGGCCACAGGGCGTCCAGCCGGTGGCGGCCGACCGGAAGTGGACGCTAGACGCGTTCTTCGTGCAGCTTCTCGGCGGGATACCGGCCGTATCGCAGAACGTGACGCTGTTACTCGACGACCTGCAGGTCTCGGCCCAGACCTCCCTGCCGGCGGGCTGGTCGAAGACGGGCTTCACGGACGGACAGGTGATCGACGAGTTCGAATCGGTCGATCGGTACGAACTGGTGAAAGGCGTCTCGCAACTCGCCGACCCCGGCGCCCTCTCGCGAGCGGCCGGGGTGAAGGGGCGTGACGGGTCGGTCGCCCGGGTGCAGTTCATCCGGGGCCGGGCCGGGGCCTCGCTCATCTCGTTCCGGACGATCCGCGACTCCCGGGCGCTGCCGGCGATCGCGAGCCAGAAGTTCCTTGACGCGAAGCAACTGAAGATCGGCGCCCAGATCCCCGTCTACCTGAACGGGCAGTATCTGACCGTGAGTATCACGGGGAGCTACAGGCTCTTTCCGACGTTTGACCCCGAATCGGACGAGCCGCTGTTTGTCGCCGACTTCGACCGGATGAAGGAAGCGGCCTCGCGGGTGCCCGGGGCGGGGAGCAATGTGCTCCCGAACGAAGCGTGGCTGGGGAGTGGGGCGACAACAGCGCTCACGAGGGAGGCCCTGAAGGAGAAGGGGTTGCTCGTCGAACAGGTGTACGACCGGGCGGCGCTCCTGGAGGAGCAGTCGGCGGACCCGCTGGTAGCGGCGAGCTGGGAGGGGATCCTCTTCCTCTCGTTCGCGGCGGTGTTGCTGGTGAGCGCACTCGGGTTCGTGACCTATTCGGGCCTCGGCGCCCAGGCGCGGTCGCTCGAGTTCGCCGTCTTACGGACGATGGGGCTGTCGGCGCGGCAGATCTTCGGTGTGGTAACGTTTGAGCAGGCCTTTGTGGTCCTGGCCGGGGTGGCGGCGGGGACGCTCCTGGGCTTCCCCTTGAGCCGGTTGATGATCGGCTACATGGGCCTGACCGAGAACGGCAAGGAGCCGCTGCCACCCCTGCTTTCGATCGTGAACTGGCAGTCGGTGGTGACGGTCTACATCCTGCTGGGGATCGTGGTCGCCAGCACGGTGGTGGCACTGGTCGTACTCTACTCGCGGCTTGCGGTAAGCCGGGCATTACGGATGGGTGAGCTGTGAGAGATAAGACATGGTAGACATGTACGACGTTGGCGAAGAGGACCTCTACATCTCCTGTGAGGACCTCTTCAAGATCTACAAGATCGCGGACCTCGAAGTGGTCGCGCTCCGGGGGTTGGACCTGAAGGTGCGCCACGGCGAGCTGATGGCGATCGTCGGGGCTTCGGGCTCTGGAAAGAGCACCCTGTTAAACATCCTGGCTGGACTCGACCAGCCGAGCGCGGGGCGGGCGTACGTCGGCAAGCGCGACCTCCTGACGATGTCGTCGCGGGAGATGGTGGACTACCGGCGGTCGCAGGTCGGCTTCGTCTGGCAGCAGACGGGGCGGAACCTCGTGCCCTACCTGGACGCCCTCCAGAACGTGGAAGTGCCCATGATCCTGGCCGGGAAGGGCCGAGGGCCGGCGCGGGAGCGCGCGGTGGAGCTACTGGAAGCGGTCGGCCTCGGCCACCGCATGGGTCACAAGCCGAACCAGCTCTCGGGCGGCGAGCAGCAGCGAGTCTCGATTGCGGTGGCGCTGGCGAACAGCCCACCGCTCCTCCTGGCCGACGAACCCACGGGCGAACTCGACTCAGTCGGAGCGTCGGCCGTCTTCGAGCTGTTCGGTGACCTGAACCGCCGCTACGGCGTGACGATCATCATCGTCACGCACGACCCGGCGATCGCGGCCCGGGTCGATCGCGTGGTGGCCATCCGGGATGGGCGGACGAGTACCGAGATCTTCCGTCGCGTGCGTGGCGACGCGAACACACCGGAAGTGGTGCACGACGAATTCGTGCTCGTGGACAACGCTGGCCGGCTGCAGATCCCGCGGGAGTTCCTGGAGGAGCTGGCGATCCAGGGACGAGCGAAGGTGGCCCTGCGCGAGGGCCACGTCGAAGTGAAGCCGGAGATACGGTGATGGCGGGAGAACGAATGAGTGTACCGGCGCTGGGCATTGAAGTGCGGAACGTTTCGCGGCTGTTCCACCTCGGGGCGGAAGAGGTGTGGGCGGTGCGGGATGTGAGCCTGACCATCGCGCCGCGCGAGTTCGTGGCCCTGATCGGCCGCTCAGGCTCGGGGAAGACAACGCTCCTGAACATCATTGCGGGCCTCGACCGGCCGACGAGCGGCGAAATCCATTACGACGGCGCCCGGATCGACAACCTGCCCGAGGGCCAGCTGACGCGGCTGCGGCGGAAGGACCTGGGCTTCATCTTCCAGTCGTTCGGATTGCTGCCACTTCTCAGCGCCACCGAGAACGTCGAGCTGCCACTGAGGATCGCCGGCTTCGGGCATGGGGACCGGGTGCGCATGGCGAAGGCGGCACTCGACATGGTGGGCCTTTCGCGCCGGGCGAGCCACCGGCCTTATGAACTCTCGGGCGGCGAGCAGCAGCGGGTCGCCATCGCCCGGGCCATTGCGACGGAGCCACGGCTCATCCTCGCGGACGAGCCGACAGGCGAGCTGGATTCCACGACTGCGAAGGCGGTCTTCGGACTGCTGCGGGCGCTGGCAAGGGAGCAGAACTTCACGGTCGTGACCTGCACCCACGACCGGCTCGTCATGGAGCTGGCGGACCGTGTGGAGGAGCTGGCCGACGGGGCGCTCCGCCCGCAGGACGAGCAGCAGCTCCTGAAGTTCGTCCAGTCGCGTGAACGCAGCCCCTTCGAAGGCGCTTCCGTGGGCAAGGACGGCGAGGCCGGGACGGGCGGTCTCTCGTCGTTGGTCGGGGCGGACCGGACTGTGTTCGCGCGGCCGCAATCGCTTTCGCGCCCGACAAACGGGACCGGCGACGAACCGGCGGGCGAAACCGAGGAAGAGACCGGCGACCCGGCGAAGTGGTCACGGCCGGGCTCGGGCGGGTAGGCCGTCCCCCGGTCAGTCCTCGATGCTGATGGCCTGGGCGGGGCAGACATCGACGGCGGCCTGGCCTTCGGCGAGGAGTTCGTCGGTGTCGAGCAGTTCGATGAGCACCGTCGGGAACCCGTCCTTATCGACTTTGAGGAGCTTCGGGTGGTTGTAGTAGCACTCGCCGGCCTTGATACAGCTT
>JBJXGC010000092.1:0-9283 GCA_046154545.1 Dehalococcoidia bacterium | reverse complement strand
CCGCCGGCCAGCTCCGGGTGTTCTCCGAGGAACGTCGTCCGCGCGTCCCCGGCCCGGACCAGCGGGTGGAGGAGCATCGCCCGCAGATGCCCCACGTTCGCCGGCAGGCCTGCGATGTGGAACTCGTCCAGCGCCCGGAGCGTGCGCTCCACCGCGGAAACGAACGATCCGGTCGAGTTCGAGGCCCCGATGACCTTGGCCAGCAACGGGTCGAACTGGGGCGGCGGGGCGTACCCTACATAACCACAGCCATCGACCCGCACGCCCGGTCCGGACGGCTCCTTGTAGGCTGTGATGGTGCCCGGCGCCGTGGCCACCACCCGGGCCTGCACGGCGAATCCGCGCGGGCTCCCGACCGCGTCCTGGTCACCCAGCCCCAGAGAAGCCAGAGAGGCTCCGGCCGCGAGCTGAAACTGCGCCTCCACGATATCGACGCCGGTCACCTGCTCGGTCACCGTGTGCTCCACCTGGACGCGCGGGTTGCACTCGATGAACCAGTACTCGCCCTGCTCGGGCGCGACCAGGAACTCGACTGTGCCAGCGTTCACGTAGGCCGCTGCCCGCGCGAGCTTGATCGCGTCCGCCTGGATGCGCTCGCGCAGGGCCTGGTCGAGCCCTGGCGCCGGGGCGATCTCGATGACCTTCTGGTTGCGCTGCTGGACCGAGCAGTCGCGCTCGTGGAGGTGGACGACGTTGCCCTGTGCGTCCCCGAGGATCTGCACCTCGATGTGCCGTGGCCGCACGATCACTTTCTCGAGGAAGAGGGACCCGTCGCCGAAGGCGGCCGTGGCCTCGCCCCGGCAGCGCAGGAACGCGTCCGCCATCTCCGCGGGCCGCTCGACGAGGCGCATTCCCCGGCCGCCGCCCCCCGCCGATGCCTTCAGCATCACGGGGTAACCGAGTTCACCGGCCACCGCAAGGGCCTCGTCCGCCGTGGCCAGCGCCCCGTTGCTCCCGGGCACCACCGGGATCCCCAGCGAACTGGCGAACGCCCGCGCCCGCACCTTGTCGCCGAACAGCGACAGCGCTTCCGGCGATGGGCCGACGAAGGTCAGCCCGGTGGCAGCGCACATCTCGGCAAAGGCCGCGTTCTCGGCCAGGAACCCGTACCCCGGGTGGACGCAGTCGCAGCCCGCCGCCTTCGCCGCCTGGATCAAGGCCGGGGCGTCGAGGTAGGCGCCCACGGGGTCCGATGTGTTCGAACCCCCGCCGCCCACTTCCACCGCCCGCGTCGCGAAGCTGGTGTGCAACCCAAATTTGTCGGCAGCGGCGTAGATGGCGACCGACTCCATCCCCAGTCCCGAAGCCGCCCGCGCGATTCGGATTGCGATCTCACCGCGATTGCTGATAAACACGCGCTTGAGGCGCGTGGCCGCCGTTCCTGCCTGGGCCATCGGTTTCTCCTGCGCCGCCCGTTGTCCGGTGGCTGCGTTCTACGGGGACTATGGCATCAGCCACGGTCGATCCACAAATCTCAACCAAAGGCAATTCACGTAACCCGGCCGACCTCCGCTAGAATCCGCCACACCAGCCCGCAGCCCCGCGCCGCGAAAGGAAGAGCCATGGCCGCCATCGCACCCACCTCCTTCACTTACGAAGCCCTCCCCCACTGGGAGCGCCTTCCCGAAGGCGTCCGCCTCCGGGAAACGCCGGGAGTCGCTGTGGACGCGAAGGACTGCGTCTACGCCCTCACCCGCAACCCGGATAGCCCCATCCTCGTCTTCGAACGGGACGGAAGCTTCCGCACCACCTTCGGCAAGGGCACGTTCACGAACCGGTCGCACGGCATCCTCGTCGGCCCCGACGGCATGATCTACGCCACTGACGACGGCACCAGCACGATCACGAAGTGGAGCCCTGAGGGCGAACTGCTGATGACCATCGGCACGCCCAACCAACCCTCGCCCCGCTGGAGCGGGCTGCCCTTCTCCCGCCCCACCCAGGCCGCCGTCTCCCATCGCACCGGCCACATCTACATCAGTGATGGCTACGCCAACGCCCGCGTCCACAAGTACACGCCCGATGGACGGCTCGTGAAGTCGTGGGGCGAGCCCGGTATCGACCCCGGCCAGTTCATGATCCCCCACAACATCGCCATCGACACCGCCGACAACGTCTACGTCGCCGACCGCGAGGCCCACCGCGTCCAGGTCTTCGACAGCGAGGGCAAGCTGCAGGCGGTCTGGAACAACATCCACCGCCCCTGCGGCCTTACCGTCGGCCCCGACGGCAACATCTATATCGGCGAACTGAACGGCGTCGGCCTGGTCGAGGACTGCCCCGGCTACGGCCATCGCATCGAGGTCTTCAGCCCCGAAGGCAAGCTCCTCGCCCGCTTCGGCGACGCCGAGGAGGGCGAAGGCCCGGGCCAGTTCATCGCCCCCCACGGGATCGCCGTCGATTCCAACGGGGACATCTACGTCGGCGAAGTCTCGTACACCATTCGCGGCCGCCTGCTCGACCCACCCCGCGAGATGCGCAGCCTCTGCAAGATCCGCCGCGTCCAGTAATCCCGGGGCCTGCGGCGCGCGGTATACTGTGGGCATGCGGAACGAGTTCACGGCCATCATCGAGCCGGCCGAAGAGGGCGGATTCTGGGCACGGTGCGCCGAGGTGCCCGGCGCCAACGGCCAGGGCGAGACGATCGCGGAAGTCCTCGACGACCTCGCCGCAGCCGTCGGGCTGATGCTCGACGTGATGCGAGAGGAGGCGCTCAAGCGCGCGTCTCCCGCCGCACGCAGCCAGACACTCGTGCTGGCGTGAAGCGCACCGCGCTCGTCCGCCACCTCACCGCAAATGGCTGCTCGATCCTCCGGGAAGGGTCGAATCACTCGATATGGGTCAACGCCGGAGATACGTCGCGGCAGGGCGTGCCCGGCATACGGAGGTCAAGAATGCCGTCGCGAGGCACATCTGCCGCGAACTCGGAATTCCTGACCCGCCGGGGTAGGAGCATTCGCCGGTAGGTGGACTTCGCCGCGACCGGGTGGAGCCCGTGTTCCGAGACGGCCCGTGCCAATACCATGGGGAAGGCCGCGACGGGCTCCGTTTCCGTGCCGCGCAGCCCGAACAGCTCGCCATCGCTTTGGAGGACGGATGCACCCGGCTACGACCCACACTCCCAGACGCCCCCCGGAGGCTCGCCCGTGAAGCTCATCCTCATCCGGCACGGCGAGTCCGAGGGCAACGCCGCAGGCTTCGTCCAGGGCCGCCTCGACTTCGGCCTCACCGCCCTCGGCCGCGCCCAGGCCGAAGCTACCGCTGAACGCCTCCGTGGGCTGAAAATCGACCGGCTCGTGAGCAGCCCCCTGAAGCGCGCCTTCGACACCGCCTCCGTCTTCTCGGCTGCGATCGGGATCGAGATCGAGTCCGAACCGGGCCTCATGGAGTACGACATGGGGGCCGCCAGCGGCCTGACCGGCCCTCAGATCCGCGAGAAGTTCCCGGAGATGATGGCCGCCTGGCAGAAGGGCATCCGCCCTACCTTCCCCGGTGAGGAGGGGCGCGACGAGTTCCACGCCCGCGTCCAGGACGTCCTCCAGCGGTTCGCTGCCACGAAGCAGACCATCGCGGCCGTCGCTCACGGAGGCGTCGTCTCCGCCGTCTGCTACCAGGTGCTCGGGATGGACCGCTCCCGCCGTGGCTCGTTCGAGACCGCGAACTGTTCCATCACCGAGGTCGCGCTCGACCGGGCCGGCCACCTGGTCCTCGTCCGCCAGAACGACACCTGCCACCTCGACGGCCTCCTCACGGCCGTGGACCGGGGGTGAGGCCATGCCGTCGCGCCCGCAGGAGCGTTCGCGTAGATTTCGACCCATCCCTCCCCGGGAGGCGCGCCCCATGGACCCCTTCGAAACCCTCGACGCCACTGCCCAGGCCGAACTCGTCCGGCGCAATGAGGTCACCCTCCAACTGGTGGAGGCAGCTATCGCCCGGATCGAGGCGCGCAACCCGGCCGACAACGCCGTCATCATCCCGCTCTTCGAGGATGCACGCCGCGCCGCGGCCGCTCCCGGCCTCTCGGACGGCCCCTTCCGGGGCGTGCCGTTCCTCCTGAAGGACATCGGCGCGAACCAGGCAGGCCTGCCCTACTACGCTGGCAGCCGCATGCTCAAGGCTGCCGGGCACCGCTCGGACGAGGGTACCGTGCTGGGCGCCCGCTTCCGCGCCGCCGGGTTCATCACCCTCGGCAAGACGAACACGCCCGAACTCGGCTCCTGCCCGACGACCCAGCCCCTCTCGTATGGCCCGACGAACAACCCCTCGGACCTCTGGTCTGAAAACTCGTCCTTAGGGGGCAGGCTCGGGGGTACCGTTGGGCTCCGCGTGGCCGGCGCAGCCCTCACCCCCTGCCCCCTCTCCCCGTGCGCGGGGCGAGGGGGAGCCGAAGGCGCAGCACTTTTCATCCCTCGTTCTGGCCGCCGGCCATACTTGCCTCGCGCTCGCCTTCTGGCTCGCGCGGTGGCTCCGCGGCTGCCGTCGCCGCGGGGATGGTCCCCCTCGCCCACGCCAACGACGGCGGCGGCTCCACGCGGCTGCCGGCGGGCTGGTGCGGCCTCGTGGGACTGAAGCCCACCCGCGGCCGTGTTCCCGGCCGGGCCAGCATCAGCCGGCTCACCGCCGAACTCGGCGTGACCCGGATCGTGCGGGGCACGGCTGTCCCGCCGGACGAGAAGCTCGCCACTTACCGGCAAATGCGCGACTTCTCGAAGACGGCCGAACCGGACGGCTCCGCGGCGCCCTCGCCCGGCGCGAAGCTGCGGTTCGTCGTCCAGGAGCACCATGCGACGGCCCTCCACTGGGACTTTCGCCTCGAGCGAGATGGCGTCCTCGTCTCCTGGGCGTTGCCGAAAGGTGTGCCGCCCGACCCGAAACAGAACCACCTCGCCGTCCAGACCGAGGACCATCCGCTCTCGTACCTCGATTTCGCGGGCGAGATCCCGGACAAGGAGTACGGCGGCGGCAAGGTCATCGCCTGGGACCGCGGCACCTACGACCTGGTGAAGTGGTGGGACGACGAAGTCCAGGTCGTGCTTCATGGCGGCCGCGTCCAGGGCAAGTACGTCCTCTTCCGGACGGACGGCAAGAACTGGATGATCCACCGCATGGACCCGCCCCAGGACCCCGGGCGCGAGCCCATGCCCACGTCGATCGAGCCGATGCTCTGCAAGCTCGCGCCGCTGCCGAAGAACGACACCGAGTACGCCTTCGAAGTGAAGTGGGACGGGGTCCGGGCCGTGGCCTACGTCCAGGGCGGCCGCATCCGCCTGCAGAGCCGCAACATGCTCGACAGCACCAAGCAGTTTCCCGAGCTGGCCGCTCTCGGCGAGTCGCTGGGCGCCCGCGAGGTCATCCTCGACGGCGAAATCGTCGCTTTCACGGAATCAGGCGCGCCCAGCTTCGAACTGCTTCAGAACCGCCTGGGGCTCACACGTCCGGGGGACGTCCGCCGCCGGATGCAGGAGGTCCCGGCCGCCTTCATGATCTTCGACCTGCTCTACCTCGACGGCCACTCGCTCATGCCCCTGCCCTATCGGGAGCGCCGCCGGCTGCTCGAGGCCCTCGACCTGGAGGGGCCATCATGGAAGACCCCAGCCTCCCATCCGGGCGACGGCCAGGCGATGTATGCCGCCAGCAAGGCGCAGGGTCTCGAAGGCGTGGTCGCCAAGCGGCTGGATAGCCCCTACGAGCCCGGGCGGCGCAGCGGCGCCTGGCTGAAGGTGAAGAACACCCTTCGCCAGGAGTTCGTTATCGCTGGCTGGACACCCGGCGCTGGCAATCGCGAAGACTCGCTCGGCGCCGTGCTGGTCGGCTACTACGACATCTCCCGGGACGAATCAGCTCGCACCGGCGTCCCTCAGCGGTTCCACTTCGCTGGCAAGGTGGGGACCGGGTTCGACGACCGACTCTTCCGCACGCTGATACCGGCCCTCACCGCGCGCCGAGTGGACCGCAGCCCGTTCGATGTCGGCATCCCTGAGCCAGGCGCCATCTTCGCCGCGCCCGAACTGGTCTGCGAGGTCGACTTCTTCGAGTGGACGGAAGCCGGCACGTTCCGGCATCCGTCGTTCAAAGGGCTGCGCCCGGACAAAGACCCGCGCGACGTCATCCTCGAAACGCCCGCGACACGCTCACCAGTGGCGTCCGAAGTCGTGGGACGCAAGGGGCCGGGCGGCCGCCGGGCGGCCCGCGCCGTAGCGGAGAGCACCGCGGCGGCCCCGTCGCGGCCGTTGGATGCGCCCGGCGAGGCGCCGGAGCAGCCGCTTGCCCGGGCGGCCAGCTCAAGGTCTGTCCCGATCACGGTAGAGGGACGCGAGCTCGTCCTCTCAAACCTCGACAAGCAGCTCTACGCCACAGGGTTCACCAAGGCCCAGGTCATCGACTACTACACCCGCATCGCACCTGTGGCGCTTCCCCATTACCGCGGCCGCCAGATGACCCGCAAACGGTACCCCGATGGACCGGCCGGGCCGTTCTTCTTCGAAAAGGACGCGCCCTCGCACACCCCTGCCTGGGTGCACAAGGCGCGTGTCTACAGCCGCCATAGCTCCCGGGACATCTCGTACATCCTCGTCGATGACCTGCCCACAGTCGTCTGGTTGGCGAACCTTGCGGCGCTCGAACTGCATCCGTCACTCTCCCTGGCCGAGGACATGGCGCGGCCCACGTGTGTCGTGTTCGACCTGGATCCCGGGCCGCCGGCTGACCTCCTCGATTGTGCCGAGGTCGCGCTCGCGCTCCGGGAGCTGTTCGACAACCTCGGCCTGAGCGGCGTGGCGAAAACGTCCGGTTCGAAGGGGATGCAGGTGTATCTGCCCCTGAACACGCCCACGACCTACGACGAAACGAAGCAATTCGCCCTGGCTGTCGCGAAAATCCTTGAGCGCCAGATGCCCAAACGCGTTGTCTCGTCGATGAGCAAGGCGGTCCGGGCGGGGAAGGTCCTCATCGACTGGAGCCAGAACGACGAGCACAAGACGACCATCGGTGTCTACTCGCTCCGCGCACGCGAGGCGCCGACGGTCTCAACGCCGGTCAGCTGGGAAGAGATTGCGGCCGCGGTTTCGGAACGGGATGCGACGTTGCTCTCGTTCCAGGCGCCGGATGTGCTCCAACGGGTCGCCGACTCGGGTGACCGGTTCGCCCCTATGGCGTCGCTCCAACAGACGCTGCCCAGCCTCAGCCCTGCCTGACGCGGCCTGTTAGACTGCGCCGCATCTCCACCAGGCGGTCCGGTTATGGCGAAAGTCGCACGCGTCCTTGTCGAAAAAGACATGCCCATCAAGCTCCGTGACGGCGTCACCACCTACGCCGACGTCTTCCGGCCGCTGGAAGGGCCTCCCGCGCCGGTGGTCGTCGTCCGTACCCCGTACGACAAAGAGGTCTCGATGGGCGGGCTCGGCGTCCTTCCCCAGTGGGTCAAACTCGCGGAACGGGGTTACGCCGTCGTCGTCCAGGACACGCGCGGCCGGGCCTCGAGCGAAGGCATCTTCTACCCCTTCGCCCACGAGGGCGAGGACGGCGTGGACACGGTCGGCTGGGCGGCAAAACAACCGTGGTCCAACGGGCGGGTCGGCGTGCTCGGCGCTTCCTATTTCGGGGCGACCACCATGCTGGCGGCGAAGGAACAGCCGGCTGGCCTGGCCTGCATCGTCCCAATCATCACCGCCGACGACTACCACGCGGGCTGGGCCTACCAGGGCGGCGCCTTCGAACTCGGGTTCATGGGTACCTGGGGCGCCGGCCTGGCCGCGGCCCAGTTCCTTCGCGCCGACTGCCCCGTCTCGCCGGCTGCTCGCAAGGAGATCCTCGGGGCGATGGCGGACCCGATGGCGATGCTGTCGCACCTGCCCATCGCCACGATGCCGGGCATGTCGAACCCGGAGGTCGCGCCGTACTGGAAGGACTGGACGGCCCACACAGCCGACACTGGCTACTGGCAGCGCTGGCGGATCGCCGATGCGCACGACCGCATCGCCACACCTGGGTTTCATATCGGCGGCTGGTTCGACATCTTCCTGGGCGGCACGCTCCGGAACTTCCAGGGGATGCAGGCGGCCGGGCGCGCGCCCCAGAAGCTGCTCATCGGCCCTTGGGCGCACACCGGCTACGACCGCTACCTGGGGGCGCTCGAATTCGGCCCAACGGGCGGGGCCGCCTTCTCCGGAGTCATCGCCGACATCAACCACTGGCTGGACCGCCATCTGCGCGGAGACGAATCCGTCGATACCGGCCCGGCCGTCCGCTATTTCGTCATGGGCGCGAACGAATGGCGTTCCGACGAAACCTGGCCGCCGAAGGGGAGCACCGTGGCGCGCTGGTACCTCCACAGTGGCGGCAGCGCGAACAGCCTTCGCGGCAACGGCACACTTTCGCGGCTGCAGCCCGCGGGGGACGAGCCAACGGACGTCTTCCTCTACGACCCGGGGCGGCCTGTGCCGACCGGTGGCGGCAACCTGCTCGTCGCGCCCGTGCGTCAACCCGGCCCCTTCGACCAACAGGCGATTGAGCAGCGCGATGATGTGCTCTGCTACACCTCAGAGCCGCTGGCGGCGTCCCTCACCGTGGCGGGGCCGGTGCGCCTCACGCTCCACGCCGCGACAGACGGGCCGGACACTGACTGGACGGCCAAGCTCGTGGATGTCTTCCCGGATGGACGTGCCATCAACCTCTGCGACGGCATCCTCCGCGCCCGCTACCGGACGTCACGCCAGGAGGCCGAGCTCCTGAATCTGGGGGAGGTCTACACGTACGACATCGACCTCGTGGGCACCGCCTATCAGTTCGCGGCCGGCCACCGGCTGCGCCTGGAGGTCAGCAGCTCGAACTTCCCAAGGTTCGACCGCAATACGAACACGGGTGGGGACATTGCGAACGAATCGTCGTGGCGCGTGGCCGTGCAGCGCGTCGTGCACACGGCGGCCCGTCCGTCCGCCCTGGAAGTGACTGTCACGGACGGTTAACCGAACGCGTGCGCGGCCGCTGACCGTGCGATACCACGACTAACAGCTAACAGCTAACAGCTAACAGCTAACAGCTAACAGCTAATTCAGCCGCTCGAAGATCGTCGCGATGCCCTGCCCGCCGCCGATGCAGAGGCTGACCAGGCCGTAGCGCCCGCCTGTCCGCTCCAGTTCGTGCATCAGCTTCACCACAAGGATCGCGCCCGTCGCCCCCACCGGGTGGCCGAGGGCGATGGCGCCGCCGTTCGGGTTCGTCTTCGCCGGGTCGAGCGTCAGCTCCTGGGAGCAGGCGCAGGCGACGCTGGCGAAGGCCTCGTTCA
>JBJXGC010000091.1:0-4185 GCA_046154545.1 Dehalococcoidia bacterium | reverse complement strand
CCAGCTACGGCATGGCCCTTACGGCCGTGGGCCACCCGAAGCAGTACGGCTACGGCGAGATCGTGGTCTGTGTCTCGCCCGAGCACGTCGATACCTTCGCGAAGGACGGCTGGACGAAGGACCAGGTCCGCCACCGCATCCAGCAGGTGACGATGACGGAGGTCCGCAACCTCGTCCGGGACGAGTTCTGCGCCGAGGGCATCCCCGCCGAATCAGCGGAGCGCCTCGGCCTCGGCACCCTCATCGGCAAGTTCCGCGACCCCGGGCAGATCACGCTGGTGGTGGCGGGTGGCGAGGCCGGGAAGTGGGGCGCCTACCTCTGTGGCTGGGTGAGCGGCCCCATGGGCAGCGACATGACGACCGTGAAGATCGACGATTAGGTGGCGGGCCCGCAATGCAGTTGGAGTGGAACGAAGGAGAGCCGAAGGATGGCCTGCGCATCTTGGAGTACATGCCGGCTGACTTCCGCTTGGAACCAGGGGTACAGGGCTTTTACTGGATATGGCTTCACGCCGTGGTCGGCATCGACCTGAATCAACTTGCCGTGCGTGACTTTCGCCAAGGCGACGCTTTGGCCCTCGTCCGAACCGGGATCATTCCTTACCCCCGCGACACCGCCACGCTAGATCCGTGGCGCGGCGGCCCGCCCAGCTATGCGGTGGGTCTGAACTCAGCTGAATGGAACGGGAGCTTCTGCCTTACGGTCGTTCGTCAAGCGCAGCCTCGCTTCGATGGAGACCGAAACAACGCACGGTTGCGGGCAAGCGCTCTCGTGTCGCTGATCAGGCTGCTGATCGGAAGGGCCGTCGCTGTCGACAGCGTGGGCGAAGGATACATCAGTCACCGGGGGGTTCTCTGCTCCCAAACACCGCCTGTGCCAGATTTGGCGTTGGTTCCGGGGGCGATACCAACAGGAGCGGAAGTGGTGACGGCCGCGATCTCGAAGATCGATCCCGACGCGGATCTGGGCAAGCGGGTCACCCTGGCGCTTCGTTGGATGGATAAGTCGCGGACGGTAATCGGCAATGAAGATTCGTTTGTCGCTGGCTGGATCGCCATCGAGACTCTAACGATGAAGGGGACCAACATTGATCCAGTTTGCATCGCTTTGGGCCAGATTTATGGCATACCTAGCAAGAAGGCGAAGGAGCGGTTCTGCGTGGGACTCTTGTGCGGTCTCCGCGGCTCCATAGTGCATAGCGGTAAGCAAGTGGACGTGTCCCCGAGCGTCCTCCACCTGCTCGAAGCACTATTCGAGGATCTACTTCTTGACAAACTGGGCGTCGAGTCGCGGCACCGCGCTGCGTGGGTCGTGGACAAAACGAACGTGGTGGCAGAGGTACACGCACTGACCGGTAAGCCCTGAGTGGCCGCCGGTGCGTGCTCGCCTGAGCCGGTCCGCGTCCACGAGGTAAATGGCCGATAGCGGCGCAGGCCGGCGAAATCGGGGTTCATGCCCGACCCGCGTCTCTGTGGAGGGCCGCTTGGTTGTCGATAAAAAGGAGGACACACACGGCCCCCGCGGGCTTGCGAAGAGGGACTGATGGCTATCCGGCAGTCTGCCCCGCCGCCGGCGCTTCACGTTGTGGCGGCAAGGGCGAGCGGCGCGCCCGCCCCCGCCGGGGCGCGCGTCCTTGCCCTCTACACCGGCACGATGCTTCTCGGCGCGGGGCTGCTCTTTCTCGTCCAGCCGATGTTCGCCCGGATGGTCTTGCCGTTGCTCGGCGGGTCGCCGGCCGTATGGAATACGAATGTCGTGTTCTACCAGGTCGTCCTGTTGGGCGGTTACGCCTATTCGCACGTGACGACGCGCTTTCTTAGCGGGCGGAAGCAGCTCATCGTTCACGGCGGGCTCGTCCTGTTGCCCCTGCTGGTCCTCCCGATCGCCGTACCGGGCGGGTGGGACCCGCCCTCGGGCGAGAACCCTGTGCCCTGGCTCCTCGCGCTCCTCGGCGCTGCCGTTGGGCTGCCATTCTTCGTGGTCTCGACGACCAGCCCGCTCCTTCAATCCTGGTTCGCCCGCTCGGGCCACCGGACGGCGGGCGACCCGTACTTCCTCTACGCCGCCAGCAACGCGGGCAGCATGATCGCCCTGGTCGCCTACCCGGCACTCGTCGAGCCACGCCTGCGCCTTGCCGAACAGGGCTGGGTGTGGACCATCGGATACGGGGCACTGGTGGTTGGCCTGGCCGCCTGCGGGGCGGCTGTCTGGCGGCGGGAAGCACCGACCCGGGGGGCCGCGCCGCCATCCCGGGCTGCGGCGCTGCCGGCGCTCGCGAACCGCCGGAGGCTGCGGTGGGTGGGGCTTGCCGCCATCCCGACGAGCCTCATGATCAGCGTGACCACCTACCTGACGACGAACATCGCTCCGCTTCCGCTGCTCTGGATCCTGCCGCTTAGCCTGTATCTGCTGACGTTTATCCTGGTCTTTAGCTCGCGCACCTGGATCCCGCGCAAGCTCCTTATCCGGTCGCTCCCATTCATCATGCTGCCGCTGGTCATTGCGACGGCCGTCCGCGTAACGTCGCCGATCGAGATCCTGATCCCGCTCCACCTGGCGATGTACTTCGCCGCGGCCATGATCTGCCATGGGGCGCTGGCTGACGACCGGCCGGCCACCGGTCATCTGACGGAGTTCTACCTCTGGATGTCGGTGGGTGGCGCCGTGGGCGGCCTGTTCGCAGCCCTCATCGCGCCAGTCGTCTTCGACTGGGTGTGGGAGTACCCGATCGCGCTGGCGATGCTTTGCCTCCTCGCCATCCCGGGGTTGCCTTCGACCATCCGGGCGCGGAGGCTCGATATTGCGCTCCCGATAGCGTTGACGGCCGGTGTGGCAGCACTGGTGTTTCTCTTCCGCGCAGGAGGCGTCGGCCTGACGGCCGGGACGCTCGTCCCGTTCCTGGGGATCGCGGCCTTCGGCGCGTTCGTCTTCTCACGGCGCCCGGTCCGCTTCGCGATGGCCGTGGCCGGCATCTTCGCGGTTGGGGCGTTGTTCCCCGCCGGCGGAGACACGGTCCTGCTGCGGGAGCGGAACTTCTTCGGGGTCAAGGAGGTGCGCGCGAGCGACGACGGCGCGTTTCACCTCATCGTCCATGGCGACACTGTCCATGGCGTCCAATCGACCGACCCCGCACGCCAGCGTGAGCCGCTCGCCTACTACACGCGTACAGGCCCACTCGGCGATGTCTTCGAGATGCTCCGGGAGCGCGGCCCGCAGGGCCTGGTGGTCGGGGGTGTCGGGCTGGGAGCGGGGGCGATAGCCTGCTACGCCCAGCCTGCCGATACCTGGTCGTTCTACGAGATCGACCCTGCCGTCGTGCGCATCGCGAAAGACCCCAGGTACTTCAGCTTCCTCTCGAACTGTACGCCCAACGCGGGGATGATCATCGGTGACGCCCGCCTCCGCCTGGAGGAGTCGCCGGACGCCTCGTACGACCTGCTCGTGCTCGACGCCTACAGCTCCGACTCGGTGCCCGTCCACCTGCTGACGCGGGAGGCGATGGCGCTCTACCTCGCCAAGCTACGCCCCGGGGGGGTACTGGCATTCCACCTTTCGAACCGGTGGTTCGACTTGCGGCCGGTGGTCGCGAACCTGGCGGCCGAGGCCGGCGCGACAGCCTGGAAACGGGATGACGCACAGGTCACGTTGGCGGAGATCAAGGCGGGCAAGACCCCATCGCTCTGGATGGTCGTGAGCGGCGCGCCGGCCGACGTGGGCGACCTGGCCACCGATCCTCGGTGGCAGCCAGTGGCTGCCAATCGCTCGCGGCCGTGGACCGACGATTTTTCCAGCCTGTTGAGCGTGATCCGGCTCCGCTGAAAAGCGCGGTGGCGGTTGAGCGGCCTCCCGGCCGCGCTCGGTGAAGGTCGCGACAAACGCCGGGGGTCCGATTCACGTGCGCATTTCGCGGAGCGCAGCCGGGAGGCCGCTCATCCTCCCGGCATGCGGAACCGCCCCGCCGCATCGGCGTTGAGGGTGAGTACATCCACCACCGCTGCCACGGGCAGCGGCCCATAGACGTGTGGGAAGAGTTCCGGCCCGCCTTCGAGGTTTTCAGCGCGCACCTCGGCTTCGACGGCAGCAGGGTCGATCACCAGCAGGAGGATGCTCACTGCGCCGGCGTAGAGGACGTCGGCGATGCGCTCCACCTGGTGGCCATAGCTGCAGTGGATGTAGCCCACCTC
>JBJXGC010000075.1:0-10945 GCA_046154545.1 Dehalococcoidia bacterium | reverse complement strand
CCGATATCCAAGGTGAACCCAGGCGGCCACCGAATCTCTACGCGGTGGGACGGGCCGGGCAACGACCGCCGCCCGGCGGACGATGTGGGAGGAGAAGACCAATGGCTATGATGATTGCCACGAATGTGGCGGCAATCAATGCTCAGCGCAACTTGAACGGCACGAGCATTAAGATGGGGAAGGTGCTGGAGAAGCTCTCCAGCGGTTACCGCATCAACCGCGCCGCCGACGACGCCGCCGGCCTGGGCATCTCTGAAAAGATGCGCGCCCAGATCCGCGGCAACGGCCAGGCCCTGCGCAACTCGCAGGACGGCATCTCGATGATTCAGACGGCTGAAGGCGCCATGGACGAGATCCATAGCATCCTTCAGCGCGCTCGTGAACTCTCCGTCCAGGCGGCCAACGGCACCCTCGATCTGAACGCTCGCCAGAGCGTCGGCACCGAGCTCGTGGCCCTCCAGGCGGAGATCAACCGGATCGCGGCCGTGACCCAGTTCAACGGCCAGTTCCTCCTCAACGGCAGCCTCACCACGTCGCAGTCCGGCGGTACGGTTGGCGTCGGTACGGTCGTCGCTGCTGGCACGAACACGAGCGTCACCGCAATCGACGTTTCGGCCGCCAAGGCGTCCACGACCTACACCATGACCAACGCTGCTGGCGTCCTCACCCTCGACGACGGCCTCGGCAACTCCCAGGCCATCACCCTGGCGGCCATCGCCGCCTCGTCGTCGCAGGTGATCAACTTCGGCACCCTGGGCGTCAAGGTCACCGTTTCTTCCGTCGCTGGCGAAACCGCCGCCAACGTGGGCCTCGGCCTCACGGGCCTCACGATCATCACTGCCGCCGGCTCCGGATCCGTCGCGTTCCAGGTCGGGGCGAACGTCGGCAACACCATGACCGTCGCCATGGCCGATGTCCAGGCGACGACGGCCACCGGACTCAACCTCGCCTTCTGGGCGGTCTCAGGCGTCGGCTCGGTCGATACCCTCGCGAACGCCAACGCCCGTCTCACCGAGATCGACGCCGCCATCAACACGCTGAACACGCGGCGCTCCAACCTTGGTGCGGCCCAGAACCGGCTCGAACACACGGTCGCCAGCCTCGGTGTGGCGGTCGAGAACCTCAGCGCCGCTGAAAGCCGCATCCGCGACGCCGACGTGGCCGAACTCTCCAGCAAGATGGTGAGCAACCAGATCCTGCAGCAGGCCGGTGTTTCCGTCCTGTCACAGGCCAACCAGGCGCCGCAGGCCGTCCTGTCCCTCCTCCGGGGCCAGTAACCGCGGTCCCGTAACTCACGACTGAGGGGTCCGGCCATCCAGGCCGGGCCCCTTTTCGCTTTGCCCGCCCCCGGGGGCGCGAAATCGAGCCGAGAGCCTACAGATACCTGAAACCCTTCCGATAATCAGGGTGAATCCTGAAGGAACCAGACGCATGGCAGAACTTACGCTCGCACGTGCCGCTCCGATTCCCGGCCACGCCGGTCCCATCCACGAGGGCGGAGCCCATCCCCAGCAACGCAGGCCGAGGGGGCGCAAACCGCTCTCGCGTGCTCGCGGACGCCTGCTCGCCGCTCTCTTGCCCGATTCCGACCATGAACAGTGTGAAATCTCTTGCGACCTCAGCGAAACGGGCTCCCTCGAAGGGCTCGTCGTGACCGATCGCCTGACGGGGCGCGTCCTTAAGCGCCTCACTCTCGCCCAGATGGCCCAGCTTGGCGCCTCCTCGGACCAGCGCGGCCTCTTCTTCGAAAGGAGGGGCTAGCCATGGCTGACCCGGTCCGCATCGGTAACTTCTTCTCGACCTTCGACACTGAGGGCGTCATCGCCCAGCTCACGCAGGCACGCCAGATCCCGATCCTGAAGCTCGACCAGCAGAAATCCACCGCCCAAGTGCAGAAGGCGATGGTCGGCCAGCTCAACGCCAGCGTCGCCGCCCTCCTCGCCCGGGCCAAAGCCCTTGCCGACATCACCTCCGTTTCTGGGAAGTCCGTCGCGCTCGAGGGTACCGGCGTGAACGTGTCGGCCTCGTCCTCGGCGGCGGCCGGGCAGGTGACCATCAATGTCACGCAGTTAGCCACTGGCACGAGCGTGACCGGCCCCGCCATCTCGGCGGCATTGAACTCCGCCTCGCTGCTCAACGCCTCGAACTTCGCCGTGCCCGTGACAGCCGGGACGTTCACGATCAAGAACACCGCCGGGCAGGCGACACTGACGGTCGATCCCACGACCCAATCGCTCGCAGATGTCGTGACGGCCATCAACGCGACCGGCCTCGGGATAACCGCTTCCATCCAGAACGACGCGAACGGCCGCGCGAACATCCTCCAGCTCACATCGGCCTCGGGCGCGATTGTCCTGGGCTCGGGCGGGGACACCTCGAACTTCCTGGCGGCCACGAACCTGATCGCGTCGCCCGGGACCACGACACGGGCGAGCACGGTCGGCATCGCGCGGCTGAACCCGGCCGGCAACATGGACGTCGCCACTTTCAACGGGGGCCCACCGGTCGCCGGTGCGCAGTCGTTCTCGATCAACGGTGTGACGATCAACTACAACACGGCCGTCGATTCGCTGAACAGCGTCATCAGCCGGATCAACGCCAGCACGGCCGGCGTCACGGCCCGTTACGACCCAACCACGGACACGGTCAAGTTGAGCCAGGGCAAAAGTGGCTCGGTGGCCATCGCCCTGGCGGATAATGGCGCTGGCGACCTGCTCGCGAAGCTGGGCCTGGCGGCGGCGGCACAGTCTCTCGGCCAGAACGCCCAGTACTCGATCGACGGCGGCGCCACCCAGTACTCGGATTCGAACACGGTGAACTTTGGCGGTCTGACGCTCACCCTGACGGCGACGACGGCGACGCCGGTGAAGGCGACGATTGGCCAGGACTCTGGCTCGGCCCTGACCGCCCTGCGCGGGTTTGTCACCGATTACAACAGCGTCCTCGACGCGATCGCGGCGGCCACGCGGACCAACGGAAAAGACACCTCATCGTCGGGCGCACTTTCGGGCGACGTCAGCCTTCGTAGCCTCCAGACGACACTCCGGACGATGATCTCAAGCGCTGGGGTGAACCTCAGCGGTGCCTTCAAGACGCTGAACGATATCGGCGTCAGTTTCGGCGCCTACAACTCCGCCGTTGGCTCGACGAACAAGCTCGTCCTCGACGAGACGCGTTTTAAGTCGGTCCTCGCCAGCGACCCGGTCTCAGTCCAGGGAGTGCTCAGCCAGTTCAAGCTGGATGCGGCCCTGCTCCCGGCAGGGACAGGCTCGATCGCGAGCATCAGCGGTTCGTTCGGCGGCTCGCGGGCCGGGACGTACGCAGTGAGCAGCGACATGGCGGGCACGCTGACCGCCGTCTTCACACCGATCGACGGCGGCCCGCCGAGTACGACCACCGGCACGATTGCGGCCAGCGGCACGAACACGACGCTTATCCCCGGCATGACGCTGACCGGCAAAGCGATCCTTGCGGCCGGAAGTGACACCATCACGGTGACGCCGACGAACGAAAGCGTCATCTCCCGCCTCAAGACGTTCCTCGAAGCGCAGGGCGGCGTGGGCGGGCTGCTGGCCAAGCGGCAGGCGACGTACGACCTCCGCATCGCCGATATCAACAAGCGCCAGGTACAGCTGCAGGATGGCATCGATAAAGAGATGGCGCTCTTACGCAGAAAATTCACCGCCATGGAGCAGGCTCAGGCCGCGGCCCAGGGCGTTATCAGTTCACTCCAGAGGCTCAACCCGCAACAGAACAATTAAGGGGGTGGCCGATCCGGGCCTTCCCTGATACGCCTGCCCGCGCGCCCGCCCGACCTTTGTAAGAGAAGGCCGGCGGCCCGGCCATGTTTTAGGAGATTCTGAAATGCCCACGAGTGCCGTGCAGGCCTACCGGACCGTTGACGCCACGACAGCCGACCCGGTCACGCTGACCACCATGCTCTACGACGGGGCGATCAAGGCCGTGAAGAAGGCGCGCCTGCTCCACGAGCAGCAGGACCGCCAGCGCTTCCTCGGCGAATGCGAGCGCGCCTATCTCATCGTCGGCGAGCTCCTCTCGACGCTCGACCTTCAGTACGGCGAACTGCCCCGCAGCATGGCTGCGATCTACAGCTACTGCCTGAACGCCATCACGCGTGCGACGCTCGGCGAAATGGCGCAGCTCGATGAGGTAGAAAAGCACATCACCCGCATCGCCCTCGCCTGGCGCACCGCAACAGACGCGCTGAAGGCCGACCAGGCCCGCCAGCTTCGCTCCAGCGAAGCGGTCGCCTGAGATGGACGACCCGGTAGCGGTGGCGCTCGCCTTCGCCGACCGCCAGCTCGCCGTCCTGCGGGCCGGCGACTTCGACGCATACGAGCTGGCTGAGAAGGCCTACCTTGAGGCCTGTCACGCCGCCGCGGCCTTGCCCACGGCGGGCCCCGGGCACGAACGCCTCTCGGCCCGGGTCACCCAAATCGCCGCCGAACTTGGCCGCCTGCGAAGCGAGACCGGCGCAGCCATGAGCCGGCTGAGGGCAACCCGGACGGTTACCAGCGCCTACCTGGAAACGGGGCCCCTGCCGGGCGCGAGTGGACGTTCGGCCTGAAGCCGCCCTTCGGGGCCGGGCTCGACACCCTCCGCCGCCGAGCCTCAATTCGGTTGCAATTCGCCGTGAACTGTCACTCACGGCGGCCCCCGGCGCCGTTAAGTTCTCGACCGGTCTGCCGAAACTCAGGAAGACGTTACGCCGTCGAATTCATGAGGGGGATCCCCAATGCCCGGCCGCACCGCCAGCACTCAAGGCCATCGCGTGTCGCCATCGACCCTTATCGCCGGGGCGTTCATCGCCGCGGCCGGGGCGGTCGCCTGGATCGGCATGTCGGCCTCAGATGGCAACGGCCCGCCGCCGGCGACACCGCTGACGCTTGCCGCCGCCGCGACGGAAGGTGCCCCCGCCGTCCGCCTCGCGCCCATCGCCAGCGGCGTCCTCCCGACCCGGATCGTCGTGCCGTCGGCCGGCATCGACGCGGCTGTCGTCGAAGTGGGAGTCGTGGAAGCCGGAGGCCGTGCCCAGTGGGAGACCGCCTGGCGCGCCGCGGGCCACCACCTCGATTCGGCGCGGCCGGGACAACCCGGGAACATGGTCATCAGCGGTCACGTCTCCGTCGCTGACCGGAACAACATCGCGGTTTTCCGCAGCCTCGAAGGCGTCGCCGCCGGTGACATCGTCGAGGTCCACGCGGGCGACGAGGTCTACCGCTACGAGGTCGACTCCGTCAGCATCGTCCAGCCAACCGCCCTTGATGCGCTGCGCTCGGACCATTCCGCGCGCGTGACCCTTATCACCTGCACTCGCGACCTGAAGCACCGCCTGGTCGTCTCCGGGAGGCTCGTATGACGATGACCGTCACGGTGGATGGCGCCAGGCCAAGCCTGGCTGCCTCCGCCAATCAAGTGGTTGTGATGGGGCCCGTTGCGGCCCTAAGATCGAGAGGGAGCAAGTCATGACAGAAGTACGAAAGTCCGCGGGTCCCCCGGCCGCCCGGGCAGTGGTTTACGACATCGCCCAGGCGCGCGCGCGCGCGGCTTCCCGCACGGCGACGGCCGAAGCGCCTGACGCCGCCGGTTTCTCCGATGGCGCGCGGGAACTCGCCCGGGCCCGTGAGGCGGCGGAGATGGCGCCCGAGGTCCGGTCCGAGAAGGTCAAGGCGCTCAAGCATCAGATCGAGAACGGCCAGTACAAGCCCGACCCGCGCGAGATCGCGCGCAGCCTCGTCGAGCGCGGATTCTAAGACTGGCCTGCGCCGCCCGTGCCGTTCGCGCCACAGGGTGGGGCCTCGCGCCCTACCCGAGAGTTTACGGCGATAGTCGGGATCCTCCGGATCCTTTCCCGCGGCCCCGGACGCCATGATCGAGGGTGAAGGTGTGCTGGCCGTGAATGGCCAGTCCGTAACCTCACCGGAGGCCCCAGTTTGGCGACAGTGCTAGCGATCGTGCCCGGCGCCGAAGCGTCCCTGACGGAGGTCAGGGGGGCCACGAGCTTCACGGTTGAAGTCGCCGGCGGCGAGGCGGAGATAGTCGCCTCGGCAGAGGCCCACTCGTACGACCTCCTCGTGCTGGCCGGGATGAGTATCGAGCGCCAGCAGGAGATCACGGCGGCGCTCCAGGCCCACCCTCGCTGGCGCCTGGTGCCCGTCCTCTTCGTCACCGCCGAGGGGTCGGGCGGCGTCGTCATCCCCAGTACCTACCGGCCCGAGATTGACAACCTCGCGCGCGGCGCACTCGACTCCGTCGCCGTCCAGCGTAAGATCCGGGCCCTCGTCCGCGAGGGCGTGTCCACGGCAGACCTCGTCGTCGCGGGTGGCGTGGAACTGGATGTCCTCCGCGGCCGGCTTCGCCGCGGCCAGGCCGAAGTGGAGCTGACCGGGCGCGAGGCTCAGATCCTCGCGTTTCTCATGGCACGGGCGAACCACACTGCCTCGCTCGATGAGATCATCGCCAACAGTTGGGGCGGGTCGCCGGGCCCTCGCCACCAGCAGATCCTTCGCCGGCACATTTCGAACCTCCGGCACAAGCTCGCCCCACTGGGCCTCGCCGGGGCGTTGCGGACGGCCCGGGGCGCGGGCTACCGGTTCGACGCCGACACGACCCTCCTTCCGATCCCTGCCTGACGGGCCTTGCGCCTGCCGGCCGCCCCTATCGCAGCCGGAACGAGGGGTCGTTGCGGTCGATCCAGCAGTCCGCGAAGCGGCCCTGGTAACCGTCCGTCATGTCGAGCGGGAACTGCCGTACCCAGGGCTGCGCGAGGGCGACCACCCGCTCGCTGACGAGGTTCACGCCCGCCGCGATCGTGAGCAGCCTCCGCTGGGCCTCGAACCCCATCGCCTTTCGCTTGTCCTCATCGAATTCGACTCGCTGGGCATCGAGGAGGGCGTCGAGGTCGGCGTCGCGCAGGGCGAAGGTGTTCTTCGTGCCCTGGCTATGGAAGTACGGGTAGAGCCAGTCGTCGAGGTCGATCTGGCCATCGTCGGGCCCGGCCACCCAGGGCGCCTCCTTCTGGAAGATCGCCTGTACCAGGTCGCCGACCGACCGCTTCACGACCTTCACGTTGAGGTCCAGGGTGGCCCGGAGCTGTTCGGAGATGACGCTCCCAAGGCGAAGGCTGTCTTCGGCCTCATCGACGACGAAGAGGAAGAACTCGGGGTCCAGTGCCCGCGTGCTGGCGGCCGCCGCCAGGAGTTGGCGGGCCTCAGCGATGTCCGCGTCCCGTCCGCCGGCGCCGGCGCGGTATCCAGGCAGCTTCGTGAGCTCGTCCTGGGGCAGGGTCCAACGGCTCACTGGCCAGCTTACCCACGGGTTGATACCGCCCGCCCCGGCGAAGAACTGGGTCACCATGGCCCGCCGGTCGAGCGCGATACTGACGGCCTGGCGGAACCGGGCGTCACCGAAGGGCGCCTGGGGCAGATAGAAGCGCATGCCGAAGAACGAGGCGTTGCCCACCGTTGCTTCCTGGAGGACGGATACGTTCCGCCGCAGTTCGTCCGCTGTGGGGCGGCCGACGAAGACGACATCCAGGTCGCCTGTCCGCAAATCGGCCTCGAGCTGGGCGGCCCCGCGCGCGTGCTGAAGGTCGATGCCGTCGAGGTAGGGCCGGCCGCTTCCCCCGAACCAGCCCGGGTTGCGTGCGACGGTTGCGAGCTTCCCCTCCTGCCACTCCACTGAGCGGAACGGGCCGCTCCCGACCTGGAGGTCGATCGGGATATCCCGGCCATCCACGACGAGTTCTGGCGCGACGATGAACGAGTTCACGTCGGCGAAGGTGTGCAGCATCGTCGCGAGCGGCGCGTTCGTCGTCACCCGGACGACGCCCGGCTCGGTGACCTCCACCTTGTCGATGCCGAGCCAGCGCGACTTGCGGGGGAAGCTCGCGTCGCCACTCATCTGTCGTTCAATCGAGAACTTGACGTCTTCCCCGGTCACCCGGCGGCCGTTCAGCGGCGCCCGGTCGTGCCAGGTAGCTTCGGGATTGATGGTGAAGATGTAGGTCTGGAACTCGGGCTGGTTCCAGTTCGCGAGGTCGGCCCGGATCTCCCCGGTAGCCTGGTTGGTGTAGCTGATCAGGCGGCTGAAGACGAGCGACTGGTGGCCGTAGAACGGGCCCGATTGCGTTTTGTGCGGGTCGTGGCTGCCGCCGCTGGTGACGAAGCCGGCGTAGCGGAGGGTCTCGCCGCGGCGGTCTCCGGGCGTGCGCGTGGGCTGGGCCTGGGTCGCCGTGGGGCTGGCTGGCCCGTCCGTCTGCGTCGGCACGATCGAGGGCGCCCGCTTTTTCGCGGCCGGACTGCAGGCGAAGGCCGCCAGGCCGCCCGCGGCCGCCAGACCGCCCGCAACGCCGGTGGCCCCAAGGAACCGCCGGCGGCTGTAGCGCCGTTTTGCCTCTCGTTCCCAAGTCATCCAGCTTTGCATAGTATCTGGACAACGGTTTAGGAACCGCGAATGACGCCTGGGAGGGCCGCCGATGCCACGCAAGTTCACCCCTTCGGAGATCACGGACGCCCTCGCCGGGGCCGCAGGCTGGGCCGCGGACGGCGATACCATCATGCGCAGCTTCAAATTCGCGAATCACATCGAGGCCACCGGCTTCGTGGTGCGCGTGGCGATGACAGCCGAGGTGATGGACCACCACCCTGACCTCCGGGTCGTCTACAACACGGTCGACATCCGCCTCAACTCGCACGACGCCGGCGGCGTCACGGACCGCGACATCACGCTGGCGACCCGGATCAACGCGCTGGTGTGACGCGTCACGTGAACGGAGCGCCCCCCATCGTGTATCGTCCGCTGGCGCGCCTGAGGGCGCCCGGGAGGACAGCACCATGACCACCGAAGCGCGTCTCCAGATCCCCCCTGAGCTGACCGTCCGCGTGCCCGCGCCTGCCATGCGGGCCGCCACCGAAGACCTCTTCCAGGCCGCCGGGATGCCCGCTGATCAGGCCGCCCAGGCCGCCGATGTGCTCATCTGGGCCGACCTCCGGGGCGTCGATTCGCACGGCGTCAGCAACATGATGGCCTTCTACCTGAAGGACTTTCAGAGCGGCAACACAAACGCCCGGCCCGAGTGGAAGGTCACCCACGAGACGATGGCGACCGCGAACATCGACTGCGACCGGGGCCTCGGCCTCGTCGTCGGCCCGGCCGCGATGCGCCTCTCCATCGAGAAGGCGCAGGCGACCGGGATCGGCTGCGTCGTCGCCCACAACGGCCGTCACTTCGGCGCGGCCGGCTACCACGCCGCCCTCGCCCTTGGCCACGATATGGTCGGGCTGGCGATGACGGTCGGTGGCCTCTCCGTCGTCCCCACCTTCGGGGCGAAGCCGATGGTCGGCCTGAACCCGCTGGCGATCGCGGCGCCCACCCGGCACGAAGCGCCCTTCCTCTTCGATGCCTCGATGAGTTCGGTGGCCGGCAACAAGATCCGGCTCGCCCGCCGCCTCGGCGCTCCCGTCGCGGCCGGCTGGATCGCGCGCACCGACGGCACGCCCGTGATGGAAGAGGAGCAGGTGCCCGACAACTTCCTCATGCTCCCCCTCGGCGCCACCCGGGAGATCGGTTCGCACAAGGGCTACTCGCTGGCCGTGATGGTCGATATCCTCTGCGGCCTCCTGGCCGGGACGGGACCGGGCTTCCAGACGGTGGGCACGGTCTCGCACCACTTCATGGCCTACCGGATCGACGCCTTCACGGACGCGGAGACGTTCAAGGACCAGATGGACGGCTACATGAAGGCGCTCCGCGAGACGCCGCCCGCCCCCGGTCAGGAGCGTGTCTACTACGCCGGCCTGCCCGACGCCGAGGCGGAGGCGGACCGCCGGGCCAACGGCATCCCCTACCATCGCGAGGTCATCGACCAGTTCCGGGCCTGGGCGAAGGAGTACGGCACCCCGGACAGGCTCGGCTGACCGCCGGCCAACCACCCCACACGCTGACATCACGAGGAGAAGACCATGCTCGCACCCGTTACCGGCGATACCCGCTACGAACCCGTCCCGCTCTGGGCAAAGGTGCCCCATGGCCTCTGGCTACGAGAAGCGACCTCGGTCGCGGTTGATTCCGAGGACCGCGTCTACGTCTTCAACCGCGGCAACATGCCCGTGCTCGTCTTCGACCGCGACGGCAACGTCGTCCACATGTGGGGCAACGACAACCCCTACGCCGGTGTCGCCGACATCACCGACCCCTACGGCAACCCGATGAAGACCTGGGTCGGCAACCAGTACACCTGGGCCCACTCCATCCGCTGCGACCGCGAGGACAACGTCTGGCTGGTCGATACCATCGGGAACAAGATCTTCAAGACGGACAGGAAGGGCAAAACGCTCGCCACGATCGGCACGGGCATCCCTTCGCCCCGCCAGGGCGGCGAGATGTTCAACCGCCCGACGGACATCGCCGTCAACCCGGCCAACGGCGACGTCTTCATCTCCGATGGCTACGGCAACTCACGCGTCCACCGCCTCGACAAGGACGGCAAGCACATCCTCTCCTGGGGCGAGCCAGGCTCCGATGACGGCCAGTTCAGCCTCCCCCACAACATCTCGATGCTTGGCGCGGACCGGGTCATCGTCTGCGACCGGGAGAACCACCGGGTGCAGGTGTTCACGGTCGATGGGGCGTTCGTGACCGGCTGGCACGTGCATCATGCCGTCGCCGTCTGGGCGAGCCGGGAGGACGACAACACCGTCTACGTGGCCGAACAGGGGCCGCCGCCCGTGCAGTTCGGTGTGCCCAACCTCGGCCACCGGGTCTCTATCTACAAACGCGACGGGAAGCTCATCACCCGCATCGGCAACCGCCTCCCCGGTGAAGCGCCGGACCAGTTCCTCTGGCCCCACAGCGTCGCCGTCGATTCGGAGGGGAGCATCTACGTCGCCGACGTGTCTTACGTGGAGGTCGGCAGCCGCCAGAC
>JBJXGC010000074.1:0-12547 GCA_046154545.1 Dehalococcoidia bacterium | reverse complement strand
GGGTAACGGACGGCGCTATGCAGGACGCGGTCGAGCTTGAGGAGGCCGCTCACCTTCTCCAGTTCGTACTTGTTCTTGCTGCCGGCGGGGATCTCGATCACGACCGGGAGGCGTTCGCCGATGGTCGCCGGATCTACTTCAATATCGTGCCAGGGGTGTGTCATGGGTGGTATTGAACCACGTCAGCGGGAGCGGCGACACCGGCTTCGCGTCCAGTCCGCCGGGCGAGCGGGTGGGCGAGCCGCGCGGCCCACGCCTTGACCCAGCCGGGCAGCCGGGAGGTGGGGACATACCCCGCCTCCCGCAGCGCCCGCCGGCGTTCGAGCTGGGCCGTGAGTTTGCGGGAGCGGTAGCCGGCCAGGGTTTCGTCCAGGTGGGTCAGTTGGCGGTCGGTCAGCATGGCACTTCTCAGGTGATTGTGGCCCGTTGCGGCACCACCGGCCCCCCACGTGATTGGGGGACCGGGTTGGCGCCAGCATTGGGAAGTCAGATCTGTTCGGGGTCTCCGCGGAGGCGACACGGCCGGCGTAGAAGAGCGTGGCCTCGGGCGTGAGCGGGTGATAGTTGATCCCGCGAAAGTCGCGGGCGATGCGGTCGAGTGGCGAGGAGCGCGAAAACGATTGGCCGCCGCGGGCCGCCATCGCCGCCTCGATGGCGCGGGCGCCGTGCTCGGCCACGGCCCGCTTGGCGTGCTGCACGGTGAGGAAGTGTTCGAAGGTCGACTCCGGGTCGTCGCCGAGCCGGGCCAGCGCTCCGTCGAAGGCCATTCGGGCCGCCGAGTACTCGTACTCGACCTGGCCGACGAGGCGCTGGAGGACGGGGTCCGAGGCGCGTGCCCGCAAGTCCGGCGGCTGCGTCACCGCGTCCAGGGCCGCCCGCACCAGGCCGAGGTAGACACCGGTGATGATCGTGAGCCCGTTGATCAGCGCGATCCGGATGAGTGGGTCGAGCCGGTCGTAGGGCCGGTGGGCCCCAACCTGGGCGTCGCCCACGAACACGTCGTTCAGCTGGATGTCGTGGCTGCCGGTGCCGCGCATGCCGTGGGCGTCCCAGGTGTCGAGCACCTGCAGCCCGGGCGCGTTCATGGGGATGCTGAGGGCGAGGATCTCCCGAGCGTCCCCTTCGCTGACGGCCGAGGTGGCGAGCATCGAGCCCACGGGCGACTGGCTGGCGAAGATCTTGCGCCCCGAGACGGAGTAGCCGCCATCCACGCGGCGGGCGACGGCTGAGGGCCGCACATGGTCCGAACCGCCGGTGGAGATGAGCACCAGGCCCTCCTCCGCCACGCGCCGGAGCGTCTTCTCGACCGGGGCACCCCGGCGAAACCGCCAGGCGAGGGTGGCGACGGTGTGCGTGTGCATGGCACTGGCGAGGGAGGTGCTGCCGCAAAAGGCAGCGAGGTCGTGGTGGGCGAAGGCGAGCTCTTTGAGCCCGGCGCCGAGCCCGCCGAGCTCCGAAGGGACGGCGGCGGCGAAGAACCCGGCCGACTTCAGTGCGGCGTAGGACTCGGTGACGAAGGTGCCTTCGCGGTCATGCTCCGCGGCGTGAGCCGCGAGCGTGGGTCCCGCTTCGCCGACGATGCCGGCGAGTGAGGGGGTGGTTGTTGGTCGTTCGAGGATTGCTGTAGTCATGTCCTTTGTCCTCCTTGGGATGTCTCCACGGTAGGACGGCGGGATGGGCGCCGGAAGTCCAGAAAATGGACTGGCGGAGGGCGTGTGATCTGGTTCACACTAGGTCCATGTCCATGAACGCGTTGCCCCAGTACTGCCCAGTGGCCATGGCCACAGAGATCCTTGGCGATCGGTGGACACCGCTGATCCTCCGTGAGTTCATCGTGGGGGCGCACACGTTCGGAGAAATCCACGCCGGCATCCCGCACATCTCGCGCACACTGCTCTCTGAACGGCTCAAGCAGCTTGCCGCTAACGGCATCGTCGAGCGGCGCGAAGAGCAGGCGGGCAGGCCGAAGTACCGGCTGACGCCGGCCGGGGAGGACCTCCAGGACTTCGTCTTCGGACTCGGTGAGTGGGCCATCCGCTGGGCCTACTTCGGCGACCCCGAGGATGACCAGCTCGACAACACCCACCTCATGTGGCGCTTCCGCCGAGGCGTCCTGCGTGACCGCGTCCCGGAGCGGCGCGTCGTCGCCGAGTTTGTCCTTGCCTGCCCCAACAACGCTACCGAACGGATCTGGTTGGTGATCGAACCCGCCGAGGTGGAAGCCTGCGTCAAACACCCTGGCTTCGACGTCGATCTCGAAGTGCGCACGTCGAGTCGCGAGCTCCATCGCGTCTGGATGGGGCGCACGACCATCCCCGAGGCCGTGCGCGCCGGGACTCTGGTGATCGAGGGAACGCCTGCTCTTGTGCGGGCGTTCCCCCGCTGGTTTTCGTTCAGCCCGTTCGTGCCCGCCGTGCGGCGGGCGGTACAGGCCGCGGCTGGATAGTCAGCCGCCCCGCCCCGCCCCGCCCGGCGCGATCGCCCTCTTCGCGCCGCCATCGGGACGGTAACGCGAAGGGCAGGTCAGGCGAGTGCCGTTGCGGCGGGCGCGCGCCCTCGGCGGCGGAGTTCGAGCCGCTGAGCAAGCACCCACGAGACCGCTACCACAGCGGAGCCGAGGGCCATATCGACGAAGAAGTGGTTCGCGCTGGCGACGATCGCCCAGCCCATGACGACGCTCAAGACGACGGCGATGGAGCGAAGCACCCGGCTGCCTGTGTTTACCCAGATGGCCGCTGAGGCCATCGTGATCCAGCCGAAATGGAAGCTCGGGATGGCGGCGTACTCGTTCAGGATGATCGCCGGCTGGGCATAGCTGACGGCCGTGTTCCCGCCGAAGACCGTGTCCACAAAGCCGAGGTCATACCCGTGCAGGGCCATGAGCCGCGGGGGGGCGGCCGGAAGGGCGAAGTAGAAGGCGAGCCCGATGACCATCGAGATGAACATCACGTTCCGCATGAAGAGGAACTTGTGCCTGCCCCGGAACCAGAGCCAGGCGCCCACGACAATGAGCACCGGAAAATGGAGGTAGGCGTAGACGAAGTTCGCGACCTCCTGGACCGCGTGCGACCGGATCGATAGCTCCTGGACCTGCGGCTCCCAGAAGATCCGGGTCGCCCTTTCGAAATCGACCAGATAGCCGCTCACGGTCATCGCCAGCTTCGTATCCCAGCCGGCCTGCCCCCGCAGGAGGAAGTAGAAGAGGACGACTCCAACCACGAAGGCAAAGTCACGAATGAACCGGGGCGCCCACCCGAGGCGGGCGAACGGCCGCGCCGCCGCAAGGGAGGCCGGTATCGGCAGCTGTCGCACAGTCATCTCAACCCCTCCTCTTGGCCGGGCCAGGAGCCCGTACGTCGATCGGCGATGCCCACGGCGGGCAGTTCACCAGTCCGCAAGCGAGATAGCTACGACACCCTCCACGCCTACGTCTAGCGATCTTCGGTGACCTTGGAACGCTTTGCAACCCGCATCCAGGCCATTGGCCGTGCGTTCGGGCGACAAAATCGCGTGTTTCCGTGAACCGGGTCACACATCTCAGGTGCCGGGCGCGGCCTCATGGGCGGGCCAACGCACGCCTTTCGCTGCCCAGAAGATGGCCAGGGCCGCGTGGACGGCGAGCGTGAGTGGCGCGTTGATGAACGAGAGCCCGAAGCAGGCGGCGTAGAGCACCGGTCCGGGGACGGAGGTCATCAGGAGCGACCTCACCTGGCCGGCGTGGACATCGTGCTGGAGGAGCGCCTCCCGGGTGGCGGCGTACCACCAGAGGGCGAAGAAGGCGAGGGCCGCGACGAGCATCGTGGCGCTGTAGGCGGCGGCCGCGATCTCAGCGTCGTCCTCGCGGATGAAGCGGGCGAGGACGCCCGTCGGGAACGGCATGAACGAGACAGAGAGCAGGAGTCCGAGGTTGAGGAAGAGCAGCGGCCGGTCGACGCGCTCGACGTGGTCGAAGATCATGTGGTGGTTCACCCAGTAGATGCCGATGACGAGGAAGCTGACGGCGTAGGCGGCATACGAGGGCCAGAGGTGGAGGAGGTCGTTGGCGAGGTGGCCGCCGGCCTCGGATTCCGGGATGCGGATTTCGAGGATGAGGAGGGTGATGGCGATGGCGAAGACGCCGTCGCTGAAGGCTTCAAGGCGGCTGGTGGTCATGGGCTGGGAGTGTACCCTAGCCCTGTGTAGCCGCGCCCGTCGCGGGCCCCGGGGTTGGGGTAGACGCCAGGCGTCCTGCACGAGTGACCCGCCCGCGCGCTACCACGCGCGGCTCACGTCAATCGGCGGCGACGAAGCCGTACAAGCGAGGCTCAGTAACTCTTAAAGAGCTGGCCCCACTCCGTCTCCATCATCTTTGCGATCCGGCGCTTGCCCTGGAGCGGGTACCAGTACTTGTTGTGGTAGAGGTTCGAGGCGGCGAACGACCAGGGGACGATGGGCGTCCGCAAGAGGGCCTTTTCGAAGCGGTGGAGTTTGCCCCAGTAGATCTGTTTCTGCCCCCAGCTCACGAAGGTGTCCTCATCTTTGCTGAAGCCGAAGTTCACCCCGGAGATGTCTATCCCTTCGACCTCGATCTGGGCCGGGTCACCGACGCCCAGGCCGGCTTCGTGGGCGAGGCGGATGAAGGGGATGCTGAGCGGGTCGAAGCCCATCATCTTCGCCGCCACGGCGTCGATCGCGACCGAATCGGAACTGGCGAGCAGGACGTTCTTGACATGTGGCCGCATCGCCCGCGGCCCCGGGCCATCGCCGGCGATCGTGCCGTCCATCACCGCGAAGATGCCGGTGTGGATCTCCTGCTGGATGCGGAGGAGGTCCACCAGCGTTTCGTGGATGACCGAGTGCGTCCAGTGGCGGCGGTTGTTGAGAAGGCCGCCGAAGGCGTTCTTCATCGCGCCGGTCATGGTCGTGAAGACATGCGTCTTGAGGGTGGGCATGTGGATGATGTTCGTGCCGAGGAACATCTCGGGGATCTCGATGCCGTCGGGGAAGATCTTGTCGAGCGCGAGCATGGGGCCGGTGGGGGCGTAGGGGATCCAGCGGGCGCCCGGGTCCTGGAGGTGGACGCTCGCCAGGCCGTGCTTCGCCAGCACGCGGTCGTGCTTGTTGCCCTTCTCTCCCTGGTGCGAATCGACGACGACAGTGCCGTTCTGGACCGGTGTGAGGCGATCGTACCCGGCGCCCCGGAGGGTCTGAATGACGCCGTCGAGCTGCCAGGGGCTCGTGGAGCAGCCAGGATAGTAGTGCTGCCAGCTGATGTTGATCTTGAGGAGGGTCTCGCTCGCGGGGGGAAGGTGGTCCTTGAACCCCGCGAGGCTCATGAGCTGGGCGATGTCGGGCAGGACGGTTTCCGCGTTCGTGTAGAGGACGGCGACCCGCGGCTCATGCGTGGGCGCGCTGCGCACGGGCGTGTGCCCGGAAGAGGCGTCAGTGGTCATCAGGCCATTGTACTCTGGTGAACACGGCAGGACAGGTGACCCCGCCCGGCTGCCCCGGCTGCCCGGCTACCGGCTCACCCGCCGGGGCCGTCCAGGGGGCGCTGGAGACGGTCCAGCGTGCGGGCAACGGCCGCGAGCAGCACCTGGGCGCCGAACGGCTTGGTGAGAAGGCCATCGCAGCCGAACCGTTCACTGAGGTCTCGAGCCTCCGGCGAGGCGCTCACGAGGATGACGGGCGTCTCCGGTATGCCACGGCGGCGCCGCTCCGCAAGGAATCCACCCCCGTCCAGGACCGGCATCTTGTAGTCGAGGATGATCACGTCTGGCGGGTCTGTTTCTACAGCTTCGAGCGCAGCCAGCCCGTCTGGAGCGTCGTAAACGCGGTAGCCCTCGCGCTCCAGGAGGCGGCGCATCATCCGCCGGAGGTGCAACTCGTCCTCAACCACGAGGATCGAGGGTGGCGCACCGGTCGAAGGCTCTCCGCCGGCGTCAGGCATAGGCCGGCTCCGGCGAAGCGCCAACCCCACGCCCGCGCAGGACGAGCCGGAAGCGCGCGCCGCCATGCGGGTGCCGTGGGAGGAGTTCGAGTTCGCCTCCCATCCTCCGCGCAAGCTCCCGGGAAAGGTAGAGCCCGATCCCCAGGCCACCGGCGTGGGCGGTCGCCTCTGACCGGGCGAACCGATCGAAGACGGCGGCGCGGTCGGCGTCGGTAACCCCGGGGCCCTGGTCGCTCACCGTAACACTGACCCGATCGTCGCCCACGCCGTCTACGTCGATACTCACCGCCGTACCCGGCGGTGAGTATTTGAAGGCGTTATCGACCATGTTCCGGAGGATGATGGCGAGGCGGTCGGGGTCAGCGAGGACCACGCTGCCGCTGGCGGCGGGCGACACCGCAAGCGGCCGGTCGCCCCACTGAGCCGTGGTGAGGGAGATAGCGTTGTCGATAGCGGGTGCCAGTGGCGTAGAGGCAACATCAAGGCGGAGGCGGTCGGCGTCGAGGCGGCTGAGGTCGAGCAACTCCGTGACCACCGCCTCCGCCCGTCCGGCGGCGGCGTATGCAGCGGCGGCCGCATCGGCGAGGTCGACCGCGCCGAGGAGCGCCGCTTCGGCCTGGAGCATCTCGGCCGACAGGCTCAGGATGGCGAGTGGGTTTCGGAGCTCGTGTGAGGCGAGGTTGACAAGGTCTCCCTGGTGTTGGGCAGCGTTCTCGGCTCTCCTGGCGCGGAGCCGCGCACGCCTGGCCAGCCTGACCACGAGTCCGAGAGCGGCCAGTGCGAACGTGGTTGCGGCGCCCGCTGCCAGGATCACCTGCACGTGGAACTCGCCACTGTCGAAGGCGGCGGATTTGTGGAACTCCAGATCGAACCCTTCGCCGCCAAACATTACGTGGATGGCGCGATCCGCTTCGGCGCGGGCGAACGGGTCGCCCGATTCGAACACGGCATGGCTGTCACCAAGCGTCGCGGCGTCGAATACGCGGATGCCAACGTCCGCCGCAAAACCGCCGATAGCCTCCTCAAGGAAATTGGCGGCGACGAACGGGGCGTAGACGAATCCCTGAATGGCGGCCCGTCGCGCTTCCACGGAATCCAGCGGAGCGCCAGCGCGGTAGAAGGGGACATAGACCAGGAACCCGTCGGAGTCCTGGACCAGTGTGATCGGCCTCGCCATGGTCGTCCGGCCCGTGTCGCGCGCCCGCTCGATCGCCACCCGCCGGTTGCTTTCGCTTCCCATATCGAAACCGCGCGCCGCCTCGTTACCGGCATAGGGCTCGATATACGTGCTGACGAACATGTCCGCCGCATCCGGCCCCGCGGCGAGGCGCCTGATCTCGAAAGCCGGGTCAAGCTCGGCGCGGACCTTCGCCAGGAAGGTCCTTCGTTCATCGGCCGCTACCGGGAAGATGACGCCCATGCCGTTGACACCCGGGTAACGGCCGGTGACGTCGATCGCCTCAGCGAACCGGGTCCATTCCCCTGGGGTCACAGCGTTGCTCGCCATAAACAGCGCGGCCCCAGCCCGCAGTGCATCCTCATAGGCCCGGAAGCGTGTGTTGAGGGCGGCTTCGGCCCGTTCGACGAGCCGGTCCAGGCGGACATCGGCCTGCCGGCGGTGCTCCCGCTCAACTGTCAGGGCGGCCCCGAGTGTCACCCCGGTGCCAATCGTGAGGACCAGGAGCAGGACGATGACGATCCCCGTGCGACTGCCGTTTCCCCACAGTCGCGCCGTCGCGCGCCGCCACGATCGCCCACCCGGGCGATGGGACAAGGTAGCGCCCACGTCGCGGCACCTCCCATGAACTTATCTCGATGATAGATGAATCGCCTTATTAGGGCTGCTGAGCCTGGCCCTGATGCATGCCAGGCTGTTGTCGCCCCGGTACTGATTTTGCGCTCAGTGTGCCAGCTTCGCTGCGATCTGAGCCGTGCGCTTCCCCTGGAAGCGGGCGGCGGCGAGTTCCACCTCGCCCGGGACCGTCCCGCTCCTGGCCACGAACGAGGCCCCATACGGGTTGCCCGACTGCATCTGGATTGGGTCGGCATAGCCCGGCGGGACGATGATGCAGCCCCAGCTATAGAAGGTGTTGTAGAGCGCCAGCAGCGTACTTTCGAGGCCGCCATGGGCGGTCGAGGCACTGGTGAAGCCGCTCACCACCTTGCCCGCGAGTTTGCCCTGGGCCCAGAGACCGCCGCACTGGTCGATGTAGTGTTTGAGCGCGGCCGAGATGTTCCCGAAGCGGGTGGGCGACCCGAAGACAGCGGCGTCGGCCCACTCGAGGTCGTCCAGCCCCGCTTCCGGGACGGCAGCCGCGGCCTCGACGTGCGCCTGCCACTTCTTGTTGGCGGCGATGACGCCGGCCGCCGCGAGTTCAGGGATGCGCCGCAGCCGCACCTCCGCGCCCGCCTCGGTGGCGCCTTCCGCGATCGCTTCGGCCAGCCGGTAGACGTTGCCGGTTGCGCTGTAATAGATGACTGCGACCTTGCTCACATTGCTTCCTCGCGGCCCGGGCGGGCGGGCCTGATAATGCGGCGAGCTTAGCAGGGGTCCGGGGCATGACGCAGTCCACCACAATCGACGAGTCCAGGCCGCGTGGCCGCTGGCTGCACCGCGCCACCCGGGCGGGAGCCTCTTGACGCCTCCGCCCTTCGCCGCGATGGGGCCGCAGTTTGACGGCTTCGCCTACTTCTTGCTGGTGGCGGCCATCGGAGCGGCGGCCGTGTGGGCGCTGGTCTTCGCGGTGCGCTTCCTCGCGAGCGCACCGAAGCTCCCGGACGCCGGGCCGGCGACGACTGAGCTGCGCGGCGAACCGCCAGCAGTCGCGAACCTCCTGATCAACCGCTGGCAGCTGACGCGGGTCGCCCTCCAGGCCACGCTGCTCGATCTGGCCGCTCGCCGCTGGTTGGGCGTCGAAGAGTACGTGGGGAAGAACATCGTCGTCCGGGTGCGGCCTGAACCCGGCAACGACCAGCTCACGGACTACGAACGCCAGGTGCTCGACCTCGTGAAGGCCCGGGCGACGGGCGGCTCGGCCCCGGCCGAGGTCCTCCACATCGGTGAAGGCGGCGCCGCCACGAGTTTCATGAAGCGCTTCAACAAGTCTGTGATCGCAGACGTGAAGCACCGGGGCCTCGCCCGCGCGCGCTGGGCGCCGAACGATTACCTCGTCCTGGGCGCCGGACTGGCGATCGTCGCCTTCCTCTTCGCGGTAGCGTTCGGCCAGGCGGACCTCTGGAAGCCCGAGCCAGGTGCCAGCGAAGACAGCGGGATGACGCGTTCTGACTGGCTGTTTGCCGGGTTGGTCGCCTGGGCCATTGGCATGGCCGGTATCGCGGCGCTCCGCGACCTGCGCGACACCCCGGCCGGGCGCGAGGCGGCGAAGCACTGGTTGGGGGTACGCACGTACCTCGAAGAGAGCAACGCCTTTGAGAACGCGTCGCCGGCGGCAGTGACCACCTGGGAGCGGTACATGGGCTATGCAACGGCCTTCGGCGTCGCCCACGAGGCGGCGGAGATGCTCCCCCTGGCGCCCGAAGAACCTGATGTCGCCTGGAGCCGGTCCACCGGTGTCTGGCGCCAGATCCGGGTGGCGTATCCCGTCCGGTTCGGCTTTGGCGAATGGCCCCTCAAGGTCTTCGCCGAAGGACTCGCCCGGACGGCCTTCTTCGGCGCCATCGGTTTCGTCGCCCTGCCGATCGGGGCCGGCGTTGTCTTCGACTTTGTGGAGGAGATCTGGGAGGACCAGGGGACGTTCCAGGCCGACTACCCCTGGGCGTTTCGAGCGTTCCTGATCGGGTTCGTCGCCTTCATCGCGCTCCTGGGCGCGATCCTCATAGCCCAGATCCTGCGCGGCGCGGTCCGGCTCTATCGCGGCGCCCTCGACCTTGGCCGGACGGTGGTGATCGAAGGCGAAGTCGTGAAGGTCTACGGTGGCCGCTTCGCTGTCGATAACGGCCGTGACCTCGAAACGGTCGCCTTCATCCCGAACCCGAAGGTCACCGTGCCGCCCGTGGGCGCGAAGGTCCGGGTCACCGCCAGCCCGCGCCTGAAGTACCTTTCCAGGGTTGAGGTCTTCGGGGCCGCGCCGGCGGCACCCGTCACCGAGGGTGCGACAGCGGCGCCGGCGCCGGCGGCGGCGGGGAGTCTCGCCAGTCTGGTGACCGCCGCGGACATTGAGGCGGCAACCGGCCTGCCGCTGGCCCCAACCGCCGGCCGCCACCCGCTTTCCGGGACAGGGCGGTTCCAGCTCTTCAGTGACGACCAGGGCAACCAGGTGCAGGTCGGAGAAGTGCTGACGGTCGAGCCGGCCGCGGTCGCCGTGGGGAAGATGTTCTGGGCGGCGCAGAAATTCAACCGCGCGGGCGCGCCGGACATCCCGGGGTCGGTCTGGATGGGCGACGCGAACCTCTTCATCAAGCGCGACGACCGTATCCTCGTGGTGAGCGTGGACTTCGCCGGGCCGCAGCGCGAGGCCGAGCGGCGTGCGGCGGCCGCCCTGGCCGAACGCATGCTCGGCGCGGAGGCCGCGCCCCAGGCGTAGTTAAAGCGCAGGGACGGTTCGCGGCGGCTCACTCCGCCGGCGGTGGCCGGTACTGTCCGGGATGAAGCGCGAAGAACTCCTCGGCGGTCATGCCGAAGAGGAACATGTCGTGGTATCGGCCCTGGGTGAAGAGCATGCGTCGCAGACGCCCTTCTTCGATGAACCCGAGTTTGCGATGGAGGTTGAGCGAACTCTCGTTGAAGTCGTAGACGTCAGCGAACACCTTCTGGAAGCGTAGCTCCGTGAAGTAGTAGCGGAGGACGACGAGGATCGCGTCAGCGGCGTAGCCTTTGCGGCGATGTTCGCCGAAGACGCCGAGTCCGTAGCTGAACGTCCCGTTTCTGCGGTCAACGCGGTGGGTGCTGATGCTCCCCACCAGTTCCCCACCGACGATCGTCTCGACCGCGAAGCGCCACGAACCGTCTTCCGGGTGCGCGAGCGATTCGCGCTCTGCCCATTTCCGGCCTGACTCGCTGCTCGCCGGGAACTGGACGGCGCCATACGCCCGTTGGGCCTCTGTGTCAGCGCCGTCCTTATAGAACAGGGGCCAGTCATGCGGCTCGACCGCTCGCAAGCGGACGACGGTGCCCTCCCAGATCGATGGCGATGATTCAGACACGCGGCACTCCTCACGCTTTGGCCCTCACTGTCCAGGCTCCGGTTGAAAGCCGGGAGGCTCAGTACCGGGCGATCACTTCGTCGCTAAACCAGGTCACGTCGTCGCGGCTGGCTACGGCCACCGAGAGTTCGCTCACCCCGAGCGCTTCGAAGGCGCGTGCCTGTTCGATCATCGCCTGGGCGTCGCCATGGAGGACGCCGCCTTCGTCCCAGCGCGTGACCTTCTCTGAGCGGCCCCAGCCCCGAGCCATGCCGGCGATGCGGCCGGCGAGGTCGCCTGCGGCCTGGGAGCTCGCACCACGGGCGAGGAGGACGTCGCTGGTCAGTTGAAAGGCCTCGAAGTGCCGCCCGGCCGCCATGCACTCGAGCTTGACCGCCGGGATGAGTTCCCGAAGTTGCTCCGGGCCGAGCTGCCAGGTATTCAGGCCATCGGCCACCCGCACGGCGGCTTTGAGCGCCAGGCCAGGGTGGTTGAGCCCGACGATGACGGGCGGATGGGGCCGCTGCACCGGTTTCGGGGCGAAGGCCGCGCCACCGGCGAGGTGGTAGTACTTACCAGGGTATTCGGTCTTCTCCTCCGTCCAGAGCGACTTCATGATCGTGACTGTCTCTTCCAGCAACTCGACTCGTCCGGCGAAGGAGAGCATCACGTAGCCGTAGGGGTGGAAGTCGCTGTGTTCGTAGCCGGTGCCGATGCCGACGGTCGTCCGTCCGCCGCTGAGGACATCGACCGTAGCCACCTGCCGGGCGAGGTTCTGGGGGTGATGAAAGGGCACCCCTGTGACGTGTGTGCCCAGCCGGATACGCGTCGTCCGTGCCGCGGCGTATGCCAGCCAGGTCCAGGCGTCCGGGTTGGGGAAGGCCGGGTGATCGACAACGTGGAGCGACGCGAAGCGCGAGGCGTCGATGGCGGCCAGCGCGCCGTCATCGAGCCAGGCCTGATTAGTCGCTACGAGGCCAAAGTCCATCGCCGCCGATTCTACCCGGGTGGGGCTCACCGGGCATCATTGGCGGCAATGCGGCGTGATAAACTGGAGCAATGGCAAAGCTTCCGCCCGCCGGCCTCGACGGCAAGCAGTTCACCCGCGAGATGCTCACGCCCGAGCTGCTCGACGCCCTCTTCGGCACGGCCGAAGAGTCTGCGGCCGTGATGCGTAGCTTCGGTAGGAACATGGTGCGGGCTGAGGACGCCCGGGCTGTGTACCCTGGGGAGTACGTCGCCGTGATTGGCTGTCAGGTCGTAGCACACGCTGCTCAGATCGAGCAGTTGCACGAGCAGTTGCGTCGTCAGGGCCTGCTCAACGTCCCCGCTACAGCGATCGCGGCGCCGATCCCTCCGCGCTCGTGATTGTCGGCAAGTTTGAGCGGGCCACCGGGCTGCCGGTGGTATCGGCCCGCTTCTGGCTCTTCGACGCCGGTACCCGTGTCGAATTGGATTGCGTCCTGGATATCACCC
>JBJXGC010000067.1:0-9258 GCA_046154545.1 Dehalococcoidia bacterium | reverse complement strand
ACGAACCCGGACGGCTCCATGCGCTTCCCGCCCGGTGTGGGCGACGGCCCCAAGGGCGACCCGAACTCCCCCGAGAAAGTGCGCGCCCGCCGGATGCGGGCCGAGCGCCAGTTCAACGAACTCACGGCAAAGGGCGAGGCCATCCCCGATGAGGTGACCAAGAACCTCTTCGACCTCGGCTCCGACCTCGCGCCGGGCGGCACGATCTGGGCCACACTCGCGGGCCCGGCCGGCGGCGCGGCGGCGGCCGCGGCGGGCGTGCCCCTCACCGGCACGAACGCTGACGGCTCCATGCGCTTCCCGCCGGGCGTCGGCGACGGGCCCAAGGGCGACCCCAACTCGATGGAGAAGGTGCGCGCCCGGCGGATGCGGGCCGAGCGCCAGTTTAAGGAGCTCACCGAAAAGGGCGAGGCCATCCCTGAGGACGTGGCGAAGAACCTCTTCGACCTCGGCTCCGACCTCGCTCCCGGTGGTTCCATCTGGGCGACTATGGCCGCCCCGGCCGGTGCTCCCGTCGCGGTGGCGGCCGGCGGTGGGCCCGCACCGGCGGCAGACGGCTCGATGGTCTTCCCCCCCGGTATCGGCACCGGCCCCAAGGGCGACCCGAACTCGTACGAGAAGGTACGTGCCCGGCGGATGCGGGCGGAACGCAGGGCGAAAGAGGCCACCGAAGCCGGCCAGGCCATCCCGGACGATGTGATGGCGACCCTTCGTGAACTCGGCAGCCCCCTGGCGGGGGGTGCCTGATGGCCACCGAAGTCCTCTGGTGGTTCTTCGCCGTCGCGATCGTTGGTGTTTCGGCCGGCGTGGTCTTCTCGCGCTCGGTGATCCACTCGGCCATCTTCCTCATCCTCAGCCTTGGTGGCGTCGGGGCGATGTACGTCTTCCTCACCGTCGAGTTCCTGGCGCTGGTCCAGTTCCTGATCTACGGCGGCGCGGTGACGGTCCTCATCCTCCTCGCCCTGATGGTCACCCGGATCCGCCCGGGAGAGCGCATAAACGGGCCCCAGGCGCCGTTCGCCGTGCTCGTGGGCGGGGGCTTGCTGGCGATCCTGATCGGTGTCGCTGTCGGCACGGACTGGCCCGGGGACGTGACGGACCGGCCCACGATCGACAGCGCGACGTTCACCGAACTCATCAGCCAGCGGCTGTTCGTGGACTTCGGGGCGGCCTTCATCCTCGCCTCCGTGCTCTTGCTGGTAGCCCTGGTGGGAGCCATCATCCTCGCGCGCCAGGAGGACGGAGAGTAACGATGGTCCCTCTCGAAAACTATCTCGTCCTCAGTGCCATCATCTTCTCGCTGGGCGTGTACGGAGTCCTATCCCGCCGTAATGCCGTCCTCGTGCTCATGAGCGTGGAGCTGATGCTGAATGCGGTGAGCATGAACTTCATCGCATTCTCCGCCTATCTCGATCCGAACGCGATTACCGGCGCGGTGTTCGCGGTATTCATCATCACCGTCGCCGCGGCAGAAGTTGGCCTTGCGCTGGCCATCGTCATCCGCCTATTCCGGCTTCGTTCTACGGCGAATGTGGACGAAGCCGCCATCCTCAAGTGGTAAGGGGCGAATCGCACCGATGACCATCACCGAACATGCCTGGTTACTCGCGGCCATTCCCGCGGGTATGTTCGTTGTGCTCGCGCTCTTTGGCCGCTATTTGCCACGGGGTGGCGATTACCTCGGCATCGCCGCGACCGGTACGGCCTTCGTCCTCATGCTTTTCGTCGCCGCCAACTTTCTCGCCCACCGGGGCGGCATCGGTGGCGGCTTCGGATTGCACGGTCCTGAGGCGGAAGAGTTCCCGGCATGGGTGAACAGCTTCGAATGGAGTTCGATCGGCTCGTTTGTCCTGCGGATGGGGATCTACGTCGATCCGGTGACTATCGTCATGATCGGCGTGATCACCACCGTTGCCCTCATGGTGAACCTCTTCTCTGTGGGCTACATGAAGGGCGAGCCGCGCTATTACTGGTTCTTCGCCGTCCTCCAGCTCTTCGTCGCGGCGATGCTCATGCTCGTCCTCGCCGACAACCTGCTGCTCGTCCTCATCTCGTGGGAGCTGGTTGGTGTCTGTTCGTTCTTGCTCATCGGCTTCTACTGGGAGAAACGCAGCGCCGCTGAGGCCGCCAAGAAAGCGTTCATCACCACCCGCGTTGGCGACGTCGGTTTCTTCATCTCCGTGATCATGCTCTATTACGGCGCCGGGACCTTCGACATCCAGGGGATCATCGAAGCTGCTCAGAACGGTGAGATGGGCCAGCACTACCTGTTCATCTCGTTCTTCTTCATGTTCCTCGGCTGTATGGGAAAGAGCGCCCAGGTCCCGTTCCACACCTGGCTCCCGGACGCCATGGAGGGCCCGACCCCGGTCAGCGCCCTCATCCACGCCGCCACAATGGTCGTCGCCGGGGTCTATCTCGTCGCCCGCATGCTGCCCGCCATCGAAGTGACCAACGGCATGCCGCTGCTTATCACCGTGGTCGGCCTCGTCACGGCGTTGCTCACCGGCTTCATCGCCCTCGCCCAGACGGACATCAAGAAGGTGCTGGCCTACTCCACGGTCGGCCAGCTCGGCTTCATGTTCGTCGCCCTGGGCTCCGGCCATCGCGACGCCGCGATGTTCCACCTCATGACCCACGCCTTCTTCAAGGCGCTCCTCTTCCTGGGAAGTGGCTCGGTCATCCACGCGACGCACCACAACCAGGAGATGGACAAACTCGGCGGTCTCTGGCGGAAGATGCCGATCACCGGTACCACCTTCTTCGTCGGCTCACTCGCCCTCGCCGGGGTCTTCCCGCTCGCCGGCTTCTGGAGCAAGGACGAGATCCTCCTCGCCACCCAGTCGTGGTCTGGTGGTTGGGTGCTCGTGCTGCTCGGCCTGGCGGCCGTGATGACGGCGTTCTACACCACCCGGCTCTTCATCCGGACCTTCATGGGCGCCCCGAAGGATCAGCACGTCTACGACCACACCCGCGAGTCCGGTTTCGCCATGACTGGCCCGCTCATCTTCCTTGGCGTGCTTGCGGCCCTCTCCGGCCTCGTCGTCTTCCATGGGGTGGGAAAGGCGCTCGGGTTCCCCGGCGGCTTCACGGAGTTCGTCTTCCAGCACGAGCCACACTACTACCACATCGATTGGGCGATGGCTGGTGGTTCGATCGCCATCTCCCTGGCCGGTATTTTCGCAGCCGCCTGGATGTACTGGGGCAACTCGACCGTGCGCTCGACCCGTCTCGCCGAGTTCCACCCCGGCATCTACGACATGCTCAAGAACAAGTTCTACTTCGACGAGCTCTACCAGTACGGCATCGACAGGGTGGTCCTCGGGTTCAGCTACGTCGTCTCCTGGTTCGACCGGTACGTCGTAAACGACACCGGGGTGGATGGCTCCGCCCAGATCACCGGCTACACGGGTTCGGTATTGAAGTATCTCCAGACGGGCCGCGTCCCGAACTACGCCATGGCCATCGCCGTCGGCGTCATCGGGCTCGCGGTTGCCGGGCTCGTGGTGAGGGGCTAACGCATGTCGTATGACGAGGCCCAGGGATACGTCGTGCTGTCGACGCTGGCCATGCCGCTCCTGGCGGCCGCCATCATCCTCTTCATCCCCTCTGGCCAGAAAATGGTCATTCGCTACACGTCGCTCATCTTCGCGACCTTGATGCTCGGCCTTTCGATCTACATCTTCACCGCCTACCAGGTAGGTGAAGGCGGTCAGATCCAGATGAACCTCCGCTGGCCCTGGGTCGAGAACACGGCCTTCCTGGGGGAGAATGGCATCTCCCTGCGCCTTGGCGTGGACGGCATCTCGGCCCTCCTGGTGCTGTTAAACGGCGTCGTCGCCTTTGCCGCGACGCTCGCCGCCTGGAAGCTTGACTTCCGCCCCAAGGACTTCTTCATCCTCTTCTGGGTGCTGGTCGCCGGCGTCTATGGCACCTTCTTCTCGCTCGACCTCTTCTTCTGGTTCTTCTTCTACGAACTCGCCGTGGTGCCGCTGTATCTGCTGATCGGCGTCTGGGGTTCGACGCGCAAAGAGTACGGCGCGATGAAGCTGACGATGATGCTCGTCGCCGGCTCCGTGCTCATCTGGATCGGCATCTTCGCCGTCTTCCACGAGGCGAGCCAGGCCGGCGTCCGCACCTTCGACCTGCCGACGCTCTGGGCCCTCGGCGAATCCGGTGTCCTTGACGAGAACTTCCAGAAGATCTTCTTCCCCTTCTTCGTCGTCGGCTGTGGCGTCCTGGCCGCGCTCTGGCCCTTCCATACGTGGTCGCCTGACGGTCACATGTCGGCCCCCACGGCCGTCTCAATGGTCCACGCCGGCGTCCTCATGAAGCTGGGCGCCTTCGGCATCATCCGCCTCGGCATCCAGCTCCTCCCGGCCGGCGCCGATTTCTGGATGCCCGCCCTCATGGTCCTCGGCCTCATTGGCGCCCTCTACGGCGCCACCGCCGCCCTTACGCAGCGCGACTTCAAGCTGATCTCCGGCTACAGCTCCGTCAGCCACATGGGGTACGTCCTCATGGGCCTCGCGACGATGAACCAGATCGGGATCACCGGCGCAGTGCTCCAGATGTTCAGCCACGGAGTGATGACGGCCCTCGTCTTCCTTATGATTGGCGCCCTTTACGACCAGGCCCACACCCGTGACCTCCGGGATTTCGGCGGTATCACAAAGGTCATGCCGGTCTGGGTGGTGTTCTATTCGATTGCCGGGCTGGCGAATGTCGGCCTGCCAGGCCTCTCCGGGTTTACCGCCGAGTTCCACATCTTCTGGGGCACCTTCCAGGCGTATCCCTACTTCGGTGGCCTGGCCATCTTCGCGGCGGCCCTCGCGGCCGCCTACATGCTCCGCATGTTCGCGCTCGTCTTTTTCGGCCCCTTCAACGTCCGCTGGAAGGACCTCCACGACCTCACGCCCCTCGAGTTCATGGCGGGCGGGACGCTCATCATCTCGATCGTTGTGATGGGCGTCTGGTGGGCGCCGTTCACCGACCGCGTCAGCGCCACGGTCATCCAGATCCCGGGGGTCATCGGCTGATATGCGACCTCCATATTCGGTCTTCGTCCCTGAGTACATCGCCGCCGTGTCGGCCCTCGGCATCATCGCCCTCGAGATCTTCTTTCCGAAGATGCGGCGTGACCTGCTCGCCTACCTGACCGCAGCGGCCGCGATCGCCTGGGCCGTTGCTACCGCTTTCTACCTTGATAGAGACCCGCGTGACTTCCAGAACGTCCTCTTCACCGACGGGTTCACCCACTTCTTCCGCTTCGTTGCGGCGGGAGTGGTCGGGGTCACGGCCCTGCTCTCCGCGTCGTACATGAAGGATCGCGTGAAATCAGCGGGCGAGTACTACGGGCTCCTCCTCCTGGCCGGCTGTGGCGCCGTCCTCATGGCCTCCTCTCACGAGCTGATCACCGCTTACATCTCGCTCGAACTGCTGAGCTTCTGCCTCTACATCCTCGTCGGCTACCTCAAGCGCGATGTCCTCAGCAGCGAGGCGAGCCTGAAGTACATCCTCCTCGGTGCCTTCTCCAGCGCGATGCTCCTCTACGGTATCAGCCTCATCTACGGCGTCACCCACACCACCTCCTACGAGGGCATCGCCGCCGCCCTCGCCGAACGCCCTGGCGGCACCGACCCGGCCGTCATCGTCGGCTTCATGCTGATCATCGCCGGCGTGGGCTTCAAGGTCGCCGCGACCCCGTTCCACATGTGGTCGCCCGACGCATACCAGGGGGCGCCGCTGCCCATCACCGCCTTCCTCTCGACGCTCTCGAAGGCGGCGGGGTTCGCCCTCATCCTCCGCTTCTTCTCCACCGCGATACAGGTCGATGCGGTCGAATGGCGCTGGGCCATCGCCCTCCTGGCGGCCGTGACGATGGTCCTCGGCAATCTCATGGCGATCCAGCAGACGAACCTCAAACGGCTCGTCGCCTACAGTTCGATCGGCCAGGTGGGCTACATGCTCATCGTCATCGCGGCGATCGGCTACGGCGACGCCACCACCGGCCGGGACGCCTCGTCCGCTCTCTTGCTCCATATGATGGGCTACATCATCTCCACCCTCGCCCTCTTCGCCGCCCTCATCGCCTACTACAACAAGACCGGGCGCGACGACATTGAGGGGCTGCGCGGTCTCGCCGAGACCCAGCCGTTCCTCGCCCTCGTCATCACCGCGTCGTTGTTCTCGTTCGCCGGCCTCCCCTTCTTCGCCGGCTTCGCCACGAAACTCTTCATGTTCCAGGCTTCGACGACGGACGGGCTCCTCTGGCTGGTTGGCCTCGCGGTCGCGAACAGCTTCGTGAGCCTCTACTACTACCTTCAGGTCATGCGCCAGATGTTCCTCTTCGACCCCGTGGGGGTGCAGCGCTTCCGCGTGCCGCCACTCCTTTTCGGAGTGGCGGGCGTGTTGATGCTTGGCGTGGTCGCGATCGGTGTCTACCCCGGTCCCTTCTTCGAGGCGGTGGAGCATGCCACGAAGCCCTTGTTCGCCCAGGCCGCGGACGTTGCCGCCGTGCGGGCGCCGTAGTCCGCGGCATATCCGGTCGCGGTGACACGCCGCCTGCGAGATGCCGGGCTCGACGAGGAAGGGTAGCGGGCGCGCCGGGTCCCGCAGACGGCAATCCGTTGACGGGCCGCTCGTCCTGACCATACGCTGTGACCATGAGCGTGCCTGACCTGCGGGGCTCCATATTGCACGAGGCGGAAGACGCGTGGGAGCCCCACCCCGAGTGGTGGCAGCCGCGGGATTGGCGAACGCTCGTCGGGGCGGCCCCTGGACGGACGAGGAAGATGTCGTGGGGCGGACGCCGGAGTTCGAAATGACCGCGGACAACGATGACATCATCTCCGCGAACCAGGCTTCTGTTGGAGGATCACCGTGAGTGTGCGAACGATTCCCGCTGGCGAGTTTAAGGCAAAGTGCCTTGCGCTAATGGATGAAGTGGCGGCGAGTGGCGACGAGATCGTTGTGACGAAGCGCGGGCGCCCGATGGTCCGGATCAAGGCGGAAGAGCGCAACGACCCCTACAGCCAACTCGAGGGCTCGGTTCGTTGGCGTAATGACGAGGACCTCATCGGGCCTGAGAACGAGCCCTGGCCGGGTGACCTGGACGACGACTGATGGTGTTGGACACCCATTCCTTCATCTGGCACACGCGTCCGCTCGAAGCAAGCTATCTGTCGCAGCGGCGAAGGCCATCGAGGACGCCGACCGTCTCCTGGTTTCGGCGATCACTCCCTGGGAGATCGCCATCAAGGCCAAGAAGGGGAAACTTGAACTCGACCGGCCGATACGCGAGTGGATGCGTTTGGCGCTGTCCCACTGGAAAGTCGAGCTGCTCCCGCTCGACCTTGAGGTGTCGATCCGCTCCGTGGAAGTCCGGGAACTCCTCAATCGCGATCCGGCCGACTGCATCATCGTTGCCACGGCGCTCCATTACGGCCTGCCGATCGTCACCCGGGATGCAGCGATGGCGCGGTTCCCGCGGATTCGGGTCATCTGGTAGTCACGCCACGTCCCAGCCTTCGGGCAGCACCGGTATCGGCCACGATAGGTCCGGCGTCCAGCGCTCCCAGCCCTCGTTGAACGGCGGCTCGCCGCGGCGGGCCATTTCGACGGCGCGGAGGCCCTCAGCGCGGATGGCGGCAGCTTCGGGCCCGGCGAACCGGCCGTCCCGGACGGCGGCCTCAAAGGCGACCTCGTCCTTCCAGGCCCAGGTTTCGCGGTCAGGTTCGATGATCACGTCGAGGACCTCGTCTGAGGTGCTCACGCCGACCGCCGAACGCTGGATCGCTTGCTGCAGGTTGATGTACCAGTGCGTGAACGTCCGTGGCTCCCCTGTCCAGGTGGCCCTGATCGCGAAGCCGTCCCCGGGGTAGACGAAGAACACGCAGTACAGGCCGGTGTAGGTGAGCTGCCTGAGACTGGCCCATTCCGCGCCATCCTTCACGAGCGTGCCATCTTCCCGGGCAGCGACGTAGAACTTGCACCCCTCTGCAAGGTAGAGCACAAGCCGCTCGGGGCCGTCTTCCAGCACCCGCATGGGAGTGGCGGCCCCGACCCTGCCTCCGCGGATGTCGCGAAATGCAACCACATCTCCGGGCTGCCAGAACTCGGTCACTGCGTTGCCCCAGGCGATCTCGCGGTCATGCCACGTCCCAACCGTCTGGCAGCACCGGGATCGGCCACGAAGGGTCCGGGCGCCAGCGCTCCCAGCCCTCGTTGAACGGCGGCGCGCCGCGGCGTGCCATGTCCACCGCCCGGAGACCCTCAGCCCGGATGGCGGTAGCTTCGGAGTCGCTAAACCAGCCGTTCGCGACGGCGAGGGCGAACTCGTCCTCGTCTTTCCACGCCCATGTCACGAGGTCCGGGGCGATGATCATGTCCAGGAAGTAGTCGAGAGAGTCGAAGCCGAGACGCGTGCGCGCCAGGGCGGACTCGAGGTTCACTCGCCAATAGCTGAACACACCCCCTCGCCAGACTGCGCGGATGGCGAAGCCGTCGGCCGGCCGGCGAATATCCAGGTACGCGTAGTCTCGAAAGGTGTCCGGCTTGAGGTCGTTACCGTTGATGTCGTAGTCCGGCGTGTAGCGCGCGACGGCCCCGTTGTAGAAGGTCGCCCCATCCGCCAAGTAGTAGATCACTCGCTCGGGCGCATCGGCGACGACGGTGACGGGGAGTGCCGCGCGGACGACCCCATTGCGCACGTCCCGCACGACGATCTGGTCGCCCGGCTGCCAATACAGGGCATCCACCTCAGTAATCGATTTCCGTCAACAGCCGCTCGATCGCGTCGCTCAGGCTATGTGGGTTGTCGCCCTGGACGGAGTGGCCCGAGCCGGCGACTGCGACGTAGCGCCCGTGGGGGATGATGGCGGCGAGCTTTTGGCCGACCTCCTCGGTGAGGATGTCGCTCTCCAGGCCGTGGACCACGAGCGCCGGGCAGGGGATCCGGGCAGCCGCATCCCAGAGGTCGTCCATGCCGAAGCGCCCGCCGCGCGTCTCCTCGCCCTCCCGCGGGAAGTTGAAGCAGGCCGGGTCCCACTTCCAGCGCAGACGGCCATCCGGCAGGTGGCGCAGGTTGTGCGGGAGCGTCGCCCGCAGCGCCTCTTTCGTCCGCCGCGGGTTGTAGACGTGGGCGTAATCGACGACTTCCTCCAGCGAGGCGAACGATTCGCGGCCAAGCATGAAGCCGAGGATGCGGTCGCGACCCTCCGGGTTCACGTCTGGCGCGATATCGACGACAACGAGGCC